>JAGQPY010000062.1 GCA_020426485.1 Planctomycetaceae bacterium
AACAGTGAGATCGCGATGTTTGGACTTCCCCAGAATCTTTCCATGGCGGCCATGACGATGGACATCGCGAACATAGCCATGGCGTGAATGTAGAAACTTCCGGACAGCATGCCGGCTTTGACCAGAAAAACGATTCCGGCAATGCATCCCAGCACGGGACTGAGTTCCAGCACGGGTTCGTTCAGGACGGATTCCACTGCAAACAACATCGATGACGCCATCATACTTCCGGCCCAGACGTGAGCAATCTGCCGCTCAATAGCGGTAATCGGTCCGGCTCGACGACGAAGATTCCAGAAGATGGCCGCCCAGAGACCGAGGCCGACAACCCAGATTCCAACGTACGGCAGTCGAGCCCGAACGCCCGCAAACTGACAGGCATTTGTGATCAGACACAGCACCAGCAGAACCAGGCTGTGCCACATCCACAGCAGCCCCCAGTTCTGAAGGATGGTCGCGTGATGTGATTCGCGAAACAGCCGAGTAATGACATTCATCACAGTAGACCGCCGCGCGCTGACGGGTTCGCGGTTGGTCCACGCTTTCAGGTCACTAAGCAGTTCATCGGTTGATGAGTATCGAAGGTCTCGGGGTTTCTGCAGACACTTAAACACAACCATCTCAAGGTCCGCATCAATCATGGGATTCAGAACTCGAATCGCCGGAGGATCCTGTTCCATCACCATCAGCAGGGTGTCGAGTGGCGATGCCGCCTGAAACGGGGGCCGTCCCGTCAGCATGGCATATAACACAGCACCCAGACTGTAGATGTCCGTCGTCACATCGATGGATTCCGTCTGCCCCGCCGCCTGTTCCGGTGACATCCATGATGGAGTTCCCAGAATGGCACCGCTCTGAGTCAGATTTCCGGCGTCACTGCCGGAGATGGGCCCCTGCGGTTCCTCGGCAACAGGGACGCGTTTTGCGAGACCAAAATCTGTCACAAAAGCATCACCGGTTTCCGAAATCAGAATATTGGAAGGCTTCAGATCGCGGTGAAGGACTCCGGCGCGGTGAGCCGCTCCGACGGCTTCAACGATGGGAATCATAATTCTGACGGCCTCCGCCGCCGTCAGAGGTCCTGCGGTCAGTCGTTCCGATAGCGTTCGGCCCTCGACCAGCTGCATGCTGAACCACGGCTGCCCATTGTGCTCCCCCACTTCATAAACGGGCACAATTCCGGGATGGCTGAGCCGAGCAGCCGCAAGAGCTTCGGCCCGCAGGCGAGCCAGATCACTGGATGCGGCAAACGCCGCATTCGGGATCATCTTCAGAGCGACAATTCTGTCCAGTGGCTGGTGATAGGCGCGATACACGACGCCCATTCCGCCTCGTCCAAGCTCCTGCAGAATGGTGTAGTCACCAATTCGAGCGCCAATCGGCGACCCGGATTTGGGCGATGCATCAGCATGGTCGCCGCCCATCGACATATCGTCAAAAGATGACTGCAGCAGCGCCATATCGCGTGCAATCATCGCCGTGGCATACAGTTCACGAATCTGAGATTCCAGATCCGGATTCGAGCGCACAGCGTTGTCGAGAGCCGCAGAGGAATCTCCGCTGGACGATGCGTTGACCAGCTCGTCAAGAATCAGAGCAAGACGTTCATCCGAATCTCCGTCCGTTTCGCCATTGCCCTGCAACATGCCGAGGCCCGTTTCGTCAACAACAAAAAGTCCACAGTACTGAAGACGAACTCAACCGCCGGTCACCCTCAACACTCTTCATGAGCGAATCCGACGATCACCGGTGGAATCTCAGAAGTCTTACGACTTTTGCTGCCAGTGTTTCAGCCGTCAGGAAATCCTTCACAGCGTTGCCGCTTAGGGCGTCTCAACGGATCTTCCATATGACAAGAGGCAACGCTCGCGACTCCCGCAACGTTCGAAGAATCAATCAGGCGGAAACCGGAAAGTCATTGAAATACGGAATCGTGGCGACGTGAGCGTTCACCTGATCGGCCGCGCTGAGCAGCTGGCCCAGATAATCCCAGTCACCCGTGACCAGCGCCGTTCGAGCACTATCCGGCATCTGCACAGGAACGGAAACATCGCCCGCCGTCGCTGTCGACGTTTCCAGACAGACCGTCACCGTCGTTCGAGGATCGGCCGAAATCACGGCCGCCAGTTTTTCGAGATCGGCTCGAGTCGCTCGAACAGCCGCGATGCCCAGCGAACAACAGTTGCCGAAGAAGATCTCCGCAAACGATTCCGCCACAATGGCCTTCAGGCCCCATCGCATCAGCGATTGTGGAGCGTGTTCGCGCGATGATCCGCAGCCGAAATTTCGACCGGCCACCAGAACGCTGGCTCCCTGAAATTCGGCCTGATTGAATGGATGGCCGGGATCCTGCTGCCGATCGTCTTCGAAAGCATGTTCCCCCAGTCCCTCAAACGTTACACAGCGCAGATAGCGAGCGGGAATGATACGATCGGTATCGATATCATCCAGCAGCAGGGGCACTCCGGTACCGGACACAGATTTGATTTCATTACTCATGGAAGGTTCCGTTTGAATTCAAGTGATTTCGACGCAGCCTGGGTTTTCAAAGCAGATTGTGGAGCGATGAAGTGCCACGGTTGATGAGAGCGAGTGTCAGGATAAGAGCGAGTGTCAGGCAATGACCCCGGCCAGATCCCGCACATCGCAGACGCAACCTTCAATCGCAGCGGCAGCAACCATCGCGGGACTCATCAACAGCGTTCGTCCGGTCGGACTTCCCTGTCGGCCCTTGAAATTGCGATTGCTGGACGACGCGCAGACTTCACGGCCCTGCAGCTTGTCCGGATTCATGGCAAGACACATGCTGCACCCTGCCGCTCGCCATTCAAAACCCGCCTCTTCGAAGATTTCGTGCAGCCCCTCCTGCATGGCCTGTTCACGAACCAATTGAGATCCCGGGACAACGATGGCTTTGACGCCATCGGCCACCTTGCGACCCTGAGCAACTCGGGCGGCTTCTCGCAAATCGCTGATCCGACCGTTGGTGCAGGACCCGATAAAAGCCACATTGATCGGAGTTCCCTTGATCGGCTGACCTTCTTCAAGTCCCATGAAGCTGAGTGCTTCGCCAAGAAGTGTTCGCTCGCCGGCAGGGCAGTCGGCAAGCTGAGGCAGTGGCTGACTGACACCAACCGACTGCGCTGGTGTAATGCCCCACGTTACGGTTGGCTCAATGTCCGCTGCATCAAACACAACCTCATCGTCAAATTCCGCATCAGGAGCCGATGCCAGACTCAGCCACCATTCCGCAGCACGTTCAAATGCTTCGCCCTTCGGGGCAAACGGTCGACCGCGAAGGTACTCAACCGTCTTCTGATCAGGATTGATGTAGCCGCAGCGCGCCCCGCCTTCGATGCTCATATTGCAGACGGTCATTCGTTCTTCCATCGACATTGCGTCGAAGGTGGAACCAGCGTATTCATAGGCATATCCGACGCCGCCCTGCACGCCCAGCTTTTGAATAATGTGCAGGATCACGTCTTTGGCGTACACGCCCGGAGCCAGCTCTCCGTTCACGACCACTCGACGAACCTTCGGCCGACTGAGGAACATCGTCTGAGTCGCCAGCACCTGAGCGACGTTGCTCGTGCCGATTCCCAAAGCGATGCTGCCAAAGGCTCCGTGAGTGCTGGTATGGCTGTCGCCGCAGACAATCGTCATGCCTGGCTGAGTCAGGCCCTGTTCCGGCCCGACAACGTGCACGATTCCCTGACGACCGTCCTTCAGGTCCATCAGAGTGATGCCGAATTCATCACAATTCTTTTCGATGGCAGACATCATCTGCTCCGCCAGCGAATCCAGAAATGGTCGTGACTGATCGGCTGTCGGAACGATATGGTCGACCGTTGCGACCGTTCGCTCGGGATAGGCGACTTTCAGACCGCGATCGCGCAGAATCTCGAATGCCTGAGGACTGGTCACCTCATGAATCAGGTGCAGGCCAATCAACAGTTGAGTCTGGCCGTTGGGCAAAGTGCGTACAGAATGGAGATCCCAAACTTTGTTGAATAGGTTTCGTCGATCGGACATACAAAAACTCTGCTGGAAATGCCGGTAGAAAACAACTTGTCCATACCAATCTGACCACCAGCGGCTGCCATGGTTCAGGGACTCGTACTATAACACTCTGATTCCAAGCGCGACGCTGTTTCAGAGCACAGCGTACAGGAATCTCACAGAACGGCCGTCTGATCTCAACAGACACACCCTTTTTGCAGGCGAATCGCCAAAAAAGCGGTATCGCAACCAATCTGACGGGTAGAATCCCGATGGCTGCGGACAGCCCTATTCCGGCAATCGTTCGCCTGCGAACATCAGGTTTCGTCATATCAACCGATAACCCAGCGTTCTTCGGTTTGGTACACCTGAAACCATCTATTGGAACGCGCAGGCGGCCATTCTTCCCGGAAAACCAGGAACGGCAAGCTCACGCTTGTCGCCTGATTCCGGACAGCAGGTCGCATTTCACGTGACATCGACCTTTCGCCACTGGAGCGACCGGCCAGGAAACCGAAATCCGCAATTGCGACGGCCGATGCCGCTGCCCCAGAGACAAGTGTTTTCGCCGCACGCCAGATGAAAAGATTCTTCTTACTGATCGATGGCTACAACCTGATGCACGCCGCCGGGCTTGCCCGATCCCGCTACGCGCCCGGAGTGCTCGAAAACTGCCGACATCAACTGCATGTGTTGCTGAAAAAGCTGCTGGCCGAAGATGTCCGTCACCGAACCACGATCGTCTATGACGCTTTCCAGTCCACCAGCACAGAACAAACTCGGCAGGAATACCATGGAATCAGCATCCGGTTTGCCGAACATCGGGGCGACGCCGACGCACAAATTGAACATCTTTGTGCGAAACACCCCAGCCCAAGACAGCTGCTGATTGTGTCCAGCGATCATCGACTTCAACGAGCCGCTCAAAAGAGAAAGTCGCTGTGGATCGACAGCGAAGAATTTCTGGAACAAATTCAGTCTCCGGACAGAATGGAAATCTGCCCAACACCTCACGAAGACGTTCACCGACTGCCACACAGTTGCGAAATCCCGCCCGACATCGCTGACGAACTTATCCGTCACGCCGAAGAAACGCTCGCAAATCAGGACGTTACGGAAACTCCATTCCCCTCAAACTACCTGCGGGAGGTTCAACGAGAATTTGAAAGCCGCAGGAAACCTCCAGGCTAAGGATTCGCCGACGGTTCAGCATTCATCCGACTCAGACCACTGACGTGGGCTTACCACTGCATCCCACCCGAAAAAACGTCGAGTGCACGTCGAGCACAGATTTGTCGGCGGAGATTCTGATCAGCGAAATGTCTGATGAGCCACCTGAAGCTGCCGCGTAGACCGGGATCAGTCCCCCCTAAACGCAAATGAGCCTCGAGAGTGCATCTCGAGGCTCACGCAAAAAGTTCAACTCGCCATGAATTGCTGAGAAAGCGTCAGGACCATCTCCGTATGAATCGTGCGAGTAGCTTCCGGAACTTCTTAAACCTTTGAAAATAATGCGCCCGACCTGTAAGTCAGACAACAATAGCTGTGAACGGAAGCTCAGTTCGAGTTGTTTCGTGAGAATAGCACGTGATGTTCCGACTTTTCAATCCCAGCCTGTTTTTTTCAAAATTCTTCCAACACAGCAGGTCTGGGTCCGGTTTCTCAAGAAACTGCCGGGGAATTGGAGTTGAGGGTTCCACTCGCATGACCCAAACGATACTCGCCTCGACATGATCGACCGCAATGACTGTTGCAACCTTCAACACTCGATCGTTGCAGATCAAAACCCATCGCACTTTTGAACAGGCCCGTGAGGGTCGCCTGAGGAAACTGCGGTATCCCAACCAAAGAGAGGTCTGCTATCATTTCTTCCCCGTCAATGAGGCGTGATGTGTGAACCAAAACACGGACGTTTTTATGAAAATCAAACACCCTGTTTTCAACTGGGCAGTGGCGGTCACGGCCACAGTCATCCTGAAGGCTCTGTTTCTAACGGTTCGAGTTCGCCATCTACGGGCATCAGAAAACGGGACTCCCTATATCCGCCCAACCACAAACGAGCGATTTTGCTTCTGCCTGTGGCACGATGCGATTGTGACTGCGATTTTCGGCCTGAAGTCGTATCGACTTGCGGGCCTCATGAGTCGACATCAGGATGGTTCCTACGCCGCCATTGCTGCCCGGCTGAACGGAATTGCCCAGTTTCGCGGGTCCAGCAGCCGAGGCGGAGCACAGGCAACGCGTCAGCTGCTGGAACAGTCAGACATGCACGTTTGTATTACTCCGGATGGGCCCCGTGGGCCTCGACGAGTCATGAAAGACGGCATCGTGTACATGTCCTCGAGAACCGGGCGACCAATTGTTCCAACAACCGCCATCGCGACTCGATTCTGGTCGGTCCCCGCGTCCTGGTCGGATATGCTGATTCCCAAGCCATTTTCGACACTCTATCTGATCGCCGGAACCCCTTTAATGGTTCCGGCAGAAGCATCTCGTGAGCAAATTTCGGAAATCACGGACACTGTTCAGAAGGAAATGGACCGCTTGGACCTGATCGGGCAGAGAATTGTTTCGGGCGATCAAAAAGCCATCGAACTGATTAGAACTCCGGGGACTTACCCAAACGACGCCATCCTGCCGCCAACCACTCAGTCCCCGCAAACCTCCGAACCACGGCGAGCGGCTTAGGCAGCGAGTCGAAGATTCTCACCAGTTGCTGAAATCGTTAGACTTCATGCCTTCGAAGTCTCACGAGGACGGCTACTGCTTTGTGACAGCTTAAAATTGGGGTCGTGTTGAGTTGTACGACGGACTTCCAGTCCGACGGGGACAGGCCCTCTCGACGGACTGGAAGTCCGTCGTACCCTAAAAATTTGCTGTAACAAAGCACTACACATTAGAAAGTGACCAGAATTCGAATTTCCAGCTGGTGCCGCGGTGAAACTCGTTGGGGAGCGTTCAGAAGATTGTTCAGGTTTGCGAATTCCCGTCTGAACCGTTGATTGTGTGACGCTTTGTCGCTAAATTCCTGCACTTCGCAGCCGCAAGTGCCGATAACCCTTGGATTTCCGAGGGATTCCCGCACCTCTTCGGACGGCAACCGCACTATTCCTGCTCGAATTTGGCGTGCGGGCCCCTCTGTGACGTGTTTCCAATTTTGATTTTTTGTAATTGAATGCCGGACGGTATGAGAAGTCCGGCAAATAAGAAGGTGACGTGGCAATGCCGATGCTCACAAAGACATGGACGGCGAAGAAGGAAGAACGCGATCAGCTTCAGGACTGGTATGTTCTGGATGCGGACGGCCAGCTAGTTGGTCGACTTGCGACACAGATCGCCACGGTTTTGATGGGAAAACACAAGGCCACGTACACCCCGCACGTTGATTGTGGTGGGGCCGTCGTCGTGACGAACGTGGAAAAGATTGCGTTTTCCGGTGGCGAAATGGTGCACCCGGAAGTGCCGTTCTATTCAACCAAAATGGCTGCCAAGACATACCAGTCGTACAGCGGTTATCCAGGTGGACGTCGAGTTCGCTCGGCAGTGAATGTCTGGCAGCGAGCACCGGAACGCATTCTGCGTGAAGCGGTTCGACGGATGCTCCCCAAGAACAAACTCGGCCGTCAGATGCTCAGCAAGCTGAAGCTGTTTGTTGGTCCGGAACACACCCATCAGGCTCAGCAGCCGGTTCCGTTTCCGGCTCATTTGATGCCCAGGAAGTCTCGCAAAGCTTGATCGGATAAAGCTCTCGGTCTCGTCACTCCTCGCCTTTTTCTTTCGACGCACGGCACACAAACCCAATGAGTACGGATTCACCTTCAGAAGAACTTTCCAACGACCAGCCAGTCGCCGCATCAGAGCCCGAAGTACCTGCGGTTGAAGAACCATCATCGTCGCTTCCGGAGCTGAATATTGGTTCAGGAAGTTCCGCTGCGGAAATTGACCCGGACTACACTCCGGTTGTTCGCGGCAAGGTGGATCGGTTCGGCGTCGCAATGGGCACGGGCCGTCGCAAGACATCCGTCGCTCGCGTGCGAATCAAAGAAGGCTCCGGAAACTTCACTGTTAACGGTCGCAGCCTGGATGAATATTTCGGTGTTGAACGCGATCGCAACACGGTCCTGGCACCTCTGAAACTGGTAGGCAAAGAGAACTCGGTGGACGTTGTCGTCCGAGTCGAAGGGGGCGGGACAACCGGTCAGGCAGGAGCCATTCTGCTGGGCATCGGGCGAGCTCTGCAGGGCATCATGCCGGAAGCTCACCACGACCTGTCATCCGCCGGATTCCTGACTCGCGACAGCCGAATGGTCGAACGTAAGAAATATGGATACAAGAAAGCTCGACGCAGCTTCCAGTTCTCCAAGCGATAACCGAATGGCTGGCTGAGTGCTTTAGCCAAAACAACACCCTGCCGCTGGATCAGATCCCGGCAGGTTTTTTTTTGGACTGGCGTTCAAGACATTTGTTCGCAGCTGATACGGGAGAGGTCCGTCATGCCGGACGTCTACAGTTCCCTGATCCTTCCAGATGTCCGTTTGATGGTCGCGGAAGAGGATCGTCACGGGCTGAGTGAATTCTGCCGAGTGCTGCATCCCGCAGTCGTAGCCGATATTCTTGAAGAACTCAGCCCTCGGGAAGTCTGGACAGTTCTGGATCACGCGGATCTGCGACTGCGGGTCGAGATCTTCGAATACATCGGGCTGAGACGCCAGACGGAACTCGTCGAACAGCTCGACAAACGACGGCTGTCTGAGCTTCTGGAAGAAATGTCTGCAGACGATCGCGTTGACCTGCTTTCGCGAATGCCCCACGATCGTGTGGAAGACCTGCTGCCCCTGATCGCTCAGGCCGAACGCAACGATATTCGACGCCTGCTGTCCTACGATCAGGACAGCGCCGGGTCCATCATGACCACGGAGTATGCTTCGCTTCCGGCCAACATCACGGTGGCAGAGGCCCTGAATCAGCTTCGGCAACAAGCCCCCGACAGTGAAACGATCTACTACATCTACATTCTTAACAACAATCGGCGGCTGGAAGGTTCCATCTCGCTCCGGGAACTGATTCTGGCACGACCGGAATCGATTCTGTCGGACATCATGCAGCGCGATGTCATTCGCATGCGCGTGGACGAGGATCGAATTGATGTGGCTCAGGAACTTGCTCGCTACAACTTTATCGCGATGCCGATTGTGGACAACGAAGATCGGCTGGTCGGTATCGTGACCCACGACGACGCGCTGGATGTTGTTCAGGAAGAAGCAACCCGGGACGCCTATCGACAGAGTGCCGTTGAACCTCTGCGCGACGACTACGAAGACACACCGCTGCTCACCATTTTGTGGAAGCGAGGTATCTGGCTGCTGTTGCTGTCAATCGTCGCCCTGATGACGGCAGGAGTGGCAGACTTTTACCGGAAGGCCACCGAAGAAGGCGGTGCACGTGCAGCAGATGCACCTGCAGGACTGACTTCAGCGCTGATCTTTCTGTTTATACCGCTGGTGATGGCCAGTGGAGGCAATGCGGGCTCTCAGTCCGCAACCCTGTTTATTCGAATGTTCGCTCTGCAACCGATGGACACAGCTGTGCCGGGAACCGGATTCTGGGTCGATCGACGAATCGTCATGCGCGAACTGTGCATCGCCGCGCTGCTGGGCAGCATTCTTGGCCTGATGGATTTTCTGTTCGTCTGGCTCTGGTTTCAAAAGGGCACCGACCGCGCCGCGGTGGTTGGTCTGACGGTGTTTTTGATTGTTGTGCTTGGGACAACAGCCGGCACGCTCTTGCCGATTCTGTTCCGCCGACTCAAGATGGATCCCGCCATCATGTCCAATCCGTTGATCGCGGCGATGGTCGACGTACTTGGCGTGGTCATCTTCTACGAAGTTGCCATGCTGGTCCTGTAACCAGCTTCGCTCGGATGCAAACCTTGAACAGGCAGGCTCACCGGTCACAGCCTCATGGTTGCGAAATGCCGTCCTGATAGACATACGTCGTGTATTCATACAGACCGTAGTCATTGCGGATCACGAAGTGCCGACTGAGATTTCGACACAGAAACCACGCCAGTTCGTCCATCGGCAGATGAAACAGATCATCGCGTTCCCAGTCGACCTGTTTGCTCATCGCATTGAAAGCCATTCCGCAGCGTACTCTGCTGAAAAGCAATCGCAGGATGTCCTGAACAAAGCCAAACATCGATTCGAACGACATCTCACACTTCGACGTAAACACGCCATTGATCACGGCGTAGTCATAAGTGCCCAATGCTGCCGGATCATTCAAAACATCGGCGCAACGAAAGTCAGCTTCCGGATGCCGTTCTCTTGCCGTTGAGATGAATTTTGAAGACAAATCGATTCCATGGTAGTCAATTCCATTAATCGCCGTCCGCTGAATGTGGCTGTAGAGGTGTCCGGTACCACAGCCAAAGTCGAGCAGCCGAATCGGTTCAGCGGGATTTCGGCGAACCCCCAGCATCACATCGTAACGTGTCTGAGCATCGGGCAGATTGGGCCAGCCCATCCCAAGCGGTGAGTCACCCAGCCGGTCGAAGTAGCTTTCGGTGCATGTCGTGATCTGGCGGTAGTCAGAGGTCGACAGTGACATTCTTCAAACCCAAAATGTTCCTGCAGGAAGAGTAAATCCGTCCGGCCGGACCTGAGCCGCACGCGATGCAGCGGTGATCGATCTCATGTCACGCCGACAGCCACAGCACCTTCAAAACAAGCAATGACGGCCAGCGCGGAACCGGCACGTCTATTCCACAACCAAGTAACACTCATCCGCGCTCCAGATACTTCTTCTCAGACGGATGTTGCTCAGTCCCAGAATCTCCTGAACGGCCCTCGTCTCGCCGGGAAACTCTGAGTGGTTCAGTTCATCAAATCCAATAATCGATCCTTTTGTCAATCGCTCACGAATCTGCTGCAGGCACTCGGCGGTCGGACGGTAGAGATCAAGGTCAAAGTAAGCCAGTGCCACGATTGTTTCCGGATGCTCTGCCAGGTACCGGGGAACGGTCTGGCACACGTCCCCCTGAATAATTTCAAACTTGCGCACGTCTGACAGTGGCGACTGCGATTCGCGCAGACTCATCACATCGTTGAGATGCTGCGCATAGTTTTCGGTGACGTTGTAGGCGCCCGAAGTCACCACGTCTGCGTCGCCGTCGTTTTCGCTGGTGTGGGGGAACCCGGAGAACGTGTCAAACCCGATAATTCGTCGTCGATGATGATATGGTTCCAGAATTGCCCGCAATGACTGCAGCGTCGCCAGGTTCTGCCCCCAGCGGCAGCCAAACTCCATGATCACCCCCGGCACATGAATCAGCTGCTGGTAGATCTCCGTAAAAAACAGGAACCGTTTCAGTTCCATCGGCAGAAGATACAGGCCCAGATTACGGATCAGTTCCTGCGGAGGAATGGGCGAATGCATCATTCTTTCCGCCAACGAATTACGTGACTCCACGACGCTCACTGGCATCACAGACGGATCAACTCTGATGTGTGATTTCGCAGAACATGACTGCCCCGGAGAAACGGTTGAAGGAAATGCTGCTTCCTGCATGATTTTGCTCTCGATCCTCATTTATTGATCACGGCGACGTCGCGAAGTGGCCTTCCGCGCAGATCTTCCCGAGGAAGACGGGCCCGGATTTCTTCGTCGATTCTGCATTCGACGCAATCTGATACGTCAATACAGCCCCCGATTAACACTGAACAACGCCGTTTACGCTGCCTTGCGGTGGTATCCAAACCAGTCAATGAACTCTGAACACTCGCGTTCAACGATGTCGACTTCGGCGGAAGTGAGAACGTCGCGATAGTTACCGATGCGGGAACGAGTCACCTTTGCACCGGTGACATCAGTGACCCAGGGCAAAAACATGTTTCCGTTTTCGCCGTCGTCCTTTCGATAGAGGCCCGGATCCGGTGGGATGGACGGATCAATCTGATCAAACGGAAGCCCGGTGTACTTTGAGATATCTCGCAGCATTCTCGACGGGTCCGTCATCAGCTCTTCATAGTGGATGACTCCCAGCCGCTGTTTGAATCTGTCATCGCTGCTGGAAAACGAAGGTTCATAGAAAGACAGAAAATGTCGGCACATGGCAGCAATATCTCTTTCAACAAACAAATACTGTTGACCGAGCACTTTCTGCTTCTCGCCGACTCTGACCATGGACGCAATGGCATCTCGAGGGTCTCGAACAACCATCAGGTACCATGCCTCCGGAACCAGTTCAAACAGAAACGGCCAGTAGAGTGTCAGATGTGGCTCTTTCAGAATCAGATGTGCGGCTCCGCCCAGTTGATTTCGAGCATGTTCAAGAAACGCATGCACGACACCGGAATTGAAATCTCGAAACGACTGCAGATCTCCAAAGTAGGCCGAAAAGTTCTGAACGAAACCGGTTCGCCCTTCTCGATAGTTGCTTGCCAGCAGCCGCAGATAACTCACTTCGTAGACGTATGGATTCGCATCGGGAAGCTGGCAAAGCAGCTGCTGAGTGATTGAGGTACCCGACCGCTGGCTGCCTCCAACAAATACGTAAGTCACTTTGAGTCCCCCCTGATGATCAACATAACGATGCTGCATCCCGACAGCGTTTTGATTTCTCACCACAGTGATCTGTGATGAAAAGGTGTGCCTTCGTGCGGCGTTCCGAGCATTGCAGAGTACGGGACTACAAAATGCTGCATTGCCCTGATCACGGCCATCAGGCCGCCTCAGATCTGACAATCATGGCTGGCTTTGCCGGATCCAAAGCGTGATACACCGAACGAGAACCGGACGTCGTCAGTACTGAGTGGAGTTCATTTCGGTTGCCGTGGATGGCTCGCAGAAGGTCACCGATCAGATCAATCTGCCTGAGTTCAATCGCGGGACCGGTTGGTAACTGAATCACGTTCTGCAGCAAATCTTCGGTGATGGGAAGATCCACTGGACAATGTCCGGGATTGACATCATACGGCGGCGCGCGGTGACAGCCCGGCACGTAATAAGATCGAGCGAAAACGCCTTCGGCCCTCAATACCTGAAGCAGATGATCCCTTGAGAGCCCGAACTGGTCTCCATCGATTTTCAACACGGCGTATTGAGCATTCCATTCGGACGATGAACGTCCCTGAAGCACTGTCAGCCCCGGAATTCCGTTCAGCACACGGCGCAGGTGTTGGAATTTCAGGCCGTTGTTTTCCAGCACCTGGTCGACAGCTTCCAGATTGGTAATCCCGGCCGCCGCCGAAATCTCGTCCAGCTTTCCGTTGATGCCGCAGCATCGAATGTCAGTGAACCCCGCAAATCCGAAGTTGCGCTGCAGACGACAGGCTTCGGCCAGAACATCATCGTTTGTCGTAATGGCACCGCCTTCAAAGCAGTGCATGACTTTGGTCGCATGAAAACTGAAGGCTTCCGCACAACCGAATCCGCCCACAGAACGCCCATCACGGCCGGAACCGAACGCCTGACTGGCATCAAACAGCAGCTTCAGGTGATGACGATCAGCCAGACGCTGAAGCTGCCCGACATCACAGACGTTTCCCCACAGATGAACCCCCAGAATCGCCGAGGTCCGAGGTGAAATGCACCTTTCCACGGAATCGGGATCCAACGTGTGCGTGCCTTCGTCGACGTCTGCGAACACAGGCGTCAAACCAATCCAGCTCAACGCATGTGCGGTCGCGATGAATGTGAACGCCGGGACGATCACTTCACCGGTGAGTCCCGCCGCCTTGGCCATGATCTGCAGGGCCATCGTACCGTTGCAGACCGCCACAACGTTGCGAACCCCCAAATAACCGCACAGGCGGCTTTCAAATTCCCGTAACATGGGACCGCCGTTGGTGAGCTGCCGTCGGTCCAGGACAGATTCGACGCGACGAAAGAAACGGTCGCGATCCGGAATGACCGGTGCGCCCAGAACCACTGGGCTGGGGAAAGCGGGATGTCCGCCCAGGCATGCAAAATCGCAGAGTCGCTCCTTCATCTCGGGAACTCCGTCAGATTCGAATCATCAGTGTCACCTTGAACAACGGCCATGGATCGAGGCACCCAGACTTTCAAACGTCCGGGAGCCAGTTTTGCAGATGCCGCTGACCAGACTGGCCGATTCGATTCGGCAAGCATGAAGGCATCATGATGTAGTGGATGATAAACAACGGGCTGCCATGCGTTTTCGCAGGGCAGAGAACCTTCGTCTCCGAGGAACTCCAGCCGACCGGTCAAAAATGCGTGCACCGTTCGAGTATTCGGAAGCGGGCCGGCGCCGGCATTGGATTGCTGTCGTGCCGCGGCGTCGACATGAAACTGAACATTCGACAAACTGACGAAATCTGCCATACCCGCCGAGTCGCCATGCACCACAGTGAAGACTCGAATACGGTCATGGCGCAAAAAAACAACCACGCGCTGCCCGACTCGGTCGGCCAGCTGATCGGCAGGCAACAATGATCGAGACTCAACGTGACGCAGGTAAACGGCATTCACCTGCCGAACCAGAGGATTTAATGAATCGACTCTGACATCCTGAGACCGCGTCGCGTGGTCGGTAACGGCCGATGCCGAATCTGTCGTGGCAACTGATTTCATCGTGAGGATTTCCTGCGTCGCGCGTGTTTCGAAGCCTTTGCCGTCGCGGAACCTGTCAGAAAACGTTTCCACATCGAGCGATAAGCCGCCTCCAGATCCCGCGTGAACTGAGCACCGTTACAGACCGTTTTCAGCATCGCTGCCCGGATCTTCTGCCGCAGTTCGACAAGCTGTTCGGGTTGTTGTGCAAGGCGAACGATCGTTGACAGATAGCGATCGGGGGTTTCTGCGATCAGTTCCGGAAAACCGCAGTGATGCAGCATCGAAGCCGTTGCTCGACATGCACCGCGTTCACCTGCGAGAGTTGGGATGGGAACTCCCATCCACATGGCGTCGTAGGCCACCGTGCCGCTTCCCCACGGAAACACGTCCAGCAGCAGGTCGATTCGATCGTAGATCTGCAGATGATTGGCCGGCAACTCCCAGCCCATGGTGACTCTGGCGGTATTGATTCCGTATTCCAGCAGAGTCTGTTTCAGGTGATTTTGAACGGCAGAACTTTTCAATGTGTCACGAAACAGCAGCAGCTTTGCCGACGGCACGGCCGACATCACCAGTGCCCACAGACGCAGAGTTTCTGGTGAGATCTTTTCCAGTCGGTGTGTCGACCCCAGCGTCAGAAAGCCATTGGCCAGAAACGGGCAGGGCCCGGTCTCCAGAGCCTGATCAAGGACTTCATAGCAGCAGGCTCCGTGAGGCAGAAAGTACGGCTGCTCACTAAACCACATTTGAGCGTTTCCGGGCTCTCGAATGGCGTCCGTCAGAAAGTAGTCGATGCGGCTGAGGCCGGTCGTTGTCGGATAGCCCAGAAACGACACCTGAATCGGCGCTGGTTTGCGAGCGAACACGGGAAGACGGTTTTCTGCGGTGTGTCCCGCAAGGTCAACAAGGATGTCAATCTGATCGGAAACAATCTGCGCTGCCAGCGCATCGTCATTCAAACCTTTGGTCGGTCTCCATGTGTGACCCAAAGCTCGAATGGCCTTCGTGGTTTCATCGTCGCGACCGGTCTCGGAATAAAGAACAACGGGATAGTCGGCGATGTGATGATCGCGAAGAAAAGAAAACGCAAACCTCATCGTGGCGTGGCTGCGAAAATCGGGAGACACATACCCAATCCGCAGCGGTCGATCCGGGTTTCGATCGATGTCATGTCGCTCAATCGGGCGTACCGAAGCTTCAAGTCGACGGCCCCATTCGACATGTCGCTGCACAACCTCTTTTCGCGACAGTCCCGGACTCAGACTCACGCTGTACAAATACGCGCTTTGATAAAGCTGATTGTCGGGGTCCAGTTCGGCTGCAAGGCGATGAGCTTCAAGCGATTCCTCCCAGTTTCCCGTCTGCTGCAGTGCACGACCAAGCCCGGCAACAGCCGACGGAATGGCCGGGTTGATCGCGATGGCTTTCTGAAACTCTTCGACCGCATCCAGAGAACGTCCGATGTCCAGAAACAGGTTTCCGCGATTGACATGGACTTCAAACGAATCGGGCATCAGTTCTTCGGCACGTTGCAGAGATTCCATGGCCGATGACGAATCACCCATCTCCCGCTGTACGGCTCCCAGATTGATGTGGACCTGCGGAATCTGAGGCGCCATGCTGCGAGCCGTCTCCAGCGTCCGTCGAGCTTCCTCAATTCGGCCCAGATCGATCAGGACGGAACTCAGATTGCACAGCGCAGCCGCATCACTCGTCTTTTTCGCCGCAAGTTGAAATGTCTCCAAAGACTCATGAAGACGGCGTTGCTGTCGCAATGCCGTTCCCAGATGAGACAACGCGGCACAATGAGATCCGTCGATGCGAAGGACCCTGCGACAAACAGATTCGGCCTCAATACTTCGGTTCTGCTGCACCAAAATCGCCGCCAGATTTGCCTGAAATTCCGGTTCATCGGGTTTCAGCTGAATGGCACGCCACAATGAAGATTCGGCGTGCAGTCGGTCACCATGTGCAAACTCCACCAACCCATTGAGGTGCCACGCGTCCGCATTGCCGGGATCTTCGCAGAGAACTTCCCGATAGATCTGCGCAGCCGTTTCGGTATCACCCTGTTGATGACAACGGACTCCGTGTTGAAGTTTTTTCAGAAGCGCAGACCCACTCACATCATGCATCCCTGATGATTGAGGGAAGAGAAACCCGTCGACGGAATGCCAGCAGGTGAAAACTACACGCCGCGCACTGTCAAGGCAGCCTTAAACATCCGAGTTCGATTTCGCCCTGGGTTGTTCAACTCGCAGTGAACGCGTGACCGGCTGCGCCGCGCGTCCGGACGCGCGCAGTCATTCCGTCATTGTGAATTCATCGACGACGTCGACCGGCAGAATCCTTCAATTGTGTGATTCTGGGGGTTTTCACCAGGCTCAATGCAAGCGCGGAGCGTATGCTGAAGTCGACTACCCCATGAACGGATGGCCAATGGCCTTCAACGTTCGTCGATCACCACAAACAACCCATAAACTGCGGCGAAATGTCTCCATCGCAGGAAGATCCTCACGCGATTTCATGCCGTACAGACTCAAAGATTCAGCTGCGTTAAACGAATCAACCGTAGAAACCACCGCCAACGTCAGCTCACTCGAAACAGGATTCCGGTTCAACACAAAAATCAGCAACCTTCATACCCTCCCTGGCTCAACATCGGTTTTCGGTCGCAGATGACATCTGCACGCCTGCCGATCGTCGATTCCTTCAGCCCGTTGATGCTTTTATGCTCTACTGGACAGCCGCGACCATCCTGATTGTGGTGAATACCGCCAGCCTTGCCGCCAACATTCTGATGTTGCCGGGGAATTGGTTCATGGTCGGATCTCTGTGCCTGTTTCTGCTGAGCACCGGTGTCAGCACTGGCCCCAACTGGACAACGCTGCTGGTTGTTCTGGCGCTGGCTGTGCTGGGAGAGGTCATTGAAACGTTCGCCGGTTCGGCTCACGCATCACGCAAAGGTGCCAGTCGCCGAGCCATGGTGCTGTCGCTGGTTCTGTCCATCGTCTGCAGCATCGTTGGCGCCTTCGTCATCCCGATCCCCGTCATTGGCAGCGCGGTGGGTGCCGTCGCAGGAGCCGCTTCCGGAGCTTTCGCCGGAGCATGGCTGGGGGAAACATGGAAGGGAACCGCGCTGTCGGTCAGAAGTCAGATTGGAAAGGCGGCGATGACTGGCCGCATGATCGGAATGCTCGCGAAACTGGCCGTGGGAGCAGCCATCTTCGTCGTCGAATTGATCAGCCTCTGGTAAGAATGCTGCTCGCCCCGTTCGCTGCTGGTCATGGTTCGATCTATTCGCTCGCCCTCCGTTCCAGCGATCGAAACGGATGCGTTGCTCCATCACGAAGAGAAACCGCGTCGCCGGTCTTTTTTGAACTCACCCGTCGTTTTGCACTTGGCTGCAAACTGCTATTTTGCGACCCACACTTGTGCTGTTCAGTCCTGTCATACTGAACTTTGTGACAAAGCAGGCGCCTCCCTGACCGCGATTTTCGGACAACAGTTCCATGGCCGTTTTCCTGATTGG
>JAGQPY010000630.1 GCA_020426485.1 Planctomycetaceae bacterium
GATCGAGTATACGCGTTCTTCGAAACCGGCAAGCTTGTCGCACTCAACCATGATGGCAGCGAAGCGTGGGTGCGCAATCTGGTGGATGAATTCGGTGAATTCGAAGTTCGCATCGGACTGGCATCTTCGGTGGCACAAACGGCCGACAGCGTTTTCGTGCTGGTGGATCACGAAGGACCATCGTACCTGCTGGCGGTCGACAAAGTCACCGGCAAAACCAAATGGCAGACGGAACGTTTCAGTCGTCAAAGCTACGCGTCACCGATTGTGCTGGACATCTGCGGGCAGCCTCAGATTGTCGTCAGTTCCGCGGGCAGTGTTGATGGCTACGATCCGGCTACCGGAGAACAGTTGTGGACGATGGAAGGTGTTGGCGGCAACCGCAGCACCACTCCTTTGCCGTTCGGCGACAGTCGCTTTCTGATCAGTGCCTCACCGGGTATGCACGACGAACAGCTTGATGAAGCGAAGGAATCCAACTTCGCGATGCAGGTTGTGAAAACCGACGAAGGTTACGAAACAAAGGTGTTGTGGAAGGTTGCCAAAGCCATGCCGTCGTTCGGATCACCGATGGTGCATCAGGGGCTGGCGTATTGGGTGAACAATGTTGGAGTGCTGTACTGTTTCGACGCGGAAACGGGCGAAACCGTCTACACCAAACGTTCGGGCCAACTGTGCTGGGCGACTCCGCTCGGACTTGGCGACCACATCTATCTGTTCGGCAAGGATGGGCTCACCACGGTGATCGCCGCCGGCCGCGACTTCAAAATTATCGCGAAGAACGAGCTGATCGAAGGCGCGACGGAAGTCGGCGAGGCCGATGTTCGACGCCGGGAAACTCAGGGGCACGAACACGGCGGAGGCGGTTCGGCGCCCGATTCTGCTGAAACGAAAGCAGACGGCGAATGGCCAGCCGAAGGAGCGACTCAGGAACAGCCGGTTCGCGGAGGTGGGCGCCCCGAGGGTTCGTCCCGTGGAGGTGATTCTCAGGAAGAAGGCGGTGCTCCTCGCACACGGGACGGCCGCACGTTCGCTGATCCGATTCAGTACGGCTATGCGGCGGTAAACGGTTCACTGGTCATTCGCACCGGAGGCAAAGTCTTCTGCCTGCGCAACGGAGCGACAGCTCCAGCCGGTATCAAAGCTGTGAAGGTTTCTGCAGCAGATCATTCTGCTGATCAAGGAGGCGAAAGATGAAACCGTTCCAACCGTGGACGCAAATCCGTAGGCCGGGTCGTGACCCGGCACGCCGCCCAACAATAGAATTTTCTGGATGTCGACCCACACAGAGTCAGGAATTTGCTGGGTCGCGACCCAGCAAACGTCTGCTTTGTGAATTCTTGACTTGCCGCTGGATGCAGGCGGCTCTCATCGTCTGCGGCACGTGCTGCGCAATCGCAGCGAATGCCATAGCAGCACCGCCGCTGGATTTTGAAAACGAGCCCATCAACTACACATCCGCGACGCCGGACAACGTTGTCAGTCAGTTGCAGGCGGCGATCGATCGAGGCGACTGTTCGCTGGCGTTTGAAGATCAGTTTGGATATCTGCGAGCCGTCCTGAAGCAACTGGATGTTCCCGAATCGTCTCAGATGCTGACGTTTTTGAAGAGCAGCCTGCAGCGCCCGCTGATCGGCCCGGAGAACGCTCGGGCGCTGTACTTTGGCGATGACGCCTATGTCGGCTACGTTCCCGACGGCATGCTGGAAATCATCGTGACCGATCCGAAACTGGGTATGGTGTTCTACACACTGGAACAGGATCCCGCCGGTCCGAAGTTTGAACGACAGGTTGCTCGCTGCATGACGTGCCATTCGTCATCCCGGACCAGGAACATCCCCGGTCTGCAGGTGCGTTCGATGATGACCGACCCCGAGGGCGAACCCGTGATTTCCGCAGGCAGCTTTCGGACGGATCACAGTTCGCCGCTGAACAAACGCTGGGGCGGCTGGTTCGTGACGGGAACTCACGGCGAAGCTCGCCATCTTGGCAACTTCCGCCTTCCCGACAAAAAACGTCCCAAGCAGCCCGTCGACAACGCTGCCGGAGCCAACATCACGGACCTGTCTTCGTTGACGGACCTTTCCAAACACCTGACACCTCACAGCGACATCGTGGCTCTGATGGTTTTCGAACACCAGATCGACGCTCACAACCTGATGACTCGCACCAGCTACGCCTGGCAAATTGACGTTCACAAGCAGCGAGAAGCTGCCGAAGACGCTGTCTGGAAACAGGAAGCCGACAAACTGGTCGATCATCTGTTGTTCAAAGACGAACTGAAACTGGACCACCCCATTCAGGGCACCAGCCGCTTTGTTCAGGACTTTGCCAGTCGATGCTCGGACAGTGCCCCCGAGTCATCTCGGCGAAAGTTTGACCTGCAGACAAGGCTGTTTTGTTCACCTGTCAGCTACACGGTGGAATCGCACATGTTTCGGAATCTGCCGCAGCCTGTGCGGGATTATGTTCAGCTCGGGGTTGATGACCGCAGTGGGTCCTGAGTTCTCCAAAGTGCAGCAGCAACTGGCCTTGAAATCCGCGGCATCAGCTTCCAGCTTGCAGTTGCTGCGGACCGGCCCCACCGACCCTGTGTCGGTGGACGGTCAAGTCAGGCGTTGCCCTGAGCGGATATGTTTTGTGAATTCAGCTCGTGAGCTCTTAGAGTCTTACAAAGTAAGATGCGCGCACGGTGCGCGCATGTTTGTTCAGGCGACCAACGGGAGCGTTTCGGCGCCTGAGACTTTCCACATCGATTGACTTTCCACGCCATTGGGTCAAGGG
>JAGQPY010000631.1 GCA_020426485.1 Planctomycetaceae bacterium
CGGAGCCAGAACGCACAATCTCCGGGGTGTTGATGTCGACTTGCCACTGGGAAAGTTGATTGTGATGACCGGGGTCAGCGGCTCCGGAAAAAGCTCCCTGGCGTTCGATACGGTTTTCGCCGAAGGACAGCGGCGATATCTGGAAAGTGTGTCCGTTCATACTCGTGGTTTGCTCAAACAGCTTCCACGTCCCGATGTGGACGAAGTCAGCGGACTGCCTCCCACCGTCAGCGTTGACCAGCGAGTTTCGACGGCCCCCATCCGAAACACGCTCGCAATGACCACGGAGATCTACGACTATCTCCGCCTGCTTTACGCGCGAGCTGGCACGGCTCATTGCACCCGTTGTGGCCAGGCCGTTGCCAGCCAGTCTGTTGATCAGATTCCGAATGGTCTGCTTTGCCTGCCTGAACGAACTCGCCTGATGGTTCTGGCACCATTGGTTCGAGATCGAAGAGGTGCTCACAAGGAAGTTCTTGCGTCGATTGCCAGAAATGGATTCGTACGAGTGCGGCTGGATGGCAACCTGCTTGACATCAGTCAGGTGCCCGAGCTTGACCCGGCTCGCAGCCATTCGATCGACGCCGTCATTGACAGAATCATCATCAAGGAAGGAGTAGCTCAGAGACTTCGTGAATCCGTTGAGCTTGCTGTTCGGGAAAGCGATGGTACGTGCGTGATCAGTATTGCCGATGGCGATGGCTGGTCAGACCGACTCTTCAGTACTCGATTTCATTGCGCGACGTGCGATCTGAGTTTTCCCACCCCGGAACCTCGAACGTTCAGTTTCAGCAGTGCCTGGGGGGCCTGTCCGGAATGCCAGGGCTTTGGTGTTGTGGGGATCGTCGATGACACCGATGACATTTCTGTATTTCGAAAATCCAGTTGCTCTACCTGCCGAGGCAGTCGCCTTCAACCGTTTGCTTCGGCGGTCGCCTTTCTGAATCGAACCATTCATCAGTTCACGTCGTGTTCTGTTGACCAATGCGGGGCGTTGGTGGAGTCCTGGCTCACCGAGCTGAGCACGAACCGGACGGCCAACCTTTCGCAGGAAGCGCGACTCGTTGCGGCAAAGACGTTGCCGGATATCCTGCGACGGCTTGAATGTCTCAGACAGGTCGGTCTTGGCTATCTCGCGCTCGATCGCCCAACAAGGAGTCTGTCCGGCGGAGAATTCCAGAGGGCCAGACTTGCGGCCAGTCTGGGTTCCGGGCTGTATGGTGCCTGTTTTGTCCTGGATGAGCCCACGTCCGGTCTGCATCCGCGAGACACGCAAAAGCTTCTGCAGACGATTCTGCAGATTCGAGATCAGGGCGCCACAGTGATTGTGGTTGAACACGATGAAGAGATCATGCGGGCCGCAGACTTTCTGGTTGATCTCGGTCCGGGTGCTGGTTCCGAAGGCGGAAACCTGCTTTACGCCGGAGACCTCGCGGATATCCACCGTATCCCCGATTCACCAACAGCTCGCTGTCTTCAGGGACGACTTCGTTTTGACGCCACGGATCTTAAAGAAGCGTCCCGATCGAGGCTGATATCAACAGGCGAAACAGACCGGGAGACGCTGTCAAACAACAAAAAACAGGTTCAGGAGACACTTCCGTTTTCAGACCGTGTTGACCAGACCGATGCTCATGCGAACAAGCGACTGGTCGTTCGAGGTGCAAAGCGAAACAACCTTCGGGGGCTTACGGTGGAATTTCCCCTGCACCAGTTTGTCTGCGTGACGGGTGTCAGTGGTTCGGGGAAAAGTTCACTGGTCATGGAGACACTTTTTCCGGTCATCGAGGCGTATCAGCAGTCGGAACGTCATGGACTGAATGCATTGGCAGACGTCGAGTGTGATGCCATCGAAGGTATTGAACACATTTCTCGAATTGTTGCTGTGGACAACAGTGCGATCGGTCGGAATCGGCGTTCGTGCATCGCAACCATCAGCGGCATTTGGAACGAAGTCCGCAGATTGTTCGCACGAACACGAGATGCTCGCGCCAAAGGCTACTCTGCACAGAAGTTCAGCTTCAATTCAGGAGACGGCCGTTGTGCCGCATGTCGAGGCAGCGGGGTCAGGGAAATGCGGATGAGCTTTCTGCCCGATGCAACGGTGCCTTGTCCGGACTGTCGCGGAAGTCGCTTCAGCCAGGCGGTTCTGGAAGTGACATTTCGAGGACTGACTGTTGCAGACATTCTGAATCTGCGCATCGATGCCGCCCGCGAATTCTTCTCTGAATTCGCCTCACTGAATGCCAAGCTCTCGACCTTTCACGACGTTGGACTTGGTTACCTGACACTGGGACAACCCGCCTCGACATTTTCGGGCGGAGAAGCGCAGCGCATCCGCCTTGCTGTTGAACTTGCGGAAAAACACTCGGACCACACGCTGTACGTTCTGGATGAACCAACAAGCGGACTTCACCCGGCCGACATCATTCAACTGCTCCGTCTGTTAAGGAAGCTCGTGGCTGGTGGCCACAGTGTTGTCGTTGTCGAACACAATGTCGATGTGATGCTGGCCAGCGACTGGATCATTGATATTGGTCCGGAAAGCGGTCCGGCAGGTGGGACACTCGTGGCAGCTGGACCGCCCCCGGTCATTGCCGCTGCGAAAGCCAGTATGACCGGCCGGTTTCTCGGCCACGGCAATTCATGCCGATGAAGCTCACGAGACCACATCGCCGGACTCCGGAATTCTGATTTCTTGGATTCAACTCTGGCATCCCGGGCAGCTCATCGCTAGACTCCCGACTCGCGGAGCTGCGGCTGTTCGCTGATTCCATGCTAACC
>JAGQPY010000632.1 GCA_020426485.1 Planctomycetaceae bacterium
CGACGCAAGGTCGGTGGCGATCAGCGAGAAGTGTCAGAAAAACCCTGCACGGCGTTGAGCCCTGACCCTGGCTCGAAGGCATGGATGACGACGGACATTGATGGCTGCCGTGTCCAAATAAACGAACAGCCTGCCCTACGGTAATGCGGTGCGGTCATTGCGCGATGGTCATTTACGGGGAACTCGCCGGTTGTTTTCGAAGTCGATCTGCTTCAGGCCGGCGGGCGGTTTTTGATGATCGGCAATGCGTCGCCGAAGTTCGGCCGACAACTGGGCGATGACGTTGGTGTGCTGATCCGATTTCGCCAGATTATGCATTTCGGCGGCATCGGATTCGTGATCGTACAGTTCGGATCCTTCGCTGCCGTCCGTGCCCCATTCGGTGTAACGATACCGCAGCGTTCGCAGACTGTAGCCGTTGGCATATTGCGAAAAGGCTGATTGGCGAGGCGTCGCCGCAGCGTCCTTCAGCGCCGGGACCAGGCTGACTCCACTGAGGAACTTCGGAGCCTTCAGTCCCGCCAGTTCCGCCAGCGTGGGATAGAAGTCCACCATCTCCGCCGGTGAAGCCGCCGACTGTCCTTTGGCTTCGACTCCGGGACCTGCCATGATCAGCGGCACATGAGTGGCATTTTCGAACAGGGTCGTATTTTGATAATGACCGTGTTCACCCATGTGATATCCATGGTCGGATGTGAACACAATGATCGTGTTCTTCGACAAACCGGTTTCATCCAGCGCGTCCAGAATCTTCCCCAGCTGTGCATCCGCAAATGTGATGGAAGCGTAGTACGCCTGAATGGCCTTTCGGGCCGTTTCGTCCGGCAGATTGACCTGTTGTTTTTTCTGAGTAATCGACTTGCGAGCAGGTTCGGGAAGCGTGTCCAGATAACCATCGGGGACTGCCGGAACCGTCAGCGAATCGACGGGGTACATGTCGAAGTATTTCTTCGGGGCCACATACGGTGTGTGGGGCCGATAGAGACCGACGGCCAGATAAAACGCGTCACCTTTGGCGGCGTGCTTCTTCAGAATCTTTGCCGCTTCATCGGCGGCGATGCCATCGGTTTGTTCTTCGTCGGTGCCATCGGCAGCCAGCCAGCTGAGCGTTCCGCCAAACGAACCCGGAGTCAGACTGAAGATGTCGGCTTCATCGTCGACGTCTCGCCCGCGCGGGTTGATGGTGTAGTTCCATGAAAACGGATCATCATGGCCCGATGTGCCAATGTGTTTGGGAACGTTGTAGTGGTAGATTTTTCCGATGCGAGTGGCAAAGTAACCGGCATCACGAAACATCTGCGACATCGTGTTGACGTCCGGAAGGTGTTCTCGAACGTAGATGGCGTTTCTGCGAATCAGCGTCTGATCCGGGTACAGGCCCGTCATGAAGGAAGCTCGACTGGGCCCACACAACGGATACTGACAGTACGCTCGTTCAAAGCGAACACCTCGCTGTGCCAGCCGATCAATATTGGGTGACTTCACCAGAGGATGACCATAACAGCCCAGATCGCAGTTCAGGTCGTCGCAAATCAGAAACAGAACGTTGGGGTTTTCAGCAGCCGTGACCAATGCGACAGGCGGTCCAAACAGCATCGAAGCCGTTATCACGAACAACCAGGCGGTGAAGGACAGAAATCGACGACTCAGCATGGTCGGCAGAATCACGTGGGAGCTCAGCATCATGGCAGCGGACTTCTTTCGGGTGACAGGATGGTTCGCGGAATGTCTCTGAAGTTGGTTTCAACTTGTTGCACAGCATCGACATGCTCTACAGCGCTGCAATTTAGCCGGATTCGTAAGAATTCGGACGCCATGGGGAATCCTCACGGATTCTGCGACGGCTGAATTCAGCGACACCGTGAGACAGGACAGCAGCAGGCAACGGGTGACATGGGCGGTGTTCAAGTCGAACGTTATTTCTGTTCGCCGGCAGCGGCGTTGATTCGGCGGTGAGACAACAGCCAGTCGTAGAATTCCGGATTGTTGTACGTTTCCGTCCACGAATCGTGTTCGGCTTCCGGATAAACCGTGAACTTCGGTTCATTGCCGGCCTTTTTCATAGCTTCCACCATTTGCTCCGACCGAGCCAGCGGGACGGCCTGATCCTTCGCCCCATGGAACACCCATGTTGGAAGCTTCCCGTACCTTCGAGCCCAGTACGGTTCCCCGCCTCCACAAATCGGCGCAATGGCGGCGAAGCGTTCCGGGGTGTGAGCCGCCAGTCGCCACGTTCCGAAGCCGCCCATGCTCAATCCCGTCACGTAAATACGATCGGTGTCGACTTTGTGTTTCGCGATAACATCATCCAGCAGCGCTGTCAGTTCGATCGGTTCCCACCAGACGTTCGGTGGGCACTGAGGTGAAACCACAATGAACGGCAGGTCGCGTCCTTCGCTGACCAGTTTGGGAGGACCATGCTTCAGCACCTGATTCAGGTCGTGGCCACGTTCGCCGGCACCATGCAGAAACAGCAGCAGCGGCCACTTCTCCTGAGACTCGTAGTCCTTCGGCAAAGCCAGCAGATAATCCAGATGAACGGGCACCTGAACATTCAGGGCCTGTTTTGTCTGTCGAGATTCGTCAGCTCCGGCCGACAGGCAGACGAACATCGGAATCGCGACAAAGATCAGTAAACGGCGTGCAATCATCGGGCAGGTCTCTTCGGAGGAATGGCATGGAATACGCGCACGGCGCTGGGGGCCGATATAGTCAGATCGACGCTGATCTTTCTCGAAGCGCCCCACAGAAGCAAGTCGGTGCGCGAAACATGGTAACTCAACG
>JAGQPY010000633.1 GCA_020426485.1 Planctomycetaceae bacterium
ACGAAAGTAAGCGCAGATGGAAATGTAAATTATCGCGAACACGCCGACGCCTCTGATGAGGCGACGTCGCGTGAATTCGGATTGCAATCGGCTGAGGCCCATTTGTTGAAGCTCATTTAATTGCGAGACTCTTGCAGAGCAGAACGTCGGCGGTAGCAGGGCCGCCGCCAGGAAACCAGTCAATCAGGGCCGGTTCCTACCGGCCAGCGGAGACGAATGCATCGCAATTGACCGGTGGGAACCGGCCTTACTTGACTGTTTTCGAGGGTGTCGCAGCTTCCGCAGGTGTCGCAGCCTGCTGCGATGAGCATCAGAGTGCTGTGTCTCCGCTTTCGCCGGTTCTGATTCGGAACAGCTCGTCGATATTGTAAACAGCAATTTTGCCATCTCCCATCTGTCCGGTTCCGCAAACTTCCACGATGGTTTCGACGATAACGGGAGTCAGTTCATCGGACGCGTAGACAATGATCATCAATTTGGGAAGGTAGTCGATGATGTACTCCGCACCTCGATACTGTTCTCGATGTCCACGTTGTCGGCCGAATCCGCGGACCTCAAGGACCGTCATCCCCGTAACGCCCAACTCCGTCAATGCCTGTTTCACATCGTCCAGCTTAGCGTGCCTGATGATCGCATCGATTCGCTTCATTGGGGTCCTCTCAGCAGGCGTGCTCTGCGTATTCTGCCAAGCGCAGATTGAGTTGTATCAGTCGTTCTCGGACGCGCGTTCGCTGCTCGTAGAGTTCTGCCTGGAAGTTGACGTCGTTCCATTGCAGTTCCATGGCGATGCTTTGATGGGCCTGTTCTGTCAGAACATGACTGCGGTTTTCACGGAAAACCTTCTCTCTGAGCCACAACAGATACCAGTATGCATCGCGATTGTCTTCTGGGAGAGCCGACGAATCAGGCTCAAGTGTCGTCAGCAATTCGGTTACGAATTCGCACAGGCTGTGTTCCAGCAATCCGCCTGCATCAAACTTGATATCGAACCTCACCTTTGTTTGCTGCAGAGATTTTCGTGCGAAGCATCCTTCAATACAACTGACGATCCATTTGAGTTTTTCCCGGCTGAAGTTCGTGATACACCGCCGCCAGACATGTCGCAGGGTATCATGAATTGATCTCCTTCCATAAAGAAATCGCGATGCCGTAAAGGCGCTCAGCAGAGAAAGGTCCAGAGGGTTGGATGGTTCCGGATCGACCCAATGCGCTTCGCATTCGTTGAGCGTATTGATGAGAGGTGAGACGAGAACAGCACCAACAGGACTCCATGCGTCATTCAGGCGAATCATCAGCCGTCCGTGCAATTGCTCAGCCTGACGCTGGTCCTTTGGTTCGTGGAAAAATGTGATGTCGATGTCAGACCCGGCAGACAGTCGCCCACTTCCATACCCGCCACGTGCCACCAGACAGAATTTGCCCGGGTCAATGTTCAACTCACGTGCCACAGATCGAGTTGCCGAGACCAGTACTTCGTCAGCCAACCGGATGCGACGAGCGTGAAGTGCGGGCGTATCTCCGTCTCGCTGGAATTGCGCCGCGCATTCACTCCAGTCAGCGGGAAATGAATCCACCAGACCTGGATTCATGGGGCCAAACCGATGTTGCAGCATCTGCTTTGAAAACGGCTTCTCCGACACCTGCATTTCGCGGACAACGGATGGAAGAATCACCTGTGGTTTGGCCTGGTGAAGAACAGGATCGTCTACTTGAGACGGCGTATTGTGTCGCAATGAATTGAGCTGGACTTCGAGATCGGGCCACCATTTTTCAAACTGCCGATGCAACTGCTCATTCGACATTCGAAAGTCGTTGGCGCTGTTGATGGCTTCAACAAGCTGCCGAGTACCATTTCTGTCTGCCGCTGCCGCCTGCAACTGACTCAACGGCAACTGCACCTCCTGCGGGGAGGCATCAATGAGATAGGGGATGACTCGCCCCTGCTGAACACTCATCACCAGACATCCAGCCTCGTAAAGGATCCAGGGAGCATTCAGGTTCTCTCGGGTCAGGCACAGGATTCCGAAGTCAGCGGCGGCAAGCTGGACGTATAAATCCGTCGCCCACGGACTGCCCGCCTTAATATCGTGTGCAGACATCCAGATCTCTGCACTCGTAAACATGTCCGAAAGCCATGTCTTCATGACCTCTGCCGCCGACTTACTGAAATCACGCGACCAACTGATAAACACCTTCATTGGCGTGGGATCCTTCGGTGCTTCCTGAGCTGAGGGCAGAGGTCATGATGAATGATCTTAATGGTCCCCGGCTCAACCGGCAATTCTGCCTGGGGGAACACGTACGACAAAAATGCGATGTAAACATTGGTGGAAACGAACGCAATGACAGACAGTCCACTCTTCACGTTGTTCTGACCTGACGTGCAGTCGGAACGAGGATTCAGGTCCGAACATTGCAGCCGTGTGCGCCTACCGGCGAGTTTCATCGATGGGAGTGCCGCAAGCCAAGTCCAGCAGGGCTGGCGGACGCGGTGGCTGTGCCCACCACGTCGCTTCGGGGACAGATCGTGCAGACCAATCGTCTGGAACATTCGGTGCTGGTGACGGATTCTGATACACCTTCCAGGCGAGCCAAGCCACCGGATGTGATCGGCTGCGAAGCCATGCTGCTGATTCGCGACATGCCGTCCTTTGATCCGGCGAACTATTCAATGATCGGCGTGTGGACTCGGTTCCCGGAAGTGGTGCGGTTCAATGCAGAAGACACAGGCAAGATCGCTCATTATCTGTTCCGCTGGCTGAACACCAAAGGCGAACGCGGCC
>JAGQPY010000634.1 GCA_020426485.1 Planctomycetaceae bacterium
GCAGCTTTCAGAGCGTCATCCACATGAGGCAGCAGTTGCTGTGGTGAGACATGCTGAAACTGAAACGATCGCGTCACATACACCGTCGGAACTTTGCGAACAGCATTCCACGCCTTTGCGTTTTCAGCAGTGTCGACCTTCTGCAGGATGGCGGCGATGGCGTCAAGATGACGTCGCGGAGCCGTCACGAAGAAGCTGCTGCGTTCGACCTGCTCGGCTCCGGTTGCAAACGCGTCATCAGCGATAACGTTTGGCAGCAGTTGTTCCCGGATGCGTTCCCAGGCCTTGCCCGGATCAAGATGCGAAGTAAAGAATTCTCGCTTCTCGATCGTTAGTGAATCATCCGTCGGCGACGTCCAGCGACCACTGGACGCGGCGAAGGTGTAGTGCTGCTTTCCGTCCTGCACCTTCACCACTTCGCTCGACACGACCGGCACGGCGTTTGATCCCGCCGGCAGAGTCAGTACATCCCAGACACCTTTCTTCGCACTGTAAGCCGCCACGGCATCTTTCAGCGATACAGCCGCCACATGATCGGCCACGACAGGGGTAATGATGTCTTGTTCGTCGATATGGATTTTGCTCCACGTGCCCAGTTCCGTGCTGAAACCGTGCAGCTCTCGATGATTGTCCGACCATGAGACCATCAGCGAGGCGGTGCTGACCGGTCGCCCTGATTTGTCATTGCGAATGCGTTGCCGCTGCGTCTGCAGTTTCAGAGCGGCATCGGAGACCGGCAGCCCTAATTCTCGCAGTTCAGAGGCAATATCGACTGCCAGCATGAAGGTCAGCGGCGGCGGCGAATGATTGTCCGATCCAAATGCCATGTTCGCTGACTGTCCAGGATAGCCAACACCTCCTCCGCCTGGATAGCCGCCAAAACCTCTGCTGCCCTGAATGGCGATACTCTGGATTGTTGTTCCGATTCCAATGAGTTGCCCGGCGTCATCATGGATCGTCAACAGATTCTGCTGCCGGAGTTGCGAGCCGCTGACCTCTGCGGTCAGCTGTATGAGGTTGGGGGAGTCGACGGCCCCGAGAATATTGCTTTTCATCACTGGGGACGCATCGCCAGTAGGCCCGCAGTGTCGAGAGACCGTGAAAACCGAATCGCCTGTCTTGGGAATTGAGTCGGAAATAGTTACTGCATTAAGTGTCAGGTTGTTATGCACCACTTCAACAATTACCTGGTACACGGTCGAGTCCCGGCTCATAAGTTGTGGCTGAGAATACCGTCCACCAACGATCTTCCCGGGAAAGTGATAGATCTGCCGATCGCTGCCCGTCGCTGAAACCATGCATGTGCCCTCTGCACCGCCTGTTTCAGAAATTCCCACAAGTTCCTTCGTCGTCAGAATCAGAGCGTTCTCTTCAGTGGCGTGAACGATCACTCCGGTCATTGGCTGCACTGCTCCGGGGTACGTCACTCGCACCAGTGCCTTGTGCCACTCCGGAGCAGGCTGTTCGGTCTTCTCAGTCGTGTCAGGATTTGAAGCGTCCTGACAAACGGCAGCCGCTGGGAATGATGCAAGCCGGAAAACAATCAGCAGTTGTCCCAGAATGACGAGTTTTCGTTGATGTGCCATGACCATTGTCCCTTTCAGGAAACACGTTGTTGTTCAGAATTCGTTTAACCCGTGGCCGACAGGCCACGCTTTTCAGGTGTGCGGTCGGAGCAGCCGTGGCCTGTTTGGCCACGGGTTAAACGCGGAGATTTCTCGGGCTGCGATCGGTGTAGTGGACAAGGCCACGAGTCCTGTGCTTCTTTTGATCACAGTGGCGATGGGACTTGTGGCCTCGTCCACTACGACAACATCATTGTGGCTGCAGTGACTGGAGCAACGTTTCCATTTCAGTATCGAGTTCATTCAGTTGTTGACCGAGATCGTCGTGCCAGATAGGAGCGACTTCGGTTTCCAGTTCATCTGTTGTGTTGGTTGTTGAATTCTCACTGGTCGAATCGTTGTCTGTGGAAACAGCGATTGACGGTTGCGGCTTGGGTTCCTGCTTTGAATTGTTCAGTAACCCCGACAGCCACAACGTCAGTGGCAGCAGCAGCAATACGGTTGCCAGCAGGACCAGCGGGTTACGAACACCCCACCGCCACTTTTGCGACAGTTGGCTTCGAAAACGATCGCCCCATGTTTCCAACCGAACTTCTTCCGGAAGCGGGTTCACGGTGGGTTGTCGCACGTGAGCAATGCATGCTTCCAGAAGTTCGGCCAGATGATCGGCATCGGCGAAGCGATCATCCGGGGACTTGGCCAGCAGCTTCGTGATCAGCGATGTCAGCCAGGTGGGGATGTCGCTGTTGAGTTCTTCGATGCGGCGAGGTTCTTCGTCGGTGACGCGACGCAGAATGCCGTAGCTGGTTTCGGCTCGAAACGGCGGCCGTCCCGTCGCCATGGCGTACATGACGCTGCCCAGGCTGAACAGGTCACTGCGAGTATCCACGGCGTCGCCGCGAGCCTGTTCCGGGGACATGTATTGCGGCGTTCCGGCGATCAGGCCGGTGCGAGTCAGCGTGGCATCGTCGACGGCTCTTGCCAGCCCGAAATCCGTTAGCATGACTCGATCCACACTCTTTTCCAGCAGAATGTTGGCTGGCTTCACGTCGCGGTGAACGAGTCCCTGGCCGTGAGCCGCCGCCAGTCCGTTGGCCACCTGGTGCGCAATTCTGAGAATGTCCAGCGTCGGCAACTGACCTTCGCGGTCCAGCCGTTCCTGCAGCGATTCGCAGTCCACATACGGCATCAC
>JAGQPY010000635.1 GCA_020426485.1 Planctomycetaceae bacterium
GCGATTGCTTGGTAGCGAATCCGCCGCTCTTGTTGGTCGCTGTCCAAACCGATATCTGCACCGCGCTTTGCTTCCTGATAGGATGCAAAAGATGAGCCAGTGGTTGCCGACAGGCGCACCGCCGGTGACAGAGTAAGAACCGAGTTCATCCTGAATAGATGACAGAAACCACGATTTGGGCACCCGTTTCAGGCAATGCTGTGGACACTTCTCGCTGGTCGCCACCGACCTTGCGTCGGTGGAATCACGACTGGTCGGCTGGAATTTGCGGTGAAACGCAACAATCTTAGAGCATGTCTGAAACCTACAACATCACGGCACGATGCGGAGTCGCGCACTCAATTTCGCGGAGAGTCGCAAAATCCCGATGCTCGAAGTGTCGATCGGCCAATCAACGATTTTTGAATGCCGTGAAGCGAAATTCATGCGATCGTTTGGGCAGGTTGGCGTGTCAATGTCTTTGCTGAACGTAACTTTTGAGGATTTTATGGCGGAAGTGTTCCCCTGTTGACCAATTGACCGGCGTCCGGTTCAATTCCATGTCCAGAATCGGCCGACTCAATCGCAGAAGTTCGCTGTCCCGTTTACATCATTCGCCATAACGTCCGTGGCGATCAGTTTCGGAAAATCCCAGTCTCCATGAATCAACGACGCATTCTGGTCACCTCAGCGCTGCCGTACGCCAACGGGCACATTCACATCGGCCATCTGGTGGAATACATTCAGACCGACATCTGGGTGCGATTTCAAAAACTGCGCGGCCACAAGTGTATCTACGTCTGCGCAGATGATACGCACGGCACTGCGATCATGATTCGGGCTCGCAGAGAAGGTCGATCCGAAGAAGCCGTCATCGCTGATATGCAGCAGGCTCACGAACGCGATTTTGCAGCGTTCGACATCGCGTTCGACAACTACGGCAGCACCAACAGCGATTCTAATCGCGACTGTTGTCATCGGATCTGGCAGAAAATTCGCGAAGCCGGACTCGTCAAAGAAAAAGATGTGGCTCAGTTGTTCGATCCGCAAGCCGGTACGTTTCTGGCCGACCGTTTCGTTCGCGGAACGTGTCCGAAGTGCGGCAGCGAAGATCAGCCTGGTGACAACTGCAGTAGTTGCGGCTGCACTTACACGCCCGCTGATCTGATCAATCCCCGTAGTACACTCAGCGGTGCCGTGCCCGAAATTCGTTCCGCTCCGCACCTGTTTATCGAACTGGAACAGCTGCACGAATTTCTGCAGCAATGGACTCAATCGGGGCAGCATCTGCAGACCGAAGTGGCCAACTATCTGAAGGGCCATTTTTTGGGGGAACCGCTGCGGGACTGGGACGTCAGTCGACCGGCACCGTACTTTGGCTTTGAGATTCCGGACAGTCCGGGCAATTACTGGTACGTGTGGTTCGACGCACCGATCGGATACATGGGCTCCACGGTGGACTGGTGCAACCGCCACAGAGAAGACTTTGCCGATTGGTGGAGTCGTGATTCCGATGCGGAGATCCACCATTTCATCGGCAAGGACATCACGTACTTCCATACGCTGTTCTGGCCGGGCATGCTGAAGACGGCTGAATGCAACCTGCCGACGAAAGTTCACATCCATGGATTTCTGACCGTCGGCGGGGAGAAAATGTCCAAGTCGAAGGGCACCTTCGTGATGGCGTCGACGTTCGCGAAACATCTTCCGGCGGCGGCTCTGCGATACTACTACGCCACAAAACTGAGTTCCGGTCTGGACGATCTGGATCTGAATCCGGAAGAACTGGTGGCCCGAGTCAACGCAGATCTGGTCGGCAAGGTGGTCAATCTGGCGTCCAGGTCGGCGAAGTTCGTTTCCGGAGGAAATCTGAGCGAAACTTATCCAGACGATGGAGGCCTGTTTGCCGACGCTGCTGCGAAAGCTGATCGAATTGCCGAACTGTACGAAGACTGTCAGTACAGCGCGGCGATGAGAGAAATTATGCTGCTGGCCGACAAAGCCAACAAGTATGTCGAAGATGCTCAGCCGTGGGTGCTGCGCAAAGATGCGGACCGTGCGGCGGATCTGCGTGATGTGTGTACGGTGTCGCTGAATCTGTTTCGGCAACTGGTCATTTATCTGTCGCCCGTTCTGCCGCAACTGGCCGAACAAACGGGCGAACTGCTGAACCGGCCGATTCAGAACTGGGACGACGTGCGGACTCCGCTGACCGGAACACCGGTCAGTGAATTCAAACATTTGATGAAACGTATTGAGGAATCTCAGGTTCAAACCATGATCGAAGAAAGCAAAGACGACAACGCGGCCGACGCCGGACAGGCTCCGGAAACTTCCACCGGTCCGGAATTTCATCCGGCCGATCAGTGGAAGGACAGCGGTGACGCTCTGGCCGCAGAACCACTGGCGGAAGAATGCACCATCGACGACTTCGCCAAAGTCGATCTGCGGGTGGCTCGCGTGATCGAAGCCAATCATGTGGAAGGCGCCAACAAACTGCTGCAGTTGACTCTGTCACTGGGCGGCGGGGAAACTCGCAACGTCTTCGCCGGCATCAAAGCCGCCTACGAACCGGAAAAACTGGTCGGACGTCTGGTCATCTGCGTCGCCAACCTGAAACCGCGTCAGATGAAATTCGGCCTGAGTCAGGGCATGGTCTGTGCCAGCGGTGCCGGGGGCAAAGAAGTTTTCCTGCTAAGCCCCGATGACGGTTCCGTTCCTGGTCATCGCGTTCACTGACAAGGGTTTTAAACCCGTTACGAGTCTGAAC
>JAGQPY010000636.1 GCA_020426485.1 Planctomycetaceae bacterium
GACCGTGGTCTTGAGTGACGCCAACAGCAGAACCGGAACGGCGAAAAGCTGAAGCCGCCGGGAAATGTGAAGGTCAGATAAATTCATCGGAGAGCACCGAAGCAGGAGCTGGGAATGTCCATGGGGATGGTTCACAGGATCACGATCGAAATCCTGTCGTAATCAACGCTGGTGATACCGCTCAGTCCGGCAGGCTGAGTCTGCGAATTCGAAGATAGAGCACCACAATCAGCACGCAGGAAAGAACGCCGGCATACCACCACGCGGACGGGATCAGTTGATAGGTGCGGAAATCCGCGGCATCCATCGCATGCAGAGCTGCCGCCATGGGATTCAGTCGAAGAGCCGACTCGACCAGAGAATGTCCAAACGGCGCGCCGCGATTGACCCAGATCAACATCGTCCCGGCGAATAAGGCAATCAGAATGGCATAAGCGACGGTCGTTGCCGTGGCCGCTCGTCGAAAGAAGCTGCTCACGGTAGCACTGGTCAGCATAGAAACCAGAGCAACAAAAATGAGGCTGGTGATGACCTGCAGCACCTGAGTCTTCATGGTGGGCTGAATGGCCATAATGATGCCGTAGCCCGGCAAAGTCGCGCACAGCAGCAGCAGCAGAGTCAGACTGACACTCACCAGTTTGCCTCGCAGAATTTTTCCGGCCGACAGCGGCGTGACTCGCATCAGATCCCAGCCGCCGGTTTCCAGTTCTCCCGCGATCATGCCGCCGGAAAGCCCCGGCGTGATCAGCGCCAGCAGAAGGACCTGCATGACAATAATGACGCCGCCGACACTGGCCACTCCCCAGTCCACGGTGCTGGTTGTTGTGGCGACACTCAATGCCAGCGAGACCACGGCACAGCCCGCAACCAGTCGCAGCAGCCAGTGAAGTCGGCCAAACTGTCGGCAACGGAACTCCTTGACCATCACCGGATTCAGAAAGAAGGGAATTCCCTTCGATCTTCGCTGAGGATCGACCAGGAAAAGCACTCGGCGAACCGCCTGTCCTCCTGTCGACAGTTCATCCGTGATGATGCCCTGCCATCGCGATCGATCCAGCAGAGCGTGGCTCAGGCGGGAAATACAGACAATACTTCCCACCACAATGAAGATGCCGGAGATGATCAAATAGGCTGTGACCAGATCCCGTTCCTCCATCAGCCCTGCACTTCCCAGCGCGCTTTGGCTGGTCAGCTGCATGAGTCCGGGAATCGGCGAGATCAGCTTGATCCACCGAGAAGCCATGGCGAACAGGCTTTCGCCACCCTGAAGAAAGTAGTCCGGAAAGATGGCCAGAACTGCAACCGCGAACGTGACACCGTAACTCCAGCGCAGCGCTTCTTCGATGCTGCGAGCCCACGTTCCCACCAGCATTCCAATCACGATCAGCTGCAGCGAAGCGAAAAACAGGAATGCGTAAAGCCGCAGCACATGGTCCGTCAGAGAAACTCCTCCCATCAGATAACAACACGCCATGGCTGGCAGAGTCGCAAACAGCAGCAACGTCACGTAGCCGATCATGGCTCCGACTTTTCCCAGATAGAGGGAGACACGCGACAGCGGAGAATTCAGCAGCAGTTCCAGCGTACGACCTCGAATTTCACGAACCATTGATGTGGCCGGAAAGACGGGAACGACAAACAGAGCAACCGCCATCATGCTCCAGGCCAGCCACTGAAAAACCTCCCGCGCCTGACGTCCCGTGAGATCAACCAGCGCTGATGAGGGCCATTTCAGAATGACGACCACAGCGAACAGCAGCGAAACGCTCGTTAAAATTGCCAGCGCGCGATTGGTTCGCAACAGGGCCAGCAGTTCACGACGAATGATGACAAAAGCACCCATCAGACGGCCGCCTCCTGTGTGACAGGTTCCGGAGAGGCCGCTGAGTCACCGGCGGCGGCCGATCGTTCGGCCTGAGCTTCGCGGGCTGCCGAGATGAAGGCTTCTTCCAGGTCGCCGGCAACTTCGCGAAACTGAGCGACTCGATCGCCCGCCTGAATCAGACGGCGAAGTAACTCCGTGGTGACATCTTCGCCGACGTTGGTGCGACAGCGAATGATAGATTCCGCTTCGGAGGTGGAAATCTCAGCCGACGAATCCAGAATGCCGCGAATGCGTTCCGCCGATGCCTTGAGCTGAGTGGAATCCGAAAACTGAATTTCGATGGTTCTCATCTGCGACAGCTCACGCGTGACTTCAGCCAGCGTTCCCATGGCTCGCAGCCGTCCCCCGGCGACGATCGCGACCTGATCGCAGATGCGGGACAGCTCGGGAAGAATGTGGCTGGTGACGATCAGAGTGCGACCTTCGGACGCCAGCCGCAGCAGAATCTCACGCATTTCAATGCGAGCTTCCGGGTCCAGTCCGTTCGCCGGTTCATCCAGAATCAGGACTTCCGGGTTGTGCAGCAGGGTGCGAGCAATTCCAATCCGCTGCTGCATTCCGTGGCTGAGGCTTTCGACGTAACGATCCTGCATCCACGTACTGTTGGTCTGTTCCAGAACTTCGCCGATGCGACGAATCCGTTCCCGGCGACGGATGCCGTAAGCCGCTCCGAAGAAATCCAGATACTCACGAACTCGCATGTTGTCGTAAGACCCGAACTTGTCGGGCATATAGCCCACCAACCGCCGAACCTTCTTCAGGTCTCGGACGCAATCGGCGCCGGCAATCGTGGCGGAGCCGCTGGTTGGACGCGACAGCCCCACCAGAATGCGGATGGTCGTCGTTTTGCCGGCACCATTGGG
>JAGQPY010000637.1 GCA_020426485.1 Planctomycetaceae bacterium
CCGAATTCAGAAAACCTGGCGTATGCCGGAATACGAAAACGGCCGACCGGAAGGTGTCGTGGAACTTTTGGATGGGCGAATCGCCGTCGCTGACACTCATTATCATCGAGTCGTTTTTTTTCACGACGATGGTTCTGTCGAATCGATGCTGGGAGAAAAAGGCACCGCAGCCGGGCAGTTCGTGTACCCGGTGTCGATTGCTCAGGACCCGTCCGGTTTTCTTTACGTTGGGGAATACGGAGACCGGCAGCGAATTCAGAAGTTCACCGCCGACGGAGAGTACGTGCTGCAGTTCGGAGAACATGGAACTCAACCGGGCCAGTTCCAGCGCCCCAGCGGCATTGTCTGGCATGATGGAAGGATCTACGCGGTGGACGCCTTCAACAACCGCATTCAGGTGTTTTCTGACGACGGCCCATTTGTTCAGATTCTGGATCTGTCTGATCCCGCCGCCACGTTTGAGTTTCCCTACGACATCCGAGCCACCGCGGATGGTCGCCTGTTTGTCGTCGAAAACAAGGCCGCTCGCATCACTGCACTTCGGCCCGATGGAACTCTGCTGGGCCGATTCGGAAAACCGGCTCGCGACGATCAGGGCTTCTTCAACCCGTGGAGCCTGACCGTTCTTTCCGACGGCCGCATCCTGGTCGCCGACACCGGCAACCACCGCATCGTGGAACTCACGACCAAGTAAATCCGCACGCAAAGTGTCATCGCGGAGTCGCATGTTCGAAGACGTCTTCGTTGTGGGCGGTCTCTCGACCAAGCCACACGTCGGGTTGTTTGTTGACGGGTGCTGTGTGACGGAACGAACACACTTGCCCTGCTGCGCGTGCGAGCCTGCCGTGAAGCATGCCTCCGAAATACCAGACGGAAAACGCGAACCTCGGGTAGTTTTCTGGTAGGCTCTGTCGCAGAGCAAAGCCGTGAACGAGCGAACTCACCTGACGCGGCAACTCAAATCGAAGTTTTCCGTTCATGCCCGGTTACGGCAGGCGCTCTGCCTGCGAGTGACAAATAATGAGGTCCAGAATGATGCGTCCAAGAGTCGTTTGGCTGCTGGTCTTCAGCATGGTCGCGGCCATCGTTGTCGAGTTACGTGCTCAGGCCCCCACGCCGGAGTCAAATGCTCGTGAACGCTTCAATCAGGTGTTTGTCAAGGTCATCGTGCCCGTCACTCCTCAAACTCCTAAGCAGGGCAGTCCGGTCGTTGAGTCCTGGATTGCAGAGCAGGTCAGACAACCAGGCGGGGTGGAATACTTTGCTGTCACAGACTGGATTCCTGTTTGTGACGGGCTGCTGGCGGACGATGTCGTCGACAATCGCGTTCGTCTTAACGGCAGACTAACGTATTGCCCGGTCCACGGAGACATTCCTGAGCGGGAAAACGGTCGCCTGCTGGTTCGAGTTGCCGGCTGGACGCCGGCTGGTGGCGAGGCGAACATCTCACTGCCGGATGAACCGGGTCGTCGAGCGGTTGGCCCCGTGCGATTACTCGCTGGCAAAGAGAGGGAGAGGAATAAGAACCCCTCACAAGACCCAAGAGATCTCTTAGGTTTTGTGAGGGGTTCTTAGATCGAGGAAGAGCTTCCATATGTTGCAGTCATCATTGCGCCGTCACCTCAGCCGGGTGCCGAATCACACAGCGTTGCCAGATAGGCAGAACAAAGCTTTGGATGCGGAGCCGCCGATCGCGCTGTTCGTGAATTCACCGTTGACTGGCGGCAGCCTGGTCAACGCCGTCGTTCTGCCACTGGAATTAAGCTGACAGCACCATGAATGATTGGCTTCAAATTGTGATCCTGACGCTGATCGCCGGAATCGCGATGCCGATCGGTGCGGGTATCGCCGGGATCGAACGAATCCGACCCCGCTGGCTCGAAACTGAGTTTCGCCACAGTGTCGTTGCTTTTGGCGGAGGCGCGCTTCTGGGTGCAATTGCACTGGTCCTGGTTCCGGAGGGTATCCGTGACCTGGCACCTGTGTGGATTGTCGTTTGCTTCACTGCCGGGGGCATCACGTTTATGCTTCTCGACATTCGGCTGGCAGCCAATGCCACCCCGGCGAGCCAACTGGTCGCTATGCTTTCCGACTTCATTCCCGAAGCTCTTGCACTTGGAGCGACTTTTGTCGTGTCGAAGGACTCCGGATTTCTCCTGGCGGGGATCATTGCTTTGCAGAACGTCCCGGAGGGCTTCAATGCTCAGAGAGAACTCGTATCCTCGACGCATTTACGAACTTCACACGTGGTAGGTGCGTTTGCACTGCTGGCTCTGCTGGGTCCGGTCGCGGGGCTTATTGGATACTTTATTCTGGCCGGATACCCGCGACTTGTATCCGGGATCATGCTGTTTGCGGCAGGGGGCATTTTGTACCTCATATTTCAGGATATCGCGCCACAGGCGAAACTGAAAAGGCACTGGGCGCCACCACTGGGGGCACTTGCAGGATTCTTGTTCGCGGTCCTGGGCAAAGTCGCACTTGAGCGGCTCGCGGAATAACAAATCGGTCAACCGGCATGGGCTCGCCTCCTGGTTTTTCAACGCCGTTTCCGTGACTGATAAATGCCGTCGTCCCAAGGTCACTCGCGCTGGACCGCATTGAACTGGTCTGAACCCAGTGGAAAATCAAGTAGGGCCGGTTTCTAACGGCCAATTGCAATGTTTTCGTCTCCGGTGGCCGGTAGGAACCTTGTCGTTACCCACAAATCGTGTTGTGATTTTTACAGACCGGGTGTCGAGTT
>JAGQPY010000638.1 GCA_020426485.1 Planctomycetaceae bacterium
CGGCGCGACGCTCTGGATCGCCGCAGCACGCAGGGGGGGGGCTCGGTCGGGAGACCGGCCAGAACGTGGGCACGGGAGACCGGCCGGAACGGAGGCGCGGGAGAGCGGCCGCAACAACGGGAAAGGTTACGGGGCCGAGTTTCTGCGGGAGCGCGTGATGACAGCACCGTCGATTTCGGAGATACGGACGGCGTCTTCGGTCAGCCGCAGCAGGACATAGGTGATTGTCAGTCCGCAGAGGAAAACGCTCAACTGTACAGCTTCGGGGATGCGAGCGATGATCCATTCGGACATGCTCATCGCAGGTCCGGAGAAGGCCGCCACGGAAGCATCGGCCGTGGCAGCGGAAGATGAACTGACAGGCAGACAGTTCTGGATGATTCCCCCGGACACATGAAACAGAATGCGTGTCGCCATGAAACAGAACTGAGACAACAGCGACACGATGATCAGGCAACTGACCGTTCGTGTCTTGTGAGACAGGAAGTAGTTGACTCCGCGACTGAAAGCATCGGTGCCGGAACACGAATCGGTGCCGATCGCCGGGATGGAAATCAGGCCGCCGACAAAGATCACAAGACAGGCCAACAGCGTAAACACGACCAGCAGGTTCAGCGGCACCCAGAAGATTCCGGCAGAGGCCAGCCATCCGCTGCTGCCCACAAGTTTCAGCACCAGCAGCGGAGCAACAACAAGTCCCGCGACAACCGTCATCGTGATCAACAAAACGATTTGTTCGTTCCAATGGCGGATGGAACAGCGAACGGCAGCAACCGGACCCGTGCGAGTAGATCGGCAGAATTCCGTCGCCATCGATCGCGAGATGGCGACTCCGAAGAAGCTCAGCAATACCAAACCCAGTCCAAACCCAGCGACGGACGGAGCGTCCAAAGCCCTTTCACCGGACAGGCCGCCCCAAACGAAACCAGCCAGAGTTTGCACAATGGAAGAACCATTAAACAACAGCTTCAATGGTTCAGAGGGGACCAATCCGCTGTCAAGCGACTTGGGCAGGCGTGCCGTATCAGCTTCACCAAGGAATTCCACACCGGATTGAAAACAACAGACCGCCATGAACGCCGGAATCAGGACTCGCAGTCGATACGACATCCGCGCGGCGTGGAACAGGTTCAGCAGTGGAAATACCTTCCGCCACTGAACTTCTTCCAGAGTCACCGGATCTGAGTTCGATGATGTCACTGGATCTCACCGCTCCGTCTCTAAGAACCGACCTGGCACCTTCGACATCCCCTCTCCCGCCCTTCCGGGCACCTTCTCCCCTTCAAAGGGGCGAGGGAACTTCCAAAGCCACAATTCTTGTAGTTTGGTCCGTGACATAACACGGCGTGTCGCTCACATTGTTTACTTTTGAGCTGCTATCTTCCTACGGTGCGTTGTGCACCGCATGTCACAGACAGGAATGTCTGTACCACCTGACATGTTGAGATTGTAGGTCCGGCTGTGCCGGACAAAAAACTGTACGTGCTCTGGGTGCCTGGTTCGTTCCAATCTGGGATAAAAAAGCAGCGGCGTCTTCTGACAACCGCTGCTCTTTGGTTTTGTCACTCCCGTCCCCTTTTGGGCAAACTCAGTCACCGAAGGCCGCGTCGAAGCGACGTCCGGAAGGTTCGAAGTCGACGTTCTTACAGAACTGAGCAGCTTCGGCGGCCCCGACTTCTCGATTCATGCCGATGTCTTCCCATTCGACGGACAAAGGCCCGTTGTAGCCGATGGCGTTCAGGGCTCGAATGATTTCTTCAAATCGAACTCCGCCACGACCAACACTGCGGAAGTCCCAGCCACGACGAGGATCGCCCCAAGGCAGATGGCTGGTCAGAATGCCGGTGCGGCCGTTCAGAGTGACAGACGCATCCTTCATGTGAACGTGATAAATACGGTCCGGAAACGCTCGAATGAATTCCACCGGATCGACTCCCTGCCACAGCAGGTGGCTGGGGTCAAAGTTGAAACCGAATTCCTCACGATTGTTCAGCGCCTTCAGTGATCGTTCGGCTGAATACAGATCGAAGGCGATTTCCGTGGGATGCACTTCCAGAGCAAACTTGACTCCGCATTCCTGAAACACGTCCAGAATAGGATTCCAGCGTTCGGCCAGCAGATCAAAGCCGGCGTCGATCATGCTGGCGGGTGTTGGAGGAAAGTCGTAAATCAGGTGCCAGATGCTGGACCCGGTGAAACCGTTCACGACGCTCACACCCAGCTTCTGAGCCGCGCGAGCCGTGTTTTTCATTTCTTCGATGCAGCGATCATTCACGCCAGCAGGATCGCCATCGCCCCAGACATATTCCGGAAGGATGCTTTTGTGACGAGCGTCAATATTGTCCAGAACGCCCTGCCCCACCAGGTGATTGGAGATCGCAAACAACTTCAGGTCGTACTTTTCCAGCAGGTCCCTCTTCTTCCGACAGTAACCATCGTCGGACAGAGCCTTGTCGACTTCGAAATGATCGCCCCAGCAGGCCAGTTCCAGCCCGTCATAGCCAAATTCCTTGGCTTTTCTGCAGAGATCTTCCAGCGGCAGATCTGCCCATTGACCGGTAAACAGCGTAACAGTGCGAGCCATCTCAAGTTTCTCCAGACCCGTAAGTAACAATGAATGAAAAAGAGCGAAATCAGGCCAGCCACCCCCGACCGGCAACGCTGTGAAGTATTTCTGTAGCCGGATTCGTGAGAATTCGGAGAAACTGGTGATCTCAGAGGTCTTACGACTTC
>JAGQPY010000639.1 GCA_020426485.1 Planctomycetaceae bacterium
CTGCAGCACCGGAGCAGCATGGTCCGGCATCTGGTGGGCGACCAGGAAGCAATCGTAAGTGTGTAACGCGATCTCGATTGGTCAAGAAAACGCAGCAGGAACTTTTTATGAAATCTGAATCTCCGGAATCACCATCTCGTGCAGACCACAGCATACTGGTGGCGACGTCAATCTCCGTTGTCGTGGTCGTGTTTTGCTTCTTCTTTGTGATGGGCTTCGTCAGTGCCTGGCTGAAAGGCGAAGATGAGCTGTTAATGCGAGGTCTGAAGTTTGGAGTCTCTGGTTCGTTGGGAGTATTGTGCATTGGCCTTTCGGCGAAAGCATGGGCACGACTGGCCGTACCGGCGTGGTTACCCGTGACGGCTTCCTTTGCGGTTGGTTTCTTCGTAATGAATGGGCTCGGCGAACTTCTCGATGGCCGCTACGAAATGATCCTGCCGAAAGCCGGCGGCGGTTTCCTGGCCGGATGCTTCGGAGGCATGGGACTGTATTGGGCTCAGAAACGAGGCATCGTTCCTGCCACGGTCAGGAGCGAATCGAGGAATGCGATACCGCCCGAATCGTCCGACTCGGAATCCCCGTAAAGAGCATTTCCCCGGCCAAAACGCGGTAAAGTCGGTGCTGAATCATTTTTCTGAGATGATCTCTCTGCCGGTGCGTCGGTCCTCATGTCAGGAACAAAACACATCCTTTTCAAAGGCACGACCTGGCACCTTTTGAGTCGCTGTCGGAACAGGACAGAGCCGAAATCAAAGCAGCGGGCCGCCGAAGAAAGACCGTTTTCGTGAGTTACTGCTGATGTGCTGGCCTGTCCTCAGAACTGCAGAATTTTCGGTTCTGTGCGAAACGACGTGCACATATGGATGCTTCTCCTGATCCGCGGCCTTAAAGCGAAACCGATCATATCCGGCTCACCCGCTTCAATGATCCACTGCGGATCGGCTTTGGAGGAACGATTGGTCGCATTCCGATGATCGCTGACCGCCGCATCCTGCTTGGTCTGACAGTTGAACCAGTCGCTCAAGTTTTCAAAGGGGCCAAAGTGGTCAAAGCCGACACGACAGACCTGTTCCATGACCTGCTGCCGACGCAGTTCATCGGCGGCAGAAATCTGAGCGGTCGGTTTCAGATCGCACGAATGCGAAAGGTGAACCGGGCGATCGTTCGCGCCGGATGCGTTCAGCAAACCCAGAAGTTGGGGTGATCGGTGCCTGATCATTGCCCGTGTCGGGCATCGCGTCCAGGCCCAGGCAAACAATCAGCAGAGCAAACTTCATTTTCATGACATTCACTCCTTTATTTCGATGGGCCCGGTACTGATGTCTCACTCAGCCACTTGTTCAGTTGAGCAATCAGGGCGTTGGCCTTCTGTGGATGCGTGCCGGCCAGATTGACGCGATCATCCGGATCCGACTTCAAGTCGAACAGTTCCACCCCGTCCGGACGTGCGATCAGCTTGTCCCAGCCCTGAATCAACACTCTTGCTTTCAGACCGTTGTTGATGTCGGAAAGCTGATCGAGGTCGCTGTCGTGCTGGTAGGATTCAACAAAGACGCGATTGCGATCCTGCAAAGCTGCCGTATCTCTGAGGTCCAGTCCCTGCATCGCTTTGTCGGGGGCGATGTTGCAGATTTTCAGGATCGTCGATGGAATATCGACGTTGCTCGCCAGCGTCGTTGCATCACGGTGCGGCCGGATCGTGCCCGCATGCGTGAGAAAGATCGGAGTCCGAATGCCGGCTTCGACGGGTTCCTGTTTGGATCGAACATATTTGTTTCGTCGCTTTGGATCGGGTACCCAGCCGTTGTCGCACGTGTAAACAAACACAGTTTTTTCGTAGAGCCCCTTCGACTTCAGATAATCGACTAACTGACCACAGGTCTCGTCAAACCAATCCACGTTGGCCCAGTACCAGGCAGTAGGCTCATTCGGGGCAACGTCTTTGTACTTGTTGTAGAAACGTTCCGGGGCGTTGTGTGGAGCATGCGGTAAGAAGACACCGTACCAGACAAAAAATGGCTGATCCTTTTCGACCGCCGCGTCAACGAAATCGTAAATGGGCTGCATGGTTTTCCGACCAATATTCAGACCCTCGTCTCCGTGTCGTCCACCTCGCAATTCGTCTCCATGCGTCATCGCGTGGGTAAAGCCATGATCTTTGGGATCGCCTTCCCACCATTTCCCTGTCTGCAGCGTGGCATAGCCGTTGTCCTTCAGCGCGCGAATGAACGACGGCTGGTGGTGGAGTGGTTCCGTCATTCTTTGACGAAGTTTTGCAAACAGCGGCAGGCTGTTCGGGCGTTTGGCCCCGGCCGGCATCACCGGATCGTTACCACGGATTCCCGTCTGATGAGGGTAAAGCCCCGTGACGAGACTGGCGAGTGATGGTCTGCACAATGGTGCCGTGACGTAGCCTCGTTCATAAAGCAAACCCTCCCGAGCCAGTGCGTCAAGATTCGGAGTTTGGATGTGCTGGTGTCCCATGAATCCATAGTCCTTCCACGCCTGATCGTCGCTCAGTATGAAAACAACATTGGGCCGATCGGCAGCGTCCGTTCGATGAATGCTGAGCACGGTCAACACGGCGGCAAACAACAATGACAGAAAGTTCCGGGGAACGATGATGGGCGTTGTGCGGGATGGATGCGGATTCACGGGAATGGCGGCCTAAAAAGTGGTTATCAGCTCGCAGAGATTTCTGTTCGCAAAAGCGGGATGAACAAATGATGTG
>JAGQPY010000063.1 GCA_020426485.1 Planctomycetaceae bacterium
AACGCAGCTTTTGGTCGTTCCAGCCAATTCAGCGGCCCGTCGTTCCGGATGTCAACTCATTTCCGGACACCGCGCGGGTGCGAACTCCGATTGATGTTCTGATTCTGCAGGCGCTTCCGGAAGGCACCGGATTTTCGCCGGATGCCGATCGGTCGACGTTGATTCGTCGTGTGTTCTTTGATCTGACAGGGTTGCCTCCGACGCCCGAAGAGCTGCAGACATGGTCAGAGGACACCGCGGCCGACTGGTATGATCGTTTGATTTCCGACCTGCTGGATTCACCGCACTACGGTGAACGCTGGGCTCGGCACTGGCTGGATATCGCGGGTTATGCAGATTCGGAAGGCTATACGAATACCGATGCTGATCGGCCGTGGGCGTGGAAGTATCGAGACTGGGTGATTCAATCGCTGAATGCCGACAAGCCGTTCGATCAGTTTCTGACGGAACAACTGGCGGGCGATGAGCTGGCGGGGCCGAAGAATGGCGACTGGACCGCTGAGCAGATTGCTCTTCTGACGGCCACCGGCTTTTTGCGAATGGCGGCAGACGGGACCGGCAGTGGAGCGAACACCGATGAGGCTCGCAATCAGGTGGTTGCCGACACGCTCAAGATTCTGGGAACGTCCGTTCTGGGACTCAGCCTTCAGTGTGCTCAGTGTCACGACCATCGCTACGATCCGATTCCGCAGACGGACTACTATGCTCTGCGAGCCGTCTTTGAACCGGCGCTGGACTGGAAGGCATGGAAGGTTCCGGGGGCACGACAGGTTTCGCTTTACACTCAGGCCAATCGCGAGCAGGCAGCCGCGATTGAAGCGGAAACCAAAGTCGTGGCGGACGCTCGGGCGACAAAGCTGGCGGAATACATGCAGCAGGCGCTGGATGCTGAACTGCTGAAGTTTGAAGAACCACTGCGAAGTCAATTGCGCGAAGCCTACATCACCGCAGCCGACAAACGGTCGGAAGAACATAAAGCTCTGCTGGCGATGCACCCCAGCGTCAATATCACGCCGGGCAACCTGTATCAGTACATTGCCGAATCGAAGGATGCACTGCAGAAGTTTGATCAGCAGATTGCGGCCATTCGATCGAAGAAGCCTGCGGAGGAATTCGTGCGGGCTCTGACGGAACCTGCCAATCATGTGCCGGAAACCAGGTTGTTCCATCGAGGCGACCATCAACAGCCAAAGCAAACGATTGCACCGGCCGGGCTGTCGGTCACATCGCCGGAAGACGAGCGGCCGGAGTTTCCGCTCAACAGCGACACCCTTCCGACGACCGGTCGGCGTCTGGCGTTTGCGAAGTGGCTCACGAGCGGCCGCCATCCGCTGGTAGCTCGTGTCATCGTCAATCGTGTGTGGCTGCATCATTTCGGAAAAGGTCTGGTGGCCACGCCGTCTGATTTTGGGGCTCTGGGGATTCGCCCCGAAAACCCGGAACTGCTGGACTGGCTGGCCAGTGAACTGGTCGCTCAGGGCTGGAGCCTCAAGGCATTACATCGGCAGATTCTGATGTCGACGGCGTGGAGGCAAACCGCCGAAAGTGGTGAATCCAGCCCCGCAGCCGGAGTCGCGTTTGCTCGGCAGCGACTGCAGCGTCTGGATGCCGAAACGATTCGTGATCGGATGCTGGCGGCGACGGGACAACTGGACCGTCAGCTGTTCGGTCCCCCGGTGGCGATCAAGGAAGACGACACAGGACAGGTTCTGGTCGACGGCAGTCAGGTTCGCCGCAGTTTGTACGTTCGAGCCAAACGAAGTCAGCCGGTGGCCATGCTGCAGGCCTTTGACGCTCCGGTGATGCAGACCAACTGCGAGTTGCGGCAGTCGTCCACCGTGGCGACTCAATCGCTGATGCTGATGAACGGCGAGTTTACGCTCGACCAGGCCACCAAACTGGCTGACCGAGCGGCGAAGGAAGCCGTTACTGTCGACGCAGCGACGCTGGCGGCGCTGCCGAAACTTCCGGCTTCGGCCAGCGACTGGAACTACGGCTTCGGCAGTTACGACGAAGCCGCCAATCGCACGGGCAGCTTCACAGCTCTGACACATCTTGATGCGGGAAATGCTCGCTGGCAGGCTGGAGCGACTTTGCCTGATCCCGCGCTGGGTTATGTTTTTCTGAATGCAACGTCCGGCCATCCCGATGTCCCTGAACGAGCCGTCATTCGCCGCTGGACAGCTCCGGTGAAGGCAACCGTTTCGATCAGCGGTGAACTGAGCCATGGTTCGGAGAACGGGAATGGTGTGCGCGGTCGAGTGGTTTCGAGTCGAACAGGAAAAGCCGGGGAATGGCTGGCCTTTCATGGCGCTACTGCCACGGCCGTCCAGAGCATTGCGGTGGAAGCGGGGGATACGCTTGATTTCATCACCGACGCCAACGGCAGCCATACGTCAGATTCGTTTTCCTGGCCCGTGAAGCTGATTCTGAAAGTCGATGGTCAGCCGGATCAGGTCGTTTCATCTGCGGAAGCATTTCGTGGTCCATCGGATTCACCCGCGGAACTGCCCGGCCAGATTGTGCGTGCCTGGCAACTGGCGCTTTGTCGCAGTCCGAATCCGGAAGAACTTCAACTGGCCGTCACATTCGCCGCAGACCAGATTGCAACCCTCGAAAAAGCCAATGCATCTCTGCCGGCCGGGCGCAGTCCGGTTCGACAGACACTGGTCAGCATCTGTCAGACATTATTCAGTTCAAATGAATTCTTGTACGTGGAGTAGCGCATCCGACGTGCCCCGAAGTCTCGTCCGGCGCATCGAGATGAGTGAACAGAGTGCCCGCATGGGAGCTGACACCAATGGTGTTCGGCACGACGAGTGCTGAAGACCTGGCTTTTTTCGTTGAGGGAGGCTTTGAGTCGCCGGTGAACTTGAGTCGCCGGAGATGGTGGCGTTTCCTTGAGTTGAATGGCGGGCGACACCGTGAGATGTTCCGCGAATCAGGCCTTCCGGTTCTGCAACCGAATGATGTGCGACAGCCGTTCGTCTTCGTCGGCCTCGACCATGACGAAAAATCACGACCTCTTCCGATAAGTGGAAAGGCGATTTTCATCAGCGTCGCTAAACAGTGATGATCATGCTCGCGGTATCAGGAATCATCGAGATCAGCGACTGCAGGCGAATGGCGTCTCGCCGGTTGCGAGCTGCAAGAACACACGTCGATCCACTTCCGGACATCAATGCCGGGCGGCCGGTGAGTCGCTCAATGATCTCCATCATGTCCGCCATCTGCGGATTCACAGTTCGAGCCGCGTCCGTCAGCCGATTGAATGCGGTTTTTTCGAGTAAACCCGGGATGCCGCGACGAATGGCGTCCAGCACTGAGCCCGGAGTTCGCTGTGCATCGGCCGGTGGGATTTTCAGCGCGGAAAAGACGGCCGGTGTGGAGTTACCGACCGGCGGGCGAAAGGCGACAAAGTGAAAGGAACCGCCGCACTCAACAGGAGTCACCAGTTCACCTCGGCCGCGGCACACAGCCGCTCGAACGTCCTCCACAAAGAAGTTCAGATCGCTCCCCAGCGACGCGGCAATCTGATGCAATTCACCACGAGACAGATTCAGTCTCCACAATCGGTTCAGACCGATCAACGTTGTGACGGCATTGCTTGATCCACCAGCCAAACCAGCCTCGGCCGGAATCTGTTTCCAGACCCAAATCTCAGCAGATGGATGAGGCTGGTCGTTGTGCGATCTTTCCCATGTCCATTCCAGCAGTCGCTTCGCAGCTTTGCAGATCAGGTTTTGTCCATCCAGCGGAAAGTTGCTGTTGTGAATTCCGGGATTCATCAGTTTCAATCGAACCGGATCGCCTGATGTACCCGGAAGCGATCGGAATTCCAGAACATCATGAAGGCCGGTCCGGAGCATCACGGTTTCCAGTTCGTGAAATCCGTCCGATCGCCTGCCAAGCACTTCCAGAAAGACATTGATTTTGGCTGGTGACTTCAGAGCAAACATGAATACAGTCTGACAAGGGCTTGGCCTCTGACCCGAGGACGTGGGTTGCGGATTGACATAGTTCGTTCCAAACGCCGAGACGCTTCCGGTGGTCGCTTGAACGAAGATGCACGCACGGTGCGTGCTTGAAACCAACAAGAACAGGAAGTCCGTGGGACAGCACGGACCACGCGAGCCTTCCCGTTTTTATCACATGGGAATCCCTCAGCTGGTCAGCACCACGGCGATTTCGGAATCATAGCGCAGTTGCCGGGCTTTCATCGAAACCGCCAACGTTTGTTGGTGTGAACAGTCTTCCCGGTCAACGACTTCTTCACGTATTGAAGATTCGGTCACCCGCATCACCGAGTCCAGGCACGATAAACTTCTGGTCGTTCAGTTCCCGATCAACAGCACAGGTATAGACGCGAACATCCGGATACGCCGTGCAGATTTTTTCAATCCCTTCCGGCGCGGAGATGATGGACAACATGCAGATCTCCGGAACTCCCCATTCCCGAAGCGTGTCAATGGCCATCGCCGCTGATCCGCCCGTTGCCAGCATCGGGTCCAGTACGAGTGCGGTGTTGACAGGGTTCTGACGCGGCAGTTTGTCGTAGTATCGCACGGGTTGGGCCGTTTCTTCGTCGCGGTAAAGCCCAAGGTGCCAGACTTCGACCTCCGGAATGATCTCCGTCACCGGTGCGACCATCCCAAGTCCGGCGCGAAGAATCGGGACGGCCGCGATGCGCCCTTTCAGCGTTCGACCAACAACCGTTTCCAGCGGTGTCTCAACCGTGCAGTCTTCCGTCACCAGATCTCGCGTGACTTCAGTGATCAACAATGTCGCCAGCGCGCGGACGTGAATGCGGAACGCCGCCGACGTTGTGAACTTCGAACGAAGTGAACAGAGATGATGGTCCACCAGCGCGTGGTGCAGAAGATGAACCTGACTCAACTTTTGATTCATTTCCAAAGCGTCCGGATCGTCATTCGAAGGAAGGCTTACCGACGGACAGTCATTGTCGGCAAGGTCGCAAAGTATGACAAAGAGAGTCATGGAATCGAAGCACTGAAGCACACAATTCACAATCCTTCGATCTGAACAGAACGAGTTCCGTCAGCCGAGGCAGATCCGAGCGGACAAACTTTTGAACGTTAAATCTTCAGCAGGGTGCCCCGCCGGAAAACTCCGCAGCATTTGTCCGGTAACTTTTGCAGCTCTGATGACCTCGACTGCAGTTCCGGCCGGTTTAAAGACGACAATCGACCACCAGGAACGATACTTTCTTCAGCGGACGGGAACAGTCATCCAATGATCATGCGACGCATCGACGGACACGAAGGCAGCGGCTTCCGACCAAAGGGACAGCTGCCAAAGCGGAATGATGTTCGGCGTGGTACTGACCTCAGGTTCAGCGACTGCACGGCTGTTCAGATCCGCAAGCTGGTCAGCATTTCGGCCTCGGATCAAGGAAATGCAGCTCCGAGCGGCGATCTTCAGCATCCTTCTGTGAGGCTGGACCAGGGAAGTCCGGTCGACCAATCGTCCGATTGCCTATCGAATTAGGAATCGACGAGCATCGCGGACTGTCTTGGGATCTTTCTCTTCCAGCACTTCCAGGTGCTTCGCTGCCGTCACGGCGTACTCAGGCAGGTCCTCTGAACCTTCCTCCACGTCTTTGTTGCAGTAGATCAGGTAGCGCACGACCGCTCGTTTGATGGACGGAATGTCAAATTCTTCCTGATCATACATCTCCATCAGCCGGTCCTGAACGCCCCAGTCCTTCCACCGAGCCAGATCGGCAATGACCAGATCCGCCAGTTCCGGGCGGCTGAGAAGAGTTCGCATGGATTCCTTGAGACGTTCTTTCGGGAGCCGATCCGGTTCATACGTCCACATAAAGCGAAGCGTCTGCATGGCGGCGTAGGTTTCACTGAAGGGGAGCTTCTTTTCGTTGCCGTCTTTGTCAACGTACGTTCGGGACATCATTTTGCTTTCTTCCAGCACGCGAAGTCCCTCTTCACCGGTGATCAAAAGATAGCCGGACATGACGCCTTCAATCCCCAGCCGGAAGTCGGCATCCGGATGCAGGATCTTGTCCTTCATCGCCACGGCGTCTTCTTCCTGACCGCAAAGCCCCAGCAGCAGACCGTAGAGACCCATGCGAGTCACCGGAGTGTCGGCATCCATCACCCACTGACGAAGTTTCTCGCGAGGAAATCGGTCCTTCAATGGAGTGATGATCTCGTACGGTGCGGAGGCAAATTCGGCGTAGGCATCATTGGAAACAATCAACTCCGGATGCTGAAGATAATCAATGAAGTAGGCCAGACGTTCAATCTTTTCGGTTTCCTCCGTCTTTGGCATCGGCATCCTGGAAATGTAGTCCCACGACGACTCCGTGGCCTCCACCGGAACCTGCCAGTCAATTAATCTGGTTTCCGGCCCCATGAGGATGTAGAGAGCTTTTTCGTCGCCAGCGATGTACTGAGGCAACTCGATGGTTTCGCCAACATGGAACGCGTCTCCTTTGGACTTTCCAATCGAAACGATCTCGAACGCAGCTGTCCCGGCGGATTCGTTGGTCGGCTTTTCTCCGCCCTTCCACCTGCCCAGCAACAGATGGCCCGCCTGATCGATCTGCTCGGCCAGTGTCAGCGACGGTGCGTCACAGAAAGGGCACGCCGTCAAAACAGCCGTCCCTGAAATCAGAACACTGCACAGCAGCAAACCTGTTATCCGTTTCATCACGCAGTCTCACACAGAACGTTCTCAGTCGATTTCCAATACCCATTGCCGTCGGCCGGGAATTCCTTCAGTGACCATCATGGCAATGGCCAGCCCAATCCGCCCGCTGCCAGCCAGTATACGCTCAAATCGGCGCGAATTCATCTCGAAACGTGCGACAGTCCGTGGGGAGTCACATTGTCAATCACTGGTGTCGTTAACCAGCAGTCGAGCAGACGTCAGAAAATGACTCAACGGTTTCGTCCGAAATCTGTGCGCCCCGGAGACAACGGCACGGCAAACGGCGGCCATGGATTAGCAGTTCGGTGGAAGAGTCGGTACCATTTTCTGAGTTGAGAAGTGGTTGCCGACCACGTTCGAAACGTGTGGTTGTCGGCACATTCGCTTGAATCGGAGCCAAAAGCCCTCTGTTGGACATGCTGACCCAGCGATGCACATCGCCGGAAGGCAGTACAGCGGTTTCTTTACAAGCGAGGTTCTCGACCTGATGGGCGTGGCGAGTCGTTTAAGGGAGTACGCCACAGACGTCGAATCAGGTTCTGCTGTCACACCGTTCAATGAGAATTTCAAACACAGAGCACAAGTCCGGCTGTGCCGGTCAGAAATGACGCCTGCACCGTGCACGCGTCCGAATCCGTAACACAAGCTTTCAGGTGGAATCGTCGATGCCTAATACAAACACAACTCGTCGAAATTTTCTGTCCGCAGCTGCCGGTGCAACTCTGCTGACCGCCGCTCCGATGGGATTTACGGCCAGTCGAACCAATGACGAGTTGATTACGGGCAGCGGTGAATTCACATATCGAGTTCGTCACAACTGGCCGCAGCTTCCTGACAAATTCACATGGCAGACAACGCACAACGTCGCGGTTGATAGTTCCGGAAACCTGTACGTCATTCATGAGGGCCGCCGCGATCAGAAAGATCACCCTTCGATTTTTGTCTTCGATGCGGAAGGAAAGTTTGTGCGAGCCTTCGGGAGCCAGTTTCAGGGAGGCGGACATGGAATCGAAGTACGGCAGGAAGGCAGCGAAGAGTTCCTTTATGTCGCGGCCTATCAGCAGGTTAAGTGCTTCGCCAAACTGACTCTGACCGGAGAAACCGTCTGGTATCGAAAAGCGCCGATGGAATCCGGCGTTTATGCTCCGGGAGAAGATACCAGCACGGAAGCCACGTGGAACCGTCAGGGATTCCTGCCGACGAATTTTGCGTTTCTGGATGACGGCGGATTCCTGCTGGCCGACGGATACGGTTCGTACCACATCCATCGCTTCGATAAAGATGCAAACTGGGTCAGCAGTTTTGGAGGCGACGGTGACGGCAAAGGAACCTTCAAGACGGCTCACGGTCTTTGGGTCGACCGCCGCCCGGGCCGCAAACCTTCAATCGTCGTCACCGACCGTGCTCACAACACCCTGCAGATCTTTGACATGGATGGCAAGTATCTGGAAACACTGGAAGGCTTCGGGCTTCCGGCGAACATTGACACCTGGAAAAATCTGATGCTCGTGCCGGAACTGAAGGCCCGTGTCAGCATCCTGAACGAAAAGAACGAAGTGGTGGCTCAACTGGGCGTGGGGATCGACCGCGTCAACGAAATTAAAGGCCTGCGAACTCAGCCCGAACTCTGGAAAGACGGACAGTTCGTTCATCCTCACGACGCCTGCTTCGCAGCAAACGGCGACATTTTTGTCGCAGAATGGGTCGGCACCGGACGCGTCAGCAAGCTGGAACGCGTGTGACGACAACGCCGAATTAGACGCATCCGGAGCAAAGGCCTGTTCAGGAAGGCAGCGTCTGTGTGTTGGAAGTCGATCGCAACTCCATCGATGCACCAATCGCAATGGTGAGCCGGGCAGCAGAACTCATCCCGAGTTCTGCTGCTAAAGAATTCGAATGGATGCTTCAGAGCGTCATGCCATGAACACAGTCGCGGCACCGGGAGATTGTGGTCAGCACTGTTCGACAATGCCCGGCGGACAGCCGCGCCTGCGGCAAAGGCCGTCAGTCTCGGCGATTCAGCTTGGAGAGCAGTCGCAGAATTTCCATGTACAACCAGACCAATGTGACCAGCAGCGCGAAGGCTCCATACCATTCCATGTGCTTGGGAGCACCACTGGCGGCCATGCGGTCGATCAGGTCAAAGTCCAGCAGCAGGTTAAAAGCGGCCAGTCCCACGACAAACAGGCTGAAGCCAATACCCAGCGGGCCTGCGCTGTGGATGAATCCGATCTGCATCCCGAAGAATCTCATCACAAACGAAGCCAGATACAGCAAAGCAATCGCTCCCGTGGCCGCGACGATTCCCATACGAAGTTTGTCCGTGACGCGAATCAATCCGCTTTGGTAAACGGTCAGCATCACAAACAGTGTTCCGAATGTCAGCAGCACGGCCTGGAAGACGATCGGTTGCTGTGGAATTCGAGCCTGAATAAATGCCGACACTCCGCCCAGCAGACAGCCTTCGGCTAAGGCATACACGGGAGTCGTCCAGGCAGCCAGGTTCGGTTTGAACATAGTCACACCGAACGCGATCAGCCCGACAATCAGGCCACCCAGCATCAATGGCATGACCGCTTCCGCGCCATTTCCGCCGATTCCTCCAGCCTGCTGAAAACGCATCCATGTCAGGCCGGCGGTCAGCATGACAAGCAATACTGCGATCATGGATTTGACGGCCGTCCCGCTGACGGTCATGCGAGTCGAATCGCCGTAAGTTTCAAAGTTGTGAAAAACGCTTTCGCTCAGTGCCGGGTTTGAAGATCTCATCGCGTTTGGCCTTTTCGGGATAGACAACGGGCATCCGCCGATCATCATACGCCCTCTGCACCTCAGGCTGAAGGCCGGAATCCCCTGATTCCGGGCAGCAATGCCTGTTTTAGTGTCCGTGCGAACCTCGAATCCGGTGATCGTCATTCGCAGGACGCCCGACTTTTCAGAAAGAACCCGTTTGTCAACTTTTCAGGATCTGAAACTGATCGCCCCGCTGCAGCGGGCACTGCGAGAAGAAGCGTACACAGAACCCACGCCGATTCAGGCCGCCACCATTCCGCCCGCACTGGACGGCAAAGACATTCTGGGGTGTGCTCAAACGGGAACCGGCAAGACAGCCGCCTTTGCTCTGCCCATTCTGAATCATTTCGCCGTTGGCGATTTCAAGAAGGTCGCTCGTCGGCCTTTGGGACTGATTCTGGCACCCACGCGCGAGCTGGCCATTCAGATTGCCGACAGCTTCAAGGCCTATGGTCGACATCTGAATATCAGCCACGCTCTGATCTATGGCGGTGTCGGGCAGGGCAAACAGGTGGAAGCCGTCGAACGTGGTGTTCACATTCTGATTGCCACACCGGGACGACTGCTGGATCTGATGAGTCAGGATTACATCTATCTGAATCGTCTGCAGATCTTTGTTCTGGACGAAGCCGACCGCATGCTGGACATGGGTTTCCTGCCGGACCTGAAACGCATCATCAAAGCTCTGCCGGTGCGCAGACAGTCGCTGTTCTTTTCGGCCACCATGCCGAAGAACATCGTCGACCTGGCCAACAAGCTGCTGCATCATCCGGTTCGAGTCGACGTGGCTCCACAGCAGACGAATGTGGAACTGATTGATCAGCGAGTAATCTTTGCGGACTTCCGACAGAAAAAACCACTGCTGGTGAAACTGCTGACGGCGGGTGATGTCGGGCAGGCCATCGTGTTTACTCGTACCAAACGCGGTGCCAATGCCGTGGCGGAATACCTTCGCAAACACGACATCCCTTCGGTCGCCATTCACGGAAACAAATCCCAGAACGCTCGCCAGCAGGCTTTGGATTCGTTTCGCTCCGATCGAATTCAGGTGCTGGTCGCCACCGACCTGGCGGCTCGCGGCATCGACGTGGAAGGAATCTCTCACGTCTTCAACTTTGAACTTCCGGATGTTCCCGAAAGTTACGTGCATCGCATCGGCCGCACCGGTCGAGCCGGCGCGCGGGGAATTGCGATTGCATTATGCAGTCCCGACGAGCGGCCTCAACTGCAGGCCATTGAAAAGCTGATTGGGTTTCGCATTCTGGAAGACGGCCGTAAACCCGAAGCTGTGGCGGAATCCGTCGCGCCCACGGAAGATGACGATCGGCCGAAACGAAAACGCCGCCGCCGCCGTTCCGGTGCTTCTGCCGCTTCCGCCACAAACTCACGCGATGCCGCTGCAACCCAACAGAAACGAGGTCCGAAGTCGCCCGCCGGTGAAGCGGCCGCCGGACCGGCACCACGTCGTCGCCAGCAAACCGGTGGCCCGAACGGTGGCAAGAAAATTGAATCACGTGGCCAGCGCCGTCGTCGAAAGATCCGCGACTCAGAAAAGTAGCCGCCGCAGCTCCGCCGTCGATCTGTCCGAATCGATGTTGCGAATTGAACTTCGACAGACAACACCGGAGCTGACAGGCGGCCGCCCTTTGAGGCCGCCATGCATGGGATCGGCAGCGAGATCTGAACCAGTGGCCCCGATTCTGCATCAACCGCTATTGTGAATCGGCCGGAATCATGCTCAGATTCTTTGTCAGAAATGCCCACTGATCGGCGACTTCTTCAATGATCTTGGACGTTGGTTTTCCGGCACCGTGTCCGGCTCGAGTTTCGATGCGAATCAGCACCGGATCATTGCCGGCCTGGCACTGCTGCAGCCGAGCCGCAAACTTGAAACTGTGTCCCGGGACGACTCGATCGTCCGTATCTGCGGTCGTCACCAAAGTCGCCGGATAGTGAGTTCCCGGCTTCAGGTTGTGATAGGGCGAATACGCATACAGTGCCGGGAAATCGGCGGCATTGTCGGCACTTCCGTAGTCGTCAACCCAAAAGCGACCGGCGGTGAACTTCTGAAACCGCAACATATCCATCACTCCCACCGCCGGCAGACAGGCGCCGTACAAATCCGGCCGCTGAGTCATACACGCACCGACCAGCAGACCACCATTGCTGCCGCCCTGAATGGCCAGCTTGTCAGAACAGGTGTACTTCTGTTCAATCAGCCATTCCGCTGCCGCGATGAAGTCATTGAAAACGTTTTGTTTCTGGTCTTTGGTTCCGGCTTTGTGCCATGGTTCGCCGTATTCGCCGCCACCGCGAAGATTGGGCATCGCAAACACGCCACCCATTTCCATCCACGCCAGACGGCTGACACTGAAAGATGGCGTCAGAGAAATATTGAAGCCGCCGTAGCCATACAACAAAGTGGGATTCTGTCCGTTCAGCGTCAAGCCTTTGCGGTGGCAGATGAACATCGGAACGCGAGTTCCGTCTTTGCTCTGATAGAAGATCTGTGACGTTTCGTAGTCGTCCGGATTGAACTTCACGTCGGCTCGACGCAGCAGACTGCTTTCGCCGGTCTTCAGATCGTACCGATACGTGCTGGGCGGAACGGCAAAACTGCTGAAGCTGTAAAACGTTTCCGTATGATCACGCTTGCCGGAAAACCCGCTGGCCGAACCAATGCCGGGGAATTCCACGTCGCGAACGTGTTCGCCCGTCATGCTGTAGAAGCGTACCTGAGTCTTTGCGTCCTTCAGGTAGTGCCCCACAATCATGTTGCCGACAATGCCGGTGCTGGACAGGGTGTTCTCCGTCTCCGCAACGACTTCCTTCCAGTGTTCCGGAGATCGGTTGTTCAGATCGATTCCGATCACGCGCCGCAGCGGAGCATTCAGATTGGTCTGAAACAGCAGAGTCGTGCCGTCGTTGCCTGCGAAGGAATACTCGTGATCGAAGTTGTCGATCAGATCAAACGGTTCGGAATCCGCCTCCTGCAGATCCTTGACGACAATTCGATAACGATCATCGGTACCCTTCCACACCGTCAGCACCAGATAATGACCGTCTTCAGACACGTCCACGCCAAAGCCCCAGTCCGGATGATCCGGGCGAGCGTAAATCAGTTTGTCTTCTGACTGAGCCGTACCGACTCGATGGTAGTAGACCTTCTGGTTCAGATTCAGCGACTGAAACTCTGCACCTTCCTGCGGTTCATCATAGCGGGAATAGAAGAAGCCCTGGCTGTCCGGAGTCCACGCGATGCCGCTGAATTTGATCCAGCGAAGTTCATCATCCAGCAGCCTGCGACCGTCGATCTCCATAATGCGCCAGGTACGCCAGTCAGAACCTCCGTCCTGAATTCCGTAAGCCACGTAGCGACCGTCGTCACTGAATTCCGTGCCGGCCAGAGCCACGGTGCCGTCGGCAGACCATGAATTCGGATCGATCAGCACGGCTGGTTCGTCGTTCAGAGTCTGCTGCATGTACAGCACATTCTGATTCTGCAGACCATCGTTGCGAAAGAAGTAATAGCGGCCGCCTTCCTTCGACGGCGCGCTGATCTTTTCGTAGTTCCACAGTTCTGTAATCCGCCGTTCGATGTCGTCACGACCGGGAATTGACTTCAGATAACCAAACGTCAATGCATTTTCGGCCGCCACCCAGTCCGCGACCGCCTTTGATTCGCGAACATCATCCTCCAGCCAGCGATATGGGTCGTCCACTTTGGTGCCGTGGAAATCATCCGTGACAACGTCAATCTTTGTTTGCGGATACACGATTTTTTGATCCTCCGCAGAGACAGCCGTCGTTGAAAGCAAAAAGAAGGCGGCCAGGGCAGAAATAAAAACAGACCGATTTGTAGGCAGGTAGTTCACGGTGGCTCCTTACGAAGTCGATGCCGTCGAAAAATCAGGGCGATGAATCTCTCGCGAAGCATAATGAACGGCTTCATAAACGCCCATCAGTCCCGCCGGCATTTCACGAATGTGCGTGATCATTGATCAAACGGCGACGTGGGCGGTTCATCGCTGATGTCGGAAATCTGTTTTTCCAGGTCATCGCGAAACCGGTTGGCCAGACTGATACCGACTCCATGGCGAGTCAGAAAGACGACTCCATCGATCAGTGAAACCTGCCGCAGGATGCCGGGCAGATCCATGGACGTAAACTTATCCGCAATGTCCGCCACTTCGACTCGCTCTGCTTTTTTCAGCACCATCCGCAGCACCTTTCCGCATTCCGGAACGTCAATCTGCTGAATCTGTTCAATGCGTTTGAAGACATACAGCGATGTCCATGCCATGCGCGGAACCAGCATCGCCATGCCGAAGATTCGTTCCGGAATGGACTGGTCGCTGTCCAGACTTCCCAGAGCAAACGTCCATGCGGATGCCATTGTGGGAGCAATGCGGATGGCAACATCTCGGCCGTCAATTGACACCGTATGTTCTTCGTCCCGCAGTGTCCTGGGAGCCGTCATCCACGTGAAGACTCCCATGCCTCCGAAGATTCCCACCAGCGCCAGCAGTGCGATCGACAGTCCGTATCCCCATCGCAACAGCACGAACAGGATTCCGCCCTGAACAATGAACAACACAACAGACAAAGCGGCCATCGCCGCGCAGCCGCCGATTGTGACCTTGCGTGAAAACTCGACTCGCCGCCGCAGCCATTCGTTGAAAACGTCTTTTTTCATATCAGTTCACTCAGAAGAGCAGCGTGCTTGTTTCGAAAGTCGCGGCAAAAATGGCCTCAACGGCAGGCTGTTCACGTTGAGAAGTTTCAGAGAATGACTGTAAAAAAGTCCATCACGGACGCTGTGCCGTTCAAAGACGATGGTCCGCAAGCATTAACGCGATTGTCACGACTGAATTCGCGACCGCTGAGAAAAATCTCGCTGGTCAAATGAATTCCGGACCCCCATTGTTGGTCAACATCGCATGCTTCACGACCAATCAAAGCGGAATTCTCGCGGAAACCAACGAAACGAATTTCTTTGCGTGGTGGCTGCTGTTCGTGGGATGTTCTCCAGACACATGTCCTGGAATGTGCGGCGAATCTACAGAGCGATCGGGCCGGCCGGAACCTGATCGACATAGGTTCGATGCCACAATTCCAGACACAGAAGGTTCCACAGTCGATAAGCGTGGTCCACCTTTCCCGAAGTATGCTCTTCGACCAGTTCCTGAACACGTGCATGGTTCAGCAGCCCTCGCTCTCGACAACGCTGTGACAGCAGCACATCGTGCAGCAGCGGCTTCAGCTCCTGCCGAAACCAGTGGTCGATCGGCACACCGAATCCCATCTTGGGACGGGTTTGAATATCAGATGGAATCAGATCTTTAAACGTCTCCGTCAGCACAAGCTTACCGCGCTTCGCAGACTGTTTGACGCAAATCGGCATTCGAGCCGCCAGTTCGACCACTTTGTGATCGAGCATCGGACTGCGACATTCAAGCCCCACGTGCATGCTGGCGATGTCAACCTTGGTCAGCAGATCACACGGCAGATAGGTTTCCACATCGACGGCCGTTGTGCGCGTCACAAAGTCACGTTGAGGATACAACTGATACGCATCGAAGATGGCCTGAGCCGGATGCTGCTGCTCTGTCAGTTCAAACAGTTCCGGACTGGCAATCTGCTGGAGTTGAGCGTGATGAAAGATGCTGATGAAGTTCAGGTAACGATCTTCCGGATCCTGAGCGATCGTTTCCATCAGTCGCTTCAGTCGACGCGGGAACGACTTCTGTCGAGTCGAAGACGGGAGCAGCCGACCACACTGAGCAGCCATGAGTCTCAACCAGCGCGGAGTTACGTCCAGACGGTGAGCAATCCGAACCGCTCGATATCGATCGTACCCGCAGAACAGTTCATCACCGGCGTCCCCCGTCAACGCGACGGTCACGTTCTGCCGCGTCATACGTGAAAGATACATGGTCGGAATGGCCGAGCTGTCTCCGAACGGCTCATCATAAAACCAGATCAGTTCCGGCAGAATACTGAGCGCATCGGCATTCACCACCGCTTCATGGTGATCTGTTCCCAGCATTTCGGATGCCTGGCGAGCATAATGACGTTCATCGAAAGCGGCGACCGGAAAGCCAATGGAAAACGTCTGCACCGGGCGATCCAGCTGCTGCTGCATCAACCCCACAATCACGGTGGAATCGATGCCGCCCGACAGAAACGCGCCCAATGGCACATCACTGCGAAGTCGCAGGCGAACGGCTTCTGTCAGCGTGGCACGCAGTTCTTCGGACCAGTCACTGATGCGGTTTCGGTGTTCCTGTGGTTCCTGATACGGCGGCGACCAGTAACGACGGATCGTCATTTCTCCGTTTTCAATCACCGCCAGTGACGCCGGAGGCAGGCGATGATATCCGCGAAGAATACTGTGCGGTGCAGGAACGTACTGCAGCGACAAAAACCGCAGCACCGAATGTCGATCGACTTCACGCGGACTGTCGGGAATCTGCAGCAGTGACTTCAGTTCGCTGGCAAAGGAAAAACGCCCGTCATCCATTCGATAGAAGAACGGCTTCTGGCCAAGTCGATCGCGAACAACCACCAGCCGTTGCTGACGACTGTCCCAGATTGCCAGGGCGAACATGCCTCGCAGGTGATCCACAAACTGCAGGCCATACTGTTCATAAAGGTGAACAATTACCTCGGTGTCGCCATCGGTTCGGAACTGATGGCCCGCCGCCAGCAGCTCCTGACGCAGTTCGCGATAGTTGTAGATTTCGCCGTTGAATACGATCTGGATGGACAGATCTTCGTTGCCCAGCGGTTGAGCACTTCCCGTCACGTCGATGATGGACAGACGACGGTGCCCTAAAGCGACTCCCACCTGTGCCTCACCAGACTCACATCGCCAGTGACCTTCGGCATCGGGCCCCCGGTGAGCCAGCGCATCGGTCATCGACTTCAGGACGTCCTGACTGACACGACGTTCAGGCTGCCACCAGACTGCTCCCGCAATTCCACACACAAACAGTACTTTCTGATTCTCACAGATCCGTTACCGCAATCTTCGCAAACCGGCAGTGACGTGCATCAGGTCGCCAGCAGACGTTCATACAATGCCACATGAGCAGAAACCATCTGTTCCACTCCAAGATTCTCTACGACAAACCGATGGCCTTCCGCGGCAATCTGGGCGGCAAATTCTGAGTTTTCCAGAATTCGCTTGCAGGATTTCATGATTTCCGGTGAGTCCCCGACCGGGAAAACCAGTCCGGACTGCTCGTGAGTCACGAGTTCTCGGTTCGGCGGAATGTCACTGACGACCACGGGAACCCGGCAGGCCATGGCCTCCAACAGACTGTTGGACATTCCTTCAAACGAACTGGGCAGCACAAAGGCATTCAACTGTCGAAGGCATTCACGAGCATCCTGCCGATGGCCGGCGAAAAAGATGCGTTCTCGACAGCCGAGGCCTCTGGCAAACTTTGCCAGCTCATCACGTTCCGGGCCGTCCCCAATCAGCACCAGATAAACATCGTCCACAACCTGGTGCAGAAGCTGAAAGGCCCAAACCAAATCGGTCAATCGTTTCTGCGGCGCGAATCGGCCAACGAATCCCACCAGCTTTGCCGTTGAAGACAAACCCAACTCGGCGCGCAGGCCGGATCCATTTGGAGAAGTGTGGTCGTCACCTGTCGATGCGACGGGCGATGCGTCAGAATTGATTTCAACACCGTTCGGAATGACGACCAATTTTTCCTCAGCCACACCGACCGACTGGTGATAAAAGTCCGCCACGCTTTGAGAATTCGCCGTCATCGCCGCCATTCGGTTTCGCAGTTGACGATCAATCGCCAGCTGCCAGCCACTCTTCCATGTGTCGACGCAGCGTTCCGAAACGATGATTTTTGCCGACTTCGGTGCAACTCCAGGAAGACGCACGTAGGTGTTTGCTGAAAACAGAAACGACTGCACAATGTCGGGAGTAGAGGCGTGCAGACATCGCCGGAGCCGAAAGAAAGTGAGCGGATCGAAGCGAAATCGTTTTTCCAGCACCCGGACGGGAATTCCCACGCCCCTCAGAATCTCTTCGTAGAACCCACCTCGATTCAACGCGATCACTTCGACACTGTGCCCCAACTGTCGGAGCCCCATCGCCAGCAACGTCAGCTGCCGTTCTGCGCCAGACTGATCCAGCGTAGGGATGATCAGAGAAATTCGCCGGGGCGATGTCACAAAATGTCTTCCGGGAGGCGTTCGCGAAGTGGGAGTTTCGAATTGCTGACCTTGTCGCTTCAGTCAATCGGCGACGAGCGGTGGCAGCGGCAGGATGGTAGCGAAAGCGATCCAACGGCCAGCGACAATTCTTGCATTTTGTCGCCCTGAGGGAATCACTGCCGGATCACAGACTTCAAACGGAACCATGTCCTGAACAGACCGTCTTAAAGT
>JAGQPY010000640.1 GCA_020426485.1 Planctomycetaceae bacterium
TGCGCCGAGCTTCCGTGGGGCGCTTCGTCAAAGGCACTCCAAAATCTGTCCTGGCACAGCGACGGCATGGAGCGAGACGTTTCAGCCTCATAACTTAATTATGACGTTGGGCGGCGGTCAATGAAGTGTTTCCCGTTTAACCCGACTCAATCTATGACGCGTGGGGTATAATAGGTCGTTAATAAGTCAGACAGCAAAAGCGCGCTTCCGTCGATCAGAGATTTCGCAGACGGAACTCGGGCGACCAGAACATTTGCCGACGAAAAGCCCGATCGACGATCTGAATAAGGGGTCTGCCCAACGCCGTGAAGGGATTTCGTAGCCGAATTCCTGAGAATTCGGAAGCCGGGCCATGCTGTCAGAAGTCTGACGACTTCTGCTACAGTCCTGACGACTTCTGCTACGGTCCTTTTTCCTGCGGAAACTGGTGACAAAAAACCTTCACAGCATTGGGGTCTGCCCCATTGAAAGGCAGTAAAAAGACAGCAAATACGGCTGCCCGGAGAAGGTCCTCCGACGTATTTCTGAATAGTCGATGTCTCTGCCGAACCACCATGAAGTCAGCCTCACTTTGCGGATAGGTGTGCGTGTCTGACAACTTTTGTACGATCTTTGCGTGCCGTACACAGGAAATCGAAACATTCCTTAAAATCGCTGCATTCATAACTTTGGCAACGATGTCCCGGGTTGGCAGACAGATTTTGACCGACTGTCTCCGCCGACCTATGATAGAGACGGCTGCAATTCCTGAATGCTTGACGCACGTGCCAGGACTGCAGCCATCCTTTCTGTTTAACTCTGTTTGACCTGTTCTGGTGCTTCAGGCGTGCCGCATCCCATTCCGGGCTGCATCGCGGAACGGTTTTCCCGGATTGGCTGTGTTTTCTTTCTGAAGGTGGTGTCAAGGAAATGAGCGTTCCTGAACACCTCCTGCAGCATTGACGCATTGTCGAAACGGGCCTGATGTTTTCGAGATGGATGTTCGAATACCTTTCCGCGACTCGTGGTTCCTTTCAGAACTGCTCACGAAACAGGAACTGGTTCCCGCAATGGGGCAGAAACCCGGTGAAATACCTGTCGAGAAGGGTGCCGGTCCCGGTTTTGTGAGGGCCTCCAAGTTATGACACAGCATTCCAGCGCTGAAATCGGCCCCACGCAACCCACAGAGGCACTGCCTTTGCTGGACCGACCGCTTGTTGCTGATGAACAGAAGACCGTGGTGAATTTCGGTCTCGACGGTGACAATGAAGCATCGCAGCTGAATGACAGCGTGCTGGCGGCATCAGCAGCGGAAATCAGGGAACGACTGTTTCCGATGCCCGGCCACGAACAGGGCGCCGAAAATGGTCTGCGGATCGGCCACTTCGAAGTCGAAGAACGGATTGGTTCCGGGGGCATGGGAGCCGTCTTTCGAGCCGTCGATCTCGAACTGGCTCGCTTTGTGGCTCTCAAGGTTCTGCACCCCGCCGTTGCGGCCGATCCCTCACTGGTTGCCAGATTTCGCAATGAAGCTCGTGCCTGCGCGCAGCTGAATCACGACAACGTGGCGCGCGTGTTTTACGCGGGCGAACAGGATGGCGTGCATTACATCGCCTATGAGTTCGCAGAAGGCCCGACGTTAAAAGACGTGATCCTGCAGCGAGGATCCCTGACGTCGGGTGAAACGGTGAACTATGCCATTCAGGTCACGCTGGCACTCAGTCACATCAGCGCGGCTGGGATTGTTCATCGCGACATCAAACCGTCCAACATTATTCTGACACCCAACGGGCGCATCAAAGTTGTCGACCTCGGGCTGGCTCGGCGAGAAACCACCGATTCTGTGGGCGATATCACCGTGGCCGGCACGACATTGGGCACCTTCGACTACATCGCTCCGGAACAGGCACGCGACCCGCGAATGGCGGACATTCGCAGCGACATCTATTCGCTGGGCTGCACCGTGTATCACATGCTGACCGGACAGCCGCCGTATCCGGAAGGAACGCCTCTGCAGAAACTGCTGGATCATCAGGGAAAATCGCCTCCGGATCCGCGACTGGTTTCGAAGGACATCCCCAACGAACTGGCCGCCATTCTGCAGAAGATGATGAACACCAATCCGGATCTGCGATATCAGCATCCGGGACAGCTTCTGGCGGACCTGATCGCTCTGGCAACTCGCATGGGACTGCGAAGCGTTCCGGCTGATGGCATTGTCTGGCGTCGAGTTCCCGTACGGCGAGTTCGCGATTTTTCGGGAACCATTTTCGTGACCGGAGCCGTTCTGGCCATGTGCGCGACGGCGCTGGTTCTGCATTTCACACCGGCCGAAGTTCCTTCCCAACCGAAATGGCTGACTCAACTGCAGCCCGCACCGAATGTTGCGGACGGACTTTCCAACCTGCCGGTCCCTCCTGTTACACCTGCCGATCGAGCCGTCTCGGGAACTTCGGTTGGCCCGACCGTGCCGGTTCCGGGAACCACGCTGACACCGGAGTCACCAAAGACGATTTCCGAGCTTCGAAACATTCCGTTGGTTGGCAACCTGCCTCTCGGAACCAATTTCTTTCTGCCGAATGGATATGCCGCGGCAGGTGCCGAAGCAACGCCGGGAAATGCCGTCATTGACGTGACGGACAATTTCGGGCGTTTTCGAGTCCAGCCGGTTTCAGGAGAAGCCTTCTACGAGGACTCACTTCTGGAAGCGATCTCGCGAGCGACATCGGGCGATGAGATTCTGTTGC
>JAGQPY010000641.1 GCA_020426485.1 Planctomycetaceae bacterium
TGATATCGCGCTGATGAACGACGTTGTCTTCGTCCACAACATAGACATACCGCTTGGCCAGAATTTCGTAGGTGGCTCGTTGAGGAATGACGATCACGTCGTCCAGTTTGCGATGAATCAGGATCGTACCGGTCTGTCCGTGACGCAGCAGTTTGTCCGGATTGTCGAAGTCAGCACGAAACGCGATGTTTCCAGTGGTGTTGTCGAAGTCGGCCTCGATAGCGCCAATCTTTCCCTCCTGGGGAAAAATCTTGCCATTGGCCAGCTTCAGTTCGATCTGCAGATGATCGGTTCGACCGTCTGTCTGATCCAGCTCAGGTTTGTATTCCAGGTAGCGAGCTTCCGGCACATTAAAGTAGACCCACATGACTTCGTTGTCGGACAGAGTCGTCAGAATGTCGCCTTCTTCAATCAGACTCCCCAGCTGTTCGTACTGATGGTCCACGATTCCGTCGAACGGAGCTTTGACATCGGTGAAGCTCAATTCGGCACTGGCAAGTTCCACCTTGGCTTTGGCTTTTGCCAGTCGAGCTTCAGCCAGCTTCAGTTCCTGAACGGAGACAATTTTCTGGTCGACCAGGCGTTTCGTATTGTCGTATTCCACCTGTGCCAGTTGAGCTTCCGCCAGATCGCCGTCCAGTTTTGCCTTGTAGACGACGGGCAGAATCTTCACGATTGAATCGCCCTTTTTCACCGCCTGGCCTTCCTGAATGGGAATCGATTCCAGATAACCACCTTCCAGCGCACGCACTTCGATATGCCGGCGCGAGTGAATCTGGCAGACGTACTGTTGAGTACTGATCACGTCTTTTCGGACCGGGCTGGTTACCACAATCTTATGCTGCGGATGTCCGTGTTCTTCATGTTCCGCTTCTCCCGAATGCGTTTCGCCGTGCTCTGATGCTGACGTTTCCTCGTTGTGCTGATGCGGATCGATCGATTCGGCATCGGACCGTTCACAGCCGGGTAGGAAAACCAGAGGCAGGGTCAGGAACAGGAGTGGAAGGACGAGTTGATGTTTCAGAGAAATCATGGACGCAGAACTCCACTGCACGTTTTTGCGGGACTCGGGGAAGGCCGACGAAATGTGGCCATCAGGTTCCAGAGCAATTCAGGGGCCAATTGCACAACACGAGCAGATTTTCGAATCAGAAAGTCTCGACGAAGACTCATCTCCGTTCCGCAAACACTGAAACTTTCCTCTCCAACCGACGCGTTCCTCCGGCCCGGTCAGATTCTCTGTCAGAGTTCCGGCAAGCGACTGCGAACCGCCGGTCGCGACGAACCTTGCACGTGCTCTGCAACGATTTGCAGACAGCGGGCAACACTTGGTCCTGCCATTGTGGATGGGGGTGTCGGTTTGGAGCGGAGTTCAACTCAAAACCGGACAACGCAAAACCAGACGGGCACTCTTCCCGACTGGTCTTCCACTGGATCTCGGCCCCGTTACGCCAAAGCTGTGAAGCATTTCAGGAGCCGGATTCGTGAGCGTCGGAGCACATGGCGATCTCAGAAGTCTCCCGACGTCTGAGACCAATGTTTGCGCCGTCAAAAAATACTTCACGGCGTGACCGTTACAGAAGCCGATCCCGATTCTGTCAGCGGTTCATGATGACCGAACGAAGTGGACTTTGTGGTCGTCAATACAGTGACGATTGTTTTGAGAATTTCACTGGCGGGTTCAACGATTGTCGATAGACTTGTGATCGGTTCGTCAATCGAGGACGCATTGTGGCATTGTCCGAAACATCCAACCTCAGCTCCCGCACACGACACTCACGCAACCGCGCTGATCGTTGTCGATTGTTGTGCGGCGTGCTTTTCGTTGGTTGCTTTGCCTCCGCGATGACACTGCTGCCGACGCAGGCTTTGGCATCCTGTGGAGACTATCTGTACCGAAACGGCAAGCCGGTTTCGTCGGTTCATCACAGCAGTGGTTCCTCCGCCCAGTCGGTATCTCAATCGAGTGCACCAACGCCCGGAGAAGGTCGCTGTTCCGGTCCGTTCTGTTCGTCGCGTCAGGATTCTCCATTGCGGCCTTTGCCGAATGTTGAGTTCCGTTTGCTGAACGATTCCGGAATGCTTTGCGACACAACGGATGCTGGTTCGGCCCACCCCGCAGAACTCCTGGCTCTAAGCTCTGATCGAGCTTCATCTGCGGAACAGCCATCTGTCTTTCGCCCTCCCAGAAATGGTTGACGGGCCGTTTCCGCAACGCGGGTTTTCACGGAATGCGCTGTCGCTTGCCGAACCATCCGATTCGGTGACTGATGCTTATCGCATTCAGTCCGTGACGTTGTTCTGACGGGAAAGCTTTGTCTCGACGAAACCTGCTTTCGTCCTGGGATGCATGTTTCCTGTTCGTGCCGGCACTTCCGCCAGACCTGCCGAAATAACCGCCTCAGTCGTCGAGTCCCCCTGCGCAAACAGGTCCCTCGGCCTGAACGGCAATGCACGGCAACGAAATCCTGCGGCTTCACAGCGATGCCTCTGAACGCTCATTCCTGAGCGGCAGACCTGATCGCCTGCGGTCAACGCACCCGCCTGAGATCGACCACGATCACGACGTTGGCACGATCATTGGTACCCCCTGCGCGCTTTGGCAGGTTGTGCTTGCCTGACAAGGGCGTTGCCCAACCCCACGAAGAGTTCGGGGACCGCAAAATACGATGGTTTAACCCGTGGCCGAGAGGCCAGGTCCGAATTGGACGATACGACCTGG
>JAGQPY010000642.1 GCA_020426485.1 Planctomycetaceae bacterium
CGAAGCCGGCCTGCATGAACAGAACCAGAATGGCACAGATAAACATGATCAGCGTGTTGATCGTGTAATCGATCTCCGCCTTCTCGTAGTACTCCGGTGCCGCAACTTCCGCTGCTGCTTCAGCGGCCTCGGCCGCTTCCTGAGCAAATACTTCCACGCCGCCACAAGTCACCATCAACAACACCAGCGGAGACAGCCAGTGCAGTCGTTTTCCCCATAGATTGGTCATTCGCCTGTCCTCTGCATCGAACACGTTTTGAAACCGATTGCTCGCGTCACGTCACCGAGCGTTCTCGATGAGCCTACAAGGCAAGCAGCGCGCCAAAGATCTGCTTCGCAGGCAGCAATCCGATCCGGCAGTCGGCCTCGACAGCAAAAAGTGCTTGTTTTTGTTTTTCAAAAAAGTTGTCGAGCCATTCCCTTCGTTCTGAAGATGCACCTCAAACACGCAGGCAAAGCGAAGTTGCCTAAAAGACGGGCAGGCTTCAGATGCCCGGCGTTCCCGTCAGGTTCGATGGCTCCAAGGTTCCACGATCTGCTGCTTCACGACGCCCGGACTTCGACAACCTGAGACTCAAGGCCACGTCCTCACAGAGCAACCCGGGCGGTACCCGATTCCCGGCGTTCGTCCTCTGGCCGACTCTTCGGAAAAATCTCTCCGATCGTTGCTGCTGACACAACGGGACGGTCGATAGAGAGGGAACCGGCCGCCTGCATTCCTGTTCTCACTGGGGAGTTGCCTGCGGTTCGGCAGAAATTGCGGGATCGCCACGTTCAGGGAATGCCCCCAAACCCTTTTCTGAAAACGGGTTATCGAATTCAGAGGCAGGGGGCCGTCTTGACAGTCTCCGAAGGATGCCTTAACCTCGATTTGCACTTCGGTCCCAATTAGGGTTCCGGTTTTCGGGTCAGAAACAAGAGGCATTCGGATTCGTCGTTCGCTGCACGCATCAGCAGCGAACTGACAGTGAGAATGACCGCCGGAGCGAGTGATCCAATGGATCTTCGTTCGGGCGAACTGAGATTTGGATCTGTTTTGCAGGAAGCATTGAGCTGCGGTTCGCCGCAGATTTTTTCAGGACGTGACCTCCGGGAGGCAGGCCTGAAACGTCGAGCGGAGTCTCGATGAGGAATGCGGCATCGCCGCGCGAATGGAGTCGTACAGATGGCAGGTTCGTTTCAGCCCGTTCCCGTCGATGCCCCCGTGCCGTTCATCGATCTGGTCGCTCAGTACCAGACGATTCGCGACGAAGTTCGAGAAGCCGTGGATACGGTCTTTGAAACTCAGCATTTCATTCTGGGTGAAGAAGTGGAATGCCTGGAAGCTGAGATCGCTCGATACTGCGACGCTCGATATGCCATCGGCTGTGCCTCCGGAACCGACGCACTGATTCTGGCTCTGCTGGCTTTGGGGGTTGGTCCGGGCGACGAAGTCATCACCAGTCCCTTTACCTTCTTTGCATCGGCCGGTGCGATTCACCGAGTCGGAGCGACGCCACGATTCGTGGACATTGACCCCGTCACATACAATCTGGATTCACAGAAGCTGGAAGACGCGATTACTTCCAGAACCAAAGCCATCATGCCGGTCCACATCTTCGGCCAGTGTGCGGAGATGGACGGAATCTGGCGCGTGTCAACTCGGCATAACATTCCGATCGTTGAAGATGCCTGTCAGTCCATTGGAGCCGAATATCAGGGCCGTCGAGCAGGAGTGCTGGGTTCCATTGGCTGCTTCAGTTTCTTTCCCACCAAGAACCTTGGCGGTGCCGGAGACGGCGGCATCATGACGACTGACGATCCGGAACTGGCTACTCGCCTGAAGCGACTGCGAGTTCACGGTGACGTTGGCGGCTATAACCACGTCGAGGTCGGATTCAACAGTCGCCTGGATGCTCTGCAGGCGGCCGTTCTGCGAGTCAAGCTGCGACATCTGGACGACTGGACCACCGGTCGTCAAAAGAACGCTCAGCGGTACGAACAGATCTTTGCCGAACAGCACCTGTCTTCCTGCGTGGAACCGCCTGCGGTTGCTCACGATCGCCGACATGTTTACAACCAATACACGCTGCGAATTGGCGACGGTCTGCGCGACACCGTGATGGAACAGCTGCGGGCTCAGGGGATTGGCTGTGCCGTTTACTATCCGATTCCTCTGCACATGCAGAAATGCTTCGAATACCTCGGCTATCAACCGGAAGATTTTCCGGAAAGCGTGCGAGCCGCCAGCGAAGTCCTTTCGCTTCCGATCTTTGCTGAACTCACCGACGAACAGCTTACCCGAGTGGCCACTGTTCTGACCGATACGGTTGCTCGAACCACCACGCTTCGCTTTCCGGCTCAAAAGTCCGAACGCCGAGCGGCGTGAGAATGGTCGTCTGGCTCGCCGACGATCAATAACAGATCGCATCGGACTCTGATTCAGGCTGCTTGAGGTGCCCGGTTCACCTCAAGCAGAAGCCGATGAACAACACCTGAGACGTTTCAAAGCGGTCTTCGGGATGGTTCATCCGCGATGCCGATCAGCGGTAACAAGCCATCGAACGTGACCTGCCGCCTCCAGTCGTGTCCTGCCGGGCAACGCTGTGAAGCATGTTCATTCGAGAAGCGACCGTTTCACTCAAGCCGGAGGCAAGGCGGTGCAGGCGTGACCTCCCCTTTGCGTCGGGTTTAGCGAAGATGCATTTCGGTGGTGGCGCTGCACTGACCACCGGCTAG
>JAGQPY010000643.1 GCA_020426485.1 Planctomycetaceae bacterium
CAGATGATGGTGACCGGAGCTGACGATGCCACGATGGACATTGAATGCACTGAATGCGGCGACGGCCACACTGTTGAACCAGATTACTTTCGAGATGGAGGCGTGATCTACTGGCCTCAGGCCATGGCAGAACTTGAAGAGGAGGAAGCGTAGCATGGATCCCAATACCGCATGGAACAAAATGCTGCTGGGCTACGCCACCAAACAATGGGCCGAAGCTGCTGAACACGCGGAAGCTCTGCGTGACTGGCTGGAAGCCGGAGGCTTTCCGCCTCAACCGACCATCGGTTCAACCACAGGCAACCTGACATGTCAACTGGATGCCGAGTTCTCAGCCGCCATCTGCGTGGCCGCCAGCGAACACGTCATCAGCCGATGCAGATGGGAGCTGGAAGATGCTTCATAACAACCGCAGCTGGTGCGTCGCCGAAGTGGCGTCGGCCGAAGAACTGGCCGAGAAACTGACGAAGTCGACCTGGTGCTGCTGTCAGGCCTTCCGAATCGTCGGCCACCCGAAATACCTTTGGCTGAACGATTCGACATCCGAAGACGGTGCCCAGGAATTCGCGGTCCTTTGCCAGAACATCGACACCGGCGAACAACTTCAGATCGAATCGGTGACGTTCGGCTGGTGCGACCACGACCGAGCACTCCAGTACATTCAGGACACGCTCAACGGCCAGGACGATCACAACGACTGGGCCATCCACGTCACCCCCGTCCTGCAATCTCCCCAAGAACACGGCCGCTGCCGCCACTGTGCCTGAACCCTCAGGCCACGCCCTGCATTTCCGAATGCAGGGTTTTTCAACGAATGACAACCGGCAGAGAGCCACGTCGTTCACGTTGCGCGTGTATTCGAAGACTGGTACGCTCATTGAGTGAAAGACGTCACCACCAGCAACTTTGGGCTGTTGATCGCTTTTGTTCTGCCGGGGTTCGTACTGTTGTGGGGGATTGCTCCGTATTCGCGAACCGTCACCGACTGGCTGGCCCATACCAACAGCGAAGCACCAACGGTTGGTGGGTTTCTGTACGTGACGCTCGCTTCCGTGGGGCTCGGTCAGTTGGTCAGCACGTTGAGGTGGCTGCTGATTGATTCACTGCATCATCACATGGGAATCAGTCCGCCGACTGCCAACTTCGGCTCGCTGAGAGACGCTGTTGGGGCGTTCGACCGATTGATCGAGATTCATTACCGCTACTATCAGTGGCATGCCAATGGATTGGTCGCTGTGACAATGGCTGCTGTACTGCATTGGTTTGCCCGAGGTGTGCGTCTACGGGAGGTACTTCTGCTGATCGCCGTCGACGTATTGTTATACGTCGGATCTCGTGACACTCTGGCCAAGTATTACCGGCGAGTGGACGAGCTTTTGCGTCGCGATGACTGAGTGGCTGTTGTGAGTCGGCGTTCGATCCGCTCCGAGATTTCTGTCAGAGTCAGCCCCAGCTTTCCGGCGATCGTTCGCAGTTGAATCACGTCCAGACGCACTTCGCCTCGTTCATATTTGCTGAACAGGGATTGAGTTTGTCCCAGCATTTCGGCCATCTGCACCTGAGTCAGTCCGGACTCACGACGAAGTTCCCGAATCACGTCCGTCACGGCCGAATATTCGTCCGAATGAATCGATTTCTCCATTTTCCCGTTGCCGCCTTTCGGGCGGGAACGTAAAGTCAGACCCTGAATAGTCAAAATATGACTATTGCGATTCAGGCCCCATACAGCTTTTTGAAAAGGAGAAACCGACATGACCAACGGCGGAAGTCACAAACCAGTCAAGAAGTCCACTGCTGCCAAACCTGCATCTGAAAAACCGCCAAAGACGAAGGCACAGAGAAAATCCTGATTCGATCGCCGTGTAAGTCTTCTGTACACCGCAAAGTTTGCTTCGAAAAAGCAGCTTGCAGATTCTTCTGAGTCTGCAGGCTGCTTGTGTTTACGGAGCCGTGCGAATCAGAATCCGATCGAGCCGCAACGATCTGTAAAACACTTTGTGAGATGGCAGGCAATTACTATCGCCAGCTACCTAAGGGTTACCAGTTTTGGTAGTCTGTGTCCGGTTTGAACGGCAATCAGTCGCGTGACGAAACCTCAGGTGGCATGAAAAACCACAGCCGGAAGCAGGACGAGAGCACAGCCAGAACATGGATTCATCCCAACTCAACTGGATCACCGGGTACATCTGGGGCATTGCCGACGATGTACTGCGAGACCTTTACGTCCGTGGCAAATACCGCGACGTCATCCTCCCGATGACGGTCCTGCGTCGACTCGATGCCGTGCTGGAGCCAACAAAGCAGGCCGTGCTCGACATGAAGGCCAACCTCGACAAAGCGGGCGTCACCAATCAGGACGCCGCGTTGCGTCAGGCCAGCGGGCAGGCGTTTTACAACACCTCAAAGTTCACACTCCGCGACCTGCGGGCACGGGCCAACCAGCAACAGCTCAAAGCTGACTTCGAGGATTATCTCGACGGCTTCTCATCCAACGTGCAGGACATTCTGGAGAACTTCGAGTTCCGTAATCAGATTCCCCGGCTCTCCAAAGCCGACGCCCTCGGCACTCTGATTGAGAAGCTCGTTTCCCCGGAAATCAATCTCGGTCCCAACCCCATCGTCAATGGGGACGGTTCGGAAAAGCACCCCGGCCTTGATAACCACGCGATGGGGACGATCTTTGAAGAACTTGTCCGCAAGTTCAACGAGGAGAAC
>JAGQPY010000644.1 GCA_020426485.1 Planctomycetaceae bacterium
AGGCCTTTCTCAGCCGCGAGTGACGAATTCGTCCAGATTCAGAATCACGCGGGCCACCATGACCCACGCTGCGTTTTGTGGCGGTTCGACTTCGGCGGCGTGGTCGCCCACGACGGCCTTGGCGGCTTCCAAATCCTGTGAATAGTGAGTTCGGCTTTCGTCCAGTAGTTGCTGCAGAGCGGCCGTTTCGGTTTCATCAGGCGTCCTGCCCAGCGCGGCGACGTACGCAAACTGAAGGCGTTCGGCGTCGGTTTGTACATCGGCTTTCAGAATCCGATTTGCAAACGCCTGAGCTGCTTCGTGGAAGACTTCGTTGTGCAGTGTCGCCAGTGCCTGCAGGGCGTTGTTCGATCGATCTCGCTGAGCTTTCGTGAGACTGCTGTCGGGGCAGTCGAAAGTGCTGAGATTGGGGTCGATCGCCGTTCGGCGGAAAAACGTGTACAGCCCGCGGCGATAGCGGTCTTCGCCTGTTGAAGCCTTGTACTTGTTCTGACCAGCGTAAGTCTGCTGAGTCACAATTTCGGGAATGGGCGGAAAGACCGACTTGCCGCCGACCTTGTCGCTTAACAATCCGGATGCCTGCAAACTGATGTCCCGCAGAATCTCCGCTTCGACTCGAAATCGATTCTGCCGAGCCAGCCACTGATTGTTGGGATCGCGGCGGACCAGTTCCGGTCGCAGAGCTGCCGACTGCTGCCACGTGTCCGAGGTCACAATCAATCGAATCAACTGCTTGCGACTCCACTTCGCCTCTTCGACAAACCACCGCGCGAGAAAGTCCAGAAGTTGGGGATGAGTGGGAGCCGTCCCGCGAGAACCGAATTCCTGTGGCTGGTCTGCCAACGCCTGTCCAAACAGATGCATCCAGATCTTGTTGACCTCCACACGAGCCGTCAGCGGAGCGGCAGAAGTCACCAGCCAGTTGGCCAGATCCAGTCGATCCGGCTGTGGTTTGTCAGATTCGATCCGGCCCAGAGGAATCGGCACGCCGGGAAACACTTCTCCGGCGTCCGTCATTGGCCGGAGAAAATCGCCTCGTTCAAACACATAGGTCGTTCGACGACGGTCAGCACTGCGTTCTGTGAGATACCGGACAAAACCTTTGCTGTTGTCATAACCCCGCAGTCCCGAAAGATCGCGCTGACAATCGTCGCTCAGGTTCTTGTCGCTGATCTGCCGGTCAAGCAGCGACACCAGCTTCTGCCATTTCTGATTTCGTTCGTCGCGAATCTTCGCGGCATCTTTCGGCTCACCGGCCAGAAAATCGGCCGCCAGATCCGTATTGTTCAGGAAGGCATACAGCCCGTAAAAATCGGAATGCCGCAACGGATCGTAGGGATGATCGTGGCACTGACAGCAGCCAATCGACATGGCCATCCACACCGAACCAATGGTGCCCACCTGATCCACGACACGTCGAGTTCTGTCTTCTTCTGAATCAACGCCGCCTTCCAGATTGAACTGCGTCTGCAGCTGAAATTTTGTGGCAATCAGGTCTTCGGCGGTCGGTTCCGGAAGCAGATCCCCCGCCAGCTGACGGCGAGTAAAATCGTCGAAGGGCATGTCATTGTTGTAAGCATTCACGACCCAGTCGCGAAACAGCCATGCATCTTCCTTGGCCGAATCCTTTTCGAAGCCTTCCGAATCGGCATAGCGAGCTTCATCCAGCCAGTGACGAGCCCAGCGTTCTCCAAAGTGTGGACTCGCCAGCAATCTGTCTGCGGCCTCGCCAACCTGCCACGTCTCAGCATCGTCCAGTGTCTGAATGTCCGCGGGATCCGGCAGCAGTCCCGTCAGATCCAGTGACAGGCGACGCAGCAATGTCGTTCGATCCGCTCGAGGCGAAGGTTCCACACCCACTGAATCCAGTTTCCTCCGCACATACCAGTCAATCGGATGCTGATCGCCGAATTCCGCCGTCGAAGGGACGTCCGAAAACGGCTGCCATGCCCAGTGCTCCGGCCACTTCACACCGTCGTTGATCCAGTCTCTGAGAGCCTGAATCTCATGAGCCTGCAGGCGATCTTCACCCGCCGGCGGCATCTGTTCACTTTCGTCGCTGGACAGAATTCGACGCATCAGCTCACTGCCATCGGCATTCCCCGGCACGACTGCCGGCTGCCCGGAATCGGCCGCCGCCAGCAGCAGATCACGACCAATCACGCTGAAGCCGCCGCTTTTTTTGACTCCACCGTGGCACCCGGCACAGTGAGTGTTCAGCACATGCTGAATGTCTCGTTCAAAGTCCACCGCATGAACGGACGAAGCCACCATCATGGTGACCAGCGACGTTTGCACAATCAGATGGAATCGAATCATGATCGTCTTACCCTTGTCACAGAGCTGTTCGATGACACGCCGCAGGTGAATTGGATTGTCACACCCGGCTCTCAGGAACCGTGGCCCTGCGTCCGCACTTTGCGTCGTCATCCTCCGCCACATACAGTGGCTTTCCACACGACAACCGCTCACGCCGTGTGGACGTTCTATGATGACCACGCTCGGCGGAAAAAGCGAATCCAGTTGCCGTGCATGATCCCGGTAATGTCGTCGTCGGAATAGTTCCGTTCACTCAGAAGCTCGGCAATCTTCTGCAGATCGGCGATAGTTTCCAGGTCGCCGGGAGTCTGCTCTTTCCCGAAGCCGCCGTCCAGATCCGAACCAATCCCGCAGTGCTGACTGGTTCCCGTCAGCTGGCAGATATG
>JAGQPY010000645.1 GCA_020426485.1 Planctomycetaceae bacterium
GACGACAACCGGTTCAGTTTCAGTATCGGCCCGGGGCACCTCCGCAATGCATTCGGGCCGTGGACTTCGGCGGAATCCTGTCCGAAACCGGCAGGAAATGCCGGGTGGCGAAGACTATTTCGGTCTGGGAAGTCTGGGCCGTAGATCAACGTTTATTCTGAGCGTAACGCCGCAAACCCGCACGATTGACAGTCCTGTCAGGTTGGGAATCTGTGTCTTTATGCAATCCTTTGCTCTTTGCCGATGACTTTGCCAATCCCGCATCAGCGGCAAATCGGAAAAAGGGGTTTGCCCCATAGGAGGGCAGCCAAACGCAGCGAAGACAGCTGCCCGGAGAAGGGCGGTCCCCCTTTAAGATTTAATGACTTTTGGACTTTGAACGTCACGGACTGACGTCACCATCGTGTGTGAGTGGAAGGTATGGATACAAACAACCGAGTTGTGATTGATGAGATCGTCGGGGCTTTAACAAGTGATGACGGTTTGACCTGTTGCAGCGCGGACAGCCTTCTTCCATCCGTCAGCGGAGTGGTTTCGATTTCGAGTGAACTGCGAGAACTGCTGTTTCCCGGTTACGCTCGATCACGACGGCTGCAGCAACACGACCATCGTCAGGACGTGACTCGCCGTCTGCGACAGGTGAGGTCGCATCTGAGAGTCGAGATTTCTCGCGCGCTTGTGCATGCTCGCACCGCAACACTACGACTACATACGGAAGGCTGCAGTACACCGGCGACAGGTTCCCCCGCAGAACTGACCGATCGATTTCTCGGCCAGCTTCCTCAACTTCGTCAGGTTCTGCAAACGGACGTTCAGGCTGCCTTTGATGGTGATCCGGCTGCCAGAACATATGATGAAATCGTTCTGTGTTATCCGGGAATTCTGGCCACAACAATGTATCGTGTTGCCCACGCGCTGCATTCGCTCAGCGTTCCGTATCTGCCCCGCATTATGACCGAATGGGCTCATCGCAAGACGGGTATTGATATTCACCCGGGTGCCGTCATTGGTCCTCGTTTCTTTGTGGACCACGGTACGGGAGTTGTGATCGGCGAAACCAGCGAAATCGGTGCGGGGGTCACACTGTATCAGGGGGTGACTCTGGGAGCGTGGTCGTTTCCTCGCGACGAGGAAGGAAACCTCGTCCGCGGAACGAAGCGTCATCCCACGCTTGAAGACAATGTCACCGTTTACTCGAATGCATCCATCCTCGGCGGCACTACCGTGATTGGCAAGGGATCTCAGATCGGGTCCAGCGTCACCATCAGCCGCAGCGTGGCCCCAAACACCATCGTGACTCTGGACAAGCCGTCCCTTCGCTACCGCGAAGCCGCCTGAACCACCGCACAAGACGCATCACGAACTACGGTTCAACGGGAAATCATGTGCGCGAGTGCATAGGCATCACTTCGTTCCGGCTGTCATGAAGCTCGTTGCGATTCACCGCGAAGCGGTTTCAGAGATGAGCCGGTGGTAAGCGAACGCCGCCACCGGTTGGCATGAGAAGCAGTCACCGGTGGTGCGTCTGTCGGCGACCAACGGCAAATCTCTCGCATCCTTTCAGGATGAATCACATCAGTTCCACTCGCTGCGCTCGCGCACATGATTTCGCGTTGAGCCCGAACTGCTGCCGACGGGATTCTCGGCCTGACGGATCCCCCGCGAAGGGTCCTTCCGGTCAGCGGCTTCGCAGAAGTGTGCTTCGATGACACGCGACGTCAGGCAGCCGAACCCTGCAGCGCGGCGAGAATCTTCTGGCATGCCTGCGACTTGTTCAGAGCGTAGAAGTGAATTCCCGGGACGTCTTCGTCCTGAAGCTGGCGGCACTGTTCGATGGCATAGTCCACGCCGATGGAAAACTGTGCATCGGCATCGTCCTTCACCGCATGCAGTTTCTCGGCCAGCGCGTCGGGAAAGACGGTGCCGCACATGGAGGTGATGCGTTTGATGCGATCGTAGTCCGTAATGGGCATAATGCCGGGAACGATGGGAATGCGAATGCCTCGTTCGTCGCACTGATCGCGAAAGCGGAAGAAGTTCTGGTTGTCGAAGAACAACTGCGTGAAGATCACGTCCGCTCCGGCGTCAACTTTTCGCTTCAGATTCTGCAGGTCGACTTCCATGCTGGAGGCTTCAATGTGTTTCTCCGGATAACCCGCGACGCCCACGCCAAAGTTTCCCGAATGCCGCCGAATCAGTTCGACCAGTTCGTTGGCGTTCTTCAGGCCACCTTCCACCGCCTGAAAGTTTTCCTGCCCCTGCGGCGGGTCGCCTCGCAGAGCCATGATGTTTTGAATGCCGGCCGCGGAAGCCTGATCCAGCCAGTCGTTGAGTTCCTGTTCCGTCGAACCGACGCACGTGAAATGTGCCATGGCGGTTCGCTGAAAGTCAGACTGAATTTCCTGACACCATTGAATCGTGCGGTCACGCGTTGACCCACCCGCGCCGTAAGTGCAGCTCATGAAGTCCGGACTGTATTCCAGCAGCGTTCTCATGTGTCGCCGCAGAGCGTCGTCGCCGTCGGACGTCTTCGGCGGGAAAATCTCGATGGAAACGGCAAACTTGCGAGTTGAAAAGATCTCAGGTAATCGCATGGTAAATTCAGGGAAAGCGATGGAACTTCGAAACAAAGGGCTCAATGTGAGACTGACGCTGGTAAAAACACGCGGAGCATGGTAGCGAA
>JAGQPY010000646.1 GCA_020426485.1 Planctomycetaceae bacterium
CCTAACAAGGGCTTCGCCCCTGACCCAATGGCGTGGAAATTCGATTGGCGTGGAAAGTTCCAGGCGCCGAGATGCTTCCGTTGGGCGCTGCGACCAGTGGACACTGTAGGTCCGGCTGTGCCGGAAGGGATTGCCGTCCGTCCCCCAAGAGCTTGGCCCTTGACCTGAGGGCGTGGAAAGCGATTTGACGTGGATCGTTTCAGACGCCGAGTGTCCCCGTAGGTCGCATTGTCTATCAGCGTCTTTACAACGCAGATTCGGTGGTGACGAACGGAGTTGAATCGAAAACAGGATTGCTTCCTGCGTACGGCATACGGCGTGAGGTTGTGACGATGCGTTGCCACTGCCCCCATGAGTTGCCACTGGAAACGCTGGGGCTGGCCGATTTGAAGAATCGGATCCTGCGAAAATCGAGTTTTCAAGCGGAGTGTATCGGTACAGAGTCGTCGATTGTTGCCGATGGACTCAGGTCATGCAGGAGAGATCAGGCCACGGTTTCCAGTTCCGCCGGTGTCTCCGACAGGGACCCGATCTGCATGACGACGCGAAAAACGCGCAGGACGTCGCTGGTCGTCAGCATGCCGGTTAATTGTTGAGTCTGCTGATCGACGACGGGAACGCCGCTGAGAGAATTGCCCTGCAGAATGGCCAGGGCGTCCGTCAGCAGCATATCCGGATGCACGCCATGAATCTGTTTGTTCATGACCGCGTCGACTCGTTCGTGCAGAATCGCTTTGTCTTCCGTTTCGAACAGCGTCTGACGGAAGCGAATCTGTGGTTCTTCGCTGCGTTGCCTGGGTGTCGGCAGAACTTTCAGGACGTCTCGGTCAGAGAGCATTCCCACCAGCTTTCCATCGGCTGCTACCACGGGAAGGTGACGGATTTCGCGATCCTGCATTTGTGAAATTGCGGTCAGTAGTTGGTCGTCGCGATTCACGGAATGAGCGTCCTTCGTCATAACGTCCCGAACCGTCTGAGCGCCGCGGGCAAAGATTTCATCCAGAGGAATCCCGTTGTTCAGATCAAGATCCACCAGTCGCAGTCGCTTCAGATTAAAGTCACGCGTGCAGACTCGATGATAAAGCAGCAGCGTCACGATGAAGTTCTGAGGGGTAACGATACCATCCAGAGTTCGGCCGTCTTCCGACACCAGAACGCAGTCAATATGGTGGTCCAGCATCAGCGACATCGCTCGCACGGGCGACGCACCGGCTGAACACCAGATGGGGCTGCGTGTCATGAATCGAGACACATTTTCGCGAATGGCCTTCTGATCGGCATCAGTTTCCGCGGCCGTTCCGAGAAATCGTGGCCGATGTCGCAGCAGGTCTCGATCGGACACAATGCCGACGACCTTCTGGTCTTCCGGGTTGATCACAGGGGCATGCTGAGTGCCACTGCGGCGAAATTTTTCCCACGCCATTTCAAACGTTGTGTCCAGAGTCAGAGTGACAAGCTCGGAACTCCTTGTCATTACATCACTGACAGCCCGAACCTGCTGGAAGAAGCCAAAGTCGTTGCGTGCGATCTGATGGAATAGCTGAACGACACTCATGTGTGCAGGCTCTCTGATTGGCGTTGCCGAAGTCTTCAGAATCCCTGGATTCCGTTCGTTTCGGCCAGCATTTGTCACGGTTTATGTTTGCTAAACAGCTGGCGTGGTTCTCGGCGGCACATGGTGTCAGCCCCGGATGTTGCGATGAGGACTGCCGTGCATTCAGAAAAAGGGCAACCAGCTGAGGTGGAAGGCTATCGATCTTTTGACGGCTGACTTGCCCGGTCGCTTCCGAAATTGAAAGTCGGTTGCACAGAATTTCGTGTGTCTGTGGAATAACGCGTCAGAAGCGGGATTTCCCCGTTCAGGAGAAGTCGATCATGCGTACTGTGTCAGTTTTCCTGTTGATGATGATGTCGTGCCGCCTGATATCCGGTAAATGTGTCGCTGAAGACTGGTGTGCCTTTCGCGGATTCAACGGCAACGGTTGGTCCGACGCCCGTGACGTACCGCTTCAATGGAGTAACGACCGGAATGTCGCGTGGAAGGTGCAGCTTCCGGGGCAAAGCAACGGCAGTCCGATTGTTTCAGCGGGCAGAATCTTTCTGACCAGTGCTGAAGACGATGGCCGCAAACGCCACCTGCATTGTTTTGATGCCGCTTCCGGCGAAACGTCGTGGGTCCGCACCGTCGAATTTGCTCAGCAGATGCCGACTCACAAAACGAATCTGTACGGCGGCACAACGCCGGCCGCGAATGGATCACGCGTGGTTGTGTGGCATGGTTCGGCGGGTTTGTACTGTTACGATTTCGATGGCAATGAACTGTGGAGGCGTGAATTGGGTGAGTTCCGACATCAGTGGGGTTATGGCACGTCACCTGTGCTTCACCACGACCGCATCATCCTGCACAGTGGTCCCGGAAAGAACGTTTTCGTGGCCGCGTTTTCACTCAGCGACGGGACCACGTTATGGAAGACCGATGAGCCCGTGGATGGCGACGGTGAACGCAATTCCGACAACAAGTACATGGGGTCGTGGAGCACACCGGTGATCACTCAGCTGGACGGTCGCCATGTGGCCGTGTGCAGCATGGCGACTCGAGTCAACGGCTACGATATGCAGACGGGCGAAATTCTGTGGTACTGCGAAGGTCTGCGCGGGGATCGAGGCGATTTGGCTTACAC
>JAGQPY010000647.1 GCA_020426485.1 Planctomycetaceae bacterium
ATGATGGCCACGCGGAATCCTTTTCGGTCGGCGTACTTCATCTGTTTGCCGATTCCCTTGGCTTCGGGAAAGACTTCCACTCCGATCCCCGCACTTCGCAATTGGCGAGCAATCGCCAGGTAGTCGGCGGATCGGTCTCGTTCAAACATCGTCACCAGCACCGGCGCCGGGGTGGTGGCCTTCTGAGTCATGCCCAGCTCTTCCATGGCGGCCAGCATGCGGTCGAGCCCCAGACTGGCACCAACGCCCGGCAGCTGCTGCGATGTGAACAGTTCGGCCAGATTGTCATAGCGACCGCCGGAACAAACGCTCCCAATGCCCGGCAGATCGCCCAGCAGCGTTTCGTAGATGGTGCCCGTGTAGTAATCGAGTCCACGGGCGATGGCTACATCCAGTGAAACTCGTTCCGGCGGCAATCCACAGGCTTTCACGGTGTCGAACAGTTCCCGCAGGTGCTGCAGACCGGTCAGTCCGATGTCACTGCCCTGCAGCATTGTCTCCAGTGAGGCAAGAATCGAATCCGGAGTGCCCTGCAGTTCCGCCATGTCCAGAACGCTTTCAGCCTGCTGTATGGTGATCCCCACAGAATCGACCATCTCTTCGACAACTTTCTCCCGGCCAATCTTATCCAGTTTGTCGAGCGAGCGAAGAATGCCGACGGCGTGTTCCAGAACACCGTTCTTCTCCAGCAGGCCGTTCAGCACCTTTCTGTTGTTGACACGAATGGTGAATCGTTCGATGCCGATTTTTTCAAACAGGTCGTTGATGACAAACAGAGTTTCAATGTCCACCACATTGCTGTCGCTGCCGATGGTGTCAAAATCACACTGCATGAATTCGCGGAACCTGCCACGAGCCGGACGCTCCCCGCGCCAGACCGGACCGATGTGGTAACGACGAAACGGAGTTCCCAGGTCGTTGATGTGCTGAGCCGAATAGCGAGCCAGCGGCACCGTCAGGTCGAACCGCATGGCCACATCTCGATCGCCCTGGTCCGTGAATCGAAAGACCTGTTTGTCAGATTCATCGCCTCCTTTGCCCAGCAGCACTTCGGCATATTCCAGAGCCGGGGTGTCGATCGGAGCGAATCCATAGCTGCGATACACAGACCTGGCGACGTCGATCAGATGTTCGCGAGCCATCATCTGATCGGGCAGAAAATCCCGAAATCCGCGAAGTGTCTGTGGCTTGATTTTCCTGCGTTCTGAACCGGACATAGGACGAACTTAATTCAATCTGCTGCGATGAAGTGGTGACAACCAGGTAACAGTGAACCACGTTCGCGAGGTTCACCATCACTCACAAGAACAATATGGATAATCCACACCTACGGATACACTCGGATTTTCAGGGGCGTCACCGCGATGCCTGAGAGAAACAGCGGCGGTCAACGGAATATCGTGAAATCAGACCCGGACATGAAAAAGTGACGGTTTCGGGGACATTAGTGAGCCCAGGGTTTCAGAATGTTCAACACGCTGTCCCGAAGTCGCGGTGCAATTGAGACACCATCACCACCAAAAATGTTCTCGTCACCTTTCCAGTCAGAACAACTGGCTCCGGACTCTCGAACGATGGGAATCAGGGCCGCGATATCCCATGCAGACATCTGCGGGTCCAGTGCGATGTCAGCTCGGCCGGTCGCCACCAGAATATGCCCGTAACAGTCTCCCCAGCCGCGAGCAATCCTGACCTGTCGCAGAAACTCCGGCAGAACATCGCCTCGCCCCACTTTTCGGTCCGCCGTGGGTTCCGTAAAGATCAGCCGAGCTTCCTGAAGTTCAGAGACTGCTGACGCCTTCGCAGGACGAGGTTCACCGCGGCCGATCTTCCACCACGCACCGCCGCCTTCTTCGGCGTACACCACTTCGTTCAGCGCGGGAAGACGGCAGACTCCGGCCACCATTCGTTCCTGAAACTCAATCCCGATCAACGTGCCGAACAACGGAACGCCGTAAATGAACGGCTTGGTTCCGTCAATGGGATCCAGAACCCAGCGATAACCACTGGTTCCGACCACATCGTCAAATTCTTCGCCCAGAATACTGTCCTCCGGAAACGCCTCCGAAAGCGCGTCACGAATCAGCTGTTCGGCACCACGATCCGCCACCGTCACGGGCGAATCATCGGCCTTGGATTCAATTCCCAAAGTCTGAGACTGGTAGTGCTGCAGGATCAGGTCGGCCGCCCGCTGACTGATGTCCAGAGCAAACTGGAGGCGGCTGGAATGAATTGTCTGGGTGGTCATTTCACGATCTAACATGGAAGGTTGTGGCAACAGACGACGCCGATCAGCCATCGCCCAGCGGGCACCAGAACGTGTTCCCCAACGTTGCTTCGGCACCGTGGCAGCTCAGCCAATTGTGAACTGCGATCCGACACTGAGAAACCACGAGCCGGAACCTCAGCACGACTTCCGCAGAAAAAAACACTTCTCGCTGATCACCACCAGGACAGACTCCACCGAGCTGACCTCAATGATGAACAGACGGGAAAGCTAAGAATTTCCAGCCGAGCAGTCGTGATTCCACCGACGCAAGGTCGGTGGCGATCAGCGAGAAATGTCGAAAAAACTGCACATTTCTCAGCGTCGTGTCTGAACGGCTCTGATCGGAGACATCCCCGAAATCGCAGTTGCCTGAGCGGTCGCCGACTTATCCGAGGCACG
>JAGQPY010000648.1 GCA_020426485.1 Planctomycetaceae bacterium
TCTGTCTTGTTTAACCCGTGGCCGACAGGCCAGGCATTTTCTGCTCCTGGCCTGTCGGCCACGGGTTAAACGAACAAAAACGCTCTGATTCATAAGTTAACGAATTTGAGAGACACGTCTCTAGGCTGCGGCGCTCCAACGAAGCACACGCCCGCGAACGAAGCACGCAACCGCGAACGTCACTATCAATGTTTGTGCGGTGTGCGACCCTGCAATGCGTGAGCTTTGGCCATGGCGTCTTCGGCTTCCGGAATCCGACCGCAGCGTTGGTAGATGACGGACAGCTGAGTAAACGAAAAGGCGTCTTCGGGCTGAAGTTCCGTCACGCGAACTGCATGGTGAATGGCTTCTTCCAGTTTCCCCAGCTTCTGAAGATAGACGCCCAGTGCCATATTGGTGTGAAGATGATCCGGAGAAATCTCCAGAATCTCCTTCAGCTTTGACACCGCGCCTTCCAGGTCGCCGGCTTCTTTCAACTGATTAGCCTGGTCGTACATCTTGTCCGGATTCTTGTCATCCGACATCTGAAAAATCCTCTATCAACACACAGGGGAAACGATTGCGCAGACGCCGAGCCCGAATGGCAGCGAGAAACTGATCATCCATCCGACGGGGAGCCCCGGCGAAGAGTACTCCGGCGATCCTGAATCTTTCCGAAAGCACCGGCAACTGACATCGTAGTGCTCGAATCCGACAACTGCGAGCAAGTGTCCGTTTCAAGCCGCAAAACAATCGGGAGATGTCAGTTCCGGATCGAATTTGCCAATTCCAGAAGTCGGTCTGTGATTTTTCGAGACGCCTGGAATTCTACAAAATTGGTTCCCAGCCATGTTTCATAGCCACCCAGCTCGTGCTGTTCCGGAGTCGGTAGATACCCGTAGGAACCATTGGCCAGTTCGATCGTGAAGAAGTCCTTAAAAGGATGGCGGTCCTTCAGTTCCAGCCCGATTTCCACGAAGGTCTCAAATGGAACGGCTGCGATCCCCAGTTCGCCGATGCGAAACACCTGCAGCGGCACCTGAATTGTGTCCGGTGCATCCTTGAGTCGACCAATGCGTTCTGCGTAAATCTTTTCGCGAATGTGTCCTTTGCTGTCGGGGTCCTTTTCCAGAGCTGCAAAGTGGGCCTTCATTTCTTCTGTCGGCTTTCGGACCGTCAGCTCCAGATCGGATGATGCGGCCTGCAACGAAACCCAGTCGTGGAACTTCACGGCCTGGTGAGCTTCATAGACTCGGTCAGCCACCTTCTGAGCCACCTCCTGCATCTTTTCGTAAGACTTGTACGAACTTCCTTTCTCCTGAAAGTTGATGTTGTTGATGTCGCCGCTGGTTCCGTTGGACATGATCCCCACGAACGGAACTCCGTCGGCTTCGGCAGAGACCAGCTTGTCACCAATGAACTTTGCGAAGTATCCAAAATAGTCGCCGGAAATATCTCCGGACTTCACGCCTCCGACATAATGCAGCGAATAATTGGCCAGCAGAGCAATCGGCTGACCACTGACACTGCGAACGGAAATGAACGACACTTCCGGATCAATCGGCCCGGCCGGCTTCACCAGTGCTCCCGAACCACGGCTCGGATTCATCCGAACCTTGTCAACGCCTCCAAACGGATTGGTCAGCATACTCGGGTCGGTCACATGCCACCGACGATTAAACACTTCCGAAGGCTCATCAACCGATCCCCAGCCTATCTGAGCCGGTTGCAGCAGGTTGATGGCCCGACTGACACCATCAGCAATTCGATTGGCCAGAAACTGCTGGTACTCGGTCAGTTCATCTTCCCAGATCACTTTACTGGGGCCGCGAGCCGTCGTGGCAGAATGGGTGTGAGTCGACGCCATCAGAATATGGTTTCCCGGAATCTCGCCCGCCGCTTCGATCTTCTTTCGAGCCTCATCGAAGACTTCTCGCGGAATCCCGACGTTGTCACACAGCACGATCGCCAGTTTGCTGGTGCCGTCATCCAGCACCAGACAGCGAGCATAAAGTTCGTCATGAACATGCTTCGCCGGAATGGGTGTCCAGCCGCCGACGATCAGTTCTCCTAACGGTGGCGTGATGTTGCTCATCGCCGCACCCGCTCGAAACACTTTTTCTTCGGCCGTCGTCGATGTCGCCACAAACACGGACACCAACAACCAGACCGCTATGCGAAATGAAAAGTATGAGCGACCGACATTTTTGCTGACGGCGACATAACCTGATCGAGCGCGGAACATGAATCGACTCCCGTGTGCGGAACGGTGAAAGAGTGTGGACGACGGCGTGAAAATCGCGCAGAGACGCCTGAACGGTGGGCAACCAGCTGCAGGTCTGGATTTCCGAATTTCATCGGATGCCCACAACAATTTCAATCCGCGGGCCAAAGACGTTCCGCGAAAAACGGCGGTGAGACCAATGCCCCGGCTCAACCACGGTGAAACACCAACCACCGACGCTCATCCATCAGACCAACGTTTGCCGTCCCGCGAACACTCCACGAACGCAAACCACCAGCAATGGAAATCGCGAATGTTGATCTTGGGTTTTCACGAGTGGTCGATCAGACTGTCGCCTCCGCAGCAGGTTGAAGTCAATTTCGTCCCGCGGCGACGGCTCGGCACGAACTTTGCCTTCAGATGCGACGGCAGAAATTCACAATCCACCAATAG
>JAGQPY010000649.1 GCA_020426485.1 Planctomycetaceae bacterium
TGTCCGAACGCCGAGCGGCTTCATTGCAATTTTCCCTGCCGCTGACGACCGATGTCACGGGCTTCAACATTCCGGCCGGACAGACTCCGACGGTGACGCTGACGGACAGCACTTTGTTTGATGGCGATGCGGCGGATACGACGACGACGTTTGCCAACAGTGCCGTTCTGCAGCCGTTTGCGGACATGAACGCCGTGCAGTTTCAGGCGGCACTGGAAACAGTGACGTCGGTTCTGGATGAAGTTGATGGCAGCAGTTTACTGGAGGCGGAGATTCTGCTGACCAATGGGCAGACTCTGGGCGGCATGCTGGATGTCAGCCAGATCTTCACCAATCGAGTACTGCGAGGGCTGATCACGCCGGGGTCGATGCAGCTGGCGGTCAGCAATGATGTGAATCGCTGGCGGGCGATTACGGACGGTTCCATTGGTCTGGCAGTGGATGGTGAAACGATCACTCTGCACGATCTGGATTTTTCCGGCGTCACAAGTCTGTCCGGCGTGGCAGCGTTGCTGCAGACCGCGATCAATTCCGCGACGCAGCGTGTTCCGGATGTGACCGTCACGTTTCAGCCTGCGACGACTCGCACGGATAACGAAGGCAACGACTACACGGTGCCGACTCTGACGATCACCAGCTCCGGAATTACGCTGGCGGCTGCCGTCGGTGCTCCGGCGGATGTCGTCGATGACAATGGGGCGGTGGTTGGAACATCTCTCTTTGGCGATATTGCCACGGCCGTCGTTGATGCGAACGGGGCCGAAGGCACTGCGGCAACTCCGGCGTACAGCACGGTTCAGGAATTCCGCAGTCTGATTCGCTCGCTGACGAACAATCGCATCAGCGATGTCATCTTTGTGCCGGCCAGTGTGAATTCACCGGCATCGCTGCATTTTCAGGTCACGATTGATGAGCAGCTTCCGGACGTTCGCACTCGGCTGGATCTGGACGAACTGAACGCGACGCATCTTTCCAACGTGCAGACGGAAACTCTGCTGGATCTGTCCCCGTCGCTGCATGCTGAACTGAACATTGGTATTCAGCTGGAGAAAATCGGCGGCGGCTTTGTGCTGACTTCGGCCACCACACTGGCGTCGCTGAATGCGGGTGCCGGAGTCATGCTGAATCGTGACAAGGACGCGGTCGATCAGCAGGCCGACGGCTTCACCGATGTGCAGGTGACTCTGCACGATGGCACGGTTCTGGAAGTCAACTTCGATCACGCCGTCACGATCAGTGACATTCTGAATGCCTCCAACAGCCACGCGGCCAACACTGGTGGCCCGGGACCTTCCGGGCGGAAGTTTGAAGTCTCCATCGCAGCCGACCAGCAGAGCCTGACCATCGTCGACTTCACTGTTGGCGAAAGCCTGATGGAAGTGAAGGCCATCAACAGTTCTCTGGCGCCGTTTAGTCTGGGACTGGTTGGCCAGACCGCCTCTGAAGACGATGCGGATACGCCGGACATCAACGAAGCGACGACTCTGGCCGGTGCGCCGTTGCACGGTCGCACGATTGCCGATCAGGTGATGCTTTCGGATCTGCGGATTCAGCCCTCGGTGACGCTGCTGAGTCAGTCGATTGACGCAAGAGCCCGTCATGGCTTCATCGACCTGCACATCACCGGAGACACTCAGGACAGTCGGTCGGCCGTGACGGGAGTTTTTGGGCAAACACTGTCCTTCAGTGGCTCCAATCATTCCGCCACCGAATTGTTGCTTGATCTGCAGGACGGCGGGCCATTGTTCAGCAGCACGGTGGCTGGACATGTGGATCTGCACGCGGCGGCGGCCGCGACAGGCAAGCTGGCGACCACAGTCAGCTTTGATCGAGGCACCACGAACGGCTCGGTGGATGTTCCGCAGAATACACCGTTGTCGGAATACCTCGCCAACGGGCCGACCACTGTCGTGACTCACGAAAATGCAGACGACCTGAATGATCTTGCCGACCTGAGTTTCAGCGACATCACCAGCGCGTTGTCTTCTGTCAGTACGTTGCTGGACGACCTGCTGCAGACGGACGCGCTGGGAGCGGATCTGCCTTTGCTGGGTGTGAGCGTTGCGGATGTGGTTTCGATTGGGAAAGAGATTTCATCCATCGTGACGTCGCTGGCGAAAGATCCGTCGGCGTCGCTGCAGCAGGTGGAAGAACTGATTGAAGATGGTCTGGGGCTGGCCGATCAGAATGGCGTGCCCGTGTTTGCTCTGCCGGAATTGAACGCACTGGCGGGCCGATCGGCGTTGAATGTGGTTCCGGATCACTTCCAGCCGACTCGACTGGCGGCCGGAGATCCGGTCAGCATGTATCTGCGCACGGTTGACTATCTGGCGACGCTGCAGAATGACAGTCCGATTGTGACGCTGTCGATTGATCGCGCGCCGGTGACTCGTCAGGTCAGTGACTATTCTCCGGATGCTCTGCAGGAAGTTCTGGATCGTTACGACATCACTCTGCAGGCCGGGCAGACGGAATTTGAAGCGCCGGGTTTTGTTCTGAAGCTGGATTTTGCTTTGGAATTTACGGCGGCGAATTCGTTCGGAGCTTCTCTGGATCACGATCCGTCGACGCCGGGAATTCAGGTGCCGCTGCATTTTAATCTGCAGGATCTGGGACTGAATCTGCCCAGTGTGATTGATGTTTCCGGGCAGTC
>JAGQPY010000064.1 GCA_020426485.1 Planctomycetaceae bacterium
GGCCCCGAAGCGGGCTGGCTGCAGCCGGTTCAACTGGAACCCAAACGCAAAGCCGTTCGTGAAAAGTCCACCAGACGACGGCCGAGCAACAAAGGTTTCCTGTCGATGACTCTGGCGGAGTACCTGCAACTGCTGGACTGGACAGGCCGTCAGATTCGCCGCGATGGAAAGCTGGACATGATTCCGTCGGACCTGCAGCCATTGTTCGGCCGCATTGGCATGTCGCCCGACATCTGGGTCGACTGCGTGCGTCGCTTCGGCAGATGGCATTCGTCAGGCGTCGGCCGCCCCGCCTCACTGAGACGCCAGTCCGAACGCACCGGCCGCAACAGATCGCTGAACACCGGACTCAGCCGACAAGTGTTTGCGTAGAGAACCAATACACGTTCATGGTGTGTTTCTCCTGAACGCTCATCGGTGGGAATGCTGACAGTGGGTGGTACTCAACGTCCCTGCACTTTCTCTGTTCCTGGCCTGTCGGCCACGGGTTAAACAAAGGGCCATGGGTTAACCGAAGAGAATTGAGAGGTACGACACTATCGCTCGGAAACGGTTCCGTTGGTCGCTACAAGAACCTGACTCAACTAAAACAGGTTTACTGCAAATGGCGCAGCTAATCGGCCAGATTGAAAAGACGGCGGATGGCGTCGAGCAGGCCGTGCGGCGTGCCGGATTTGGCTTCGCCTTTCAGGGTTTCCAGGGGCGGATGCAGCAACTTGTTGATGATGCGATGAACGGTCTTCTCAATGGCCGCTCGTTCGATGTCTCCCAGCCCCGGCATTCGTCGAAACAGCAGATCCAGTTCGCTGCGACTGATGTCTCCCATCTGATCGCGGAGCTGCTGGATCACCGGCCCCGTGGCTCGATGGTAGAATTCGTGCATGAACCGTTCGGTCTGCTGAGCAATGATTTCCCGGGCACGAACGATTTCGGACTTGCGCAGTTCTCGGTTCTGTTCACAGGTGGCTTCCAGAGCGTCAATGTCGAACAGAAACACCTGATCGTCCACTCTTCGCACATCCGGTGAAAAGTCGCGTGGCGCGCCGAGATCCAGGATGAAGACCGGCTTGCGTTCCGTTTGACTGCGGACCTTCGCAAAACGTTCTCGATCGACCAGCGTTTCGGTGGCCCCTGTGGTGCTGACGATCACATCGGCTTTGCCCAGCCAGGTATCCAGACTTTCGAACGTTTCCGTCGTTCCACCGAACTGCGATGCCAGGGCGTCGGCTCGATCGCGGTTGCGGTTGATGACGACGATCTTCCTGACGCCTTCGTCCTTCAGATACCTCAGCGTTTCTTCGGCCATCGCTCCGGCACCGATGACCAGAACGGTTTTGTTGTCAAAGCGAGTGAAGATGCTGCGTCCAAAATCTCCCACTGCCACGCTGGCAATGGATACTCGACCTTCCGACAGGCGAGTCTCCGTACGAACTCGACCGGACACCTTTAACGCCTGCTGAAACAGCATGTTGGTCAGCAGGCCGCAGGCATTGTTCTGGTGAGCAAAGCGGTAGGCTTCCTTCACCTGCTGCACGATCTGCGGTTCGCCCAGAACCATGCTGTCCAGACTGCAGACCACTTCAAACAGGTGTTCGACGGCCTGTTCGCCGTGCTGATAGATCACCGAATTCACGAAGGCATCGGAGGGCAGGCAATGAAATTCGGAAACGAACTTCACCAGATGATCGGCACTGAGTCGCTCAGTTTCCGAATCGGCGGCGGCGTACAGTTCAACTCGGTTGCACGTGGAAAGCAGCACCAGTTCCGCATCGGGATGCTGTTCCCGCCACTTTCCGTAGGCCAGAGACAGCTTCTCTTCTGATGGAAAGGCCAGCTTTTCGCGCACTTCCAGGCCGGCAATGTGGTGGTTGCAGCTGAGGACAACGACATTCATCGGTCGAAAGTCCCTTCACCGAACATGATGGCACGAACAGCGGATTCTGTTGGCCATGAAAAGACTGCCGCGCCGGCAGACTCATGAATTCCTCCCGACAGCAACATCAGACCAAAGATCGTCAACAGCAGAAAACCGCCGGCCATCAGAGTCAGCTGAGCCACCTGGCGGCCGGATTGTTCGCGGTGAGTCAACAGTCGAGCGACTGCGACGACCATCACCAGCCAGACAAACCCCGTCCCGCCCACCAGCGGATCCGACCATTGAAACGGTTCGGCGGTCTGTCGTCGAAATACGGCCAGAATAAAGCCTGTGATCAACCCGATGGTCAGCATCGCGACGGAGGACACCACCAATAGTTTATTCAGAGACGTCAGCTGTTCGAGACTCGGCAACTGCAGGCGATGCAGCCATGACGTCCGACCTCGAAGCTTCTGATACTGCACAAGATACATCACGGCACAGAGTGTGGATGCAGCGACGGTTCCCATGCCGATTACCAGAGAAGCGGCGTGCAGCATTCCCCAGCGACGAAAGGCAATATGATGGTGACTTGCGTCCGGAACCTTATCAACCAGCAAAGCCAGAACGATGAGCGTTATGGTGAGAGGCAGAACGAACAATCCGATTCCCGCTCGCTGATTGGTGGCTACCAGTATCAGGTACAATACCGCAACAAGCCACGCCAGAACCAGCAGCCAGTCGTGACTGCTGCCCACCAGAGGCGGCAGCCCGGAACTTCCGCTGCGCGTGACCAGATAGGCCGTGTGAGCCACCAGTCCCGCAGCTGCGGACGTCACCAGAACGCTGCGCGTCCATTTGGTTCGGCGGCGCAGAAACTGGTAGACCTCGGTCACCAGCGCGACCAGGTAAGTAAGCACGAAACACGACAGATGTACGCCGGACAGAAATTCCACGCTTGACTTCTCCGGAGCCTCCTGAGGAGAGACTTCGCCCCCTAAATCCTGTTGGTGCGGTGGTCAAATTGAGTTCAACGAACTTCCGATTCCGAATCTTTTCCGCTGGCGGCCACCCGCCGTACAAAAGTCTGCCGGAGGGACGGTCAGGCAGCCTGGATCCTTCACGCCCGAATTCTTCGGGAAGTGTACGCCGCATTTTGACAGCCCGTCGCAGCGATTTTCACTTTGGCCCCACGGAATTCCGGGATTTCACGAGCGCTGACCGTCGGAACTTCACACATTCCCCGGTGTTGGCAAAACCGGAGTCCGGATGAATTCCCGCGCAAATCTTTGACTCCGCACTCGCATTCCGTCCCGTGGTTTGCTCCGATCGCAGTGGAACTCTTCAAACCGTTACAAACAAACCATCGCGGAGCCGTCATTGAGCGGGGCCAATGGTCGCGAAGAAGTCTGCATGCCGAGTTCCCGGAGCTATTCGACGTCGGCTGGTTTTTCGGGCCATTGCAGGTGGCGGTGCAGAAATGAAAATGTGGCCTGACCGTTGATGGTGTGAGGCCCCACGAACCATTCGATTTCCGCGCGATCGCCGATTCCCAGTCGAGCCGCGTACAGATGGCGTACTTTTGCGAATTCGTGAGCGACCCATTCGTCGGTTCCCACGCCGTCAAAATGACCTCGTTCGACCATGAACGGTCGAGGACAGATCAACGCCGCCATTTCCGCGTAGTTGAATGTGCTGCCCAGATTCCATTCGAAGATTTCGTATTCACCCGTCCAGACGTAACTGAATGGGTGGCGAGTGCTGGCATTTTTCAACACCCATTCGTTGAAGTCGGCCGAGCAGATCGAAAGGCAGTAGTCAGTCACCAGAGCGGGAATTCGCATGGCCGATTTGCCACCGTAGCTCAGACCATAAAACCCAATGCGATCGCCATCCACCTGCGGCAGTGTTTTCAGCCAGTTCACGATCTGCTGATGCTGCGGAACGATGACCGAAAACAGAGTGCAGCCGATGGCGTTGGCTTTTCGCTGCAGCGTTCGGAAACGATCCTGAAAAATGTAGGGATTCTGTGGAGCAAACGTAATGAAGCCGCGTTCGCACAGCTTCGCCGCAAAGTCATGGTACGCTCGGTGGTCATCCAGAAACGTGTCGGTCGGACGGCCTTCCAACCCGTGCTGGCACACAACCACCGGTCGTTTTTCACCTGGCTTCATGTCCTTGGGCAGCAACAGAACTCCGTAAGCAATGACATCGGGGAACACATCCAGCACAACTTCGTAGCCCGTCCACCTGTCATTGGTCCAGGTCGCTCGTGTGCGAGCGTTGAACGGCAGCAATGGTTCGTTCAGATTTCCAACAACTTCGTTCTGAAAGATTCGGCGATACGATTCCACAGATTTGGAATAAGCGTCCACCGACGAACGATCCAGTCCTTTGAAGAATTCGTCACGAACGAAAGAACTCTCCGCCAGTAAAGCCTGATTGTGCCGATCCAGTTCTTCCATTTGCCGCTGTTGGCGAGTTGCGATCTGATCTTCGTTGACGGCGACTTCGCTTCGTTCATCTTTGGTCCCTGCAGACGGCGAGTCAGGCAGCGGACGTTCTATCAGAGATCGATAGAATGCCTGCAGGCTGTCAGTACCGCAGAAGTTTTTCGCGGGGGCCGTCACCACCGGTTCAGTGGTGCCGGTCGCGGCCGGAATCCGAGCAGCGATGACGTTCAGTCGTTGGATTTCGCCATTGAATTCCGCTTCTGAAGGCGTCTGCAGTCGTCCCGGCCCGGCGCCATTGGAAGATATCTGCACCCCGGGCCATGACGACGGCTCAATCACCACTCGACGCGGCAGAATCATGGCTGCTGTTTCCGCCGCACCAAATCGTTTCAGAAGGCCGAACAGGTTTCGTTCCAGCGGTTCGGTCCAGCATGATTCTCTGGGGGCGAAGGCTNCGGAAATCAGAGTCGCATCGATGCGATCGTCGATGGCGGCGGTGTACATCGCCAGCAGTCCACCTTCGCCATAACCAATGACGCCAACCCTGGAATCCGGCGAATCTTTGAACCAGTCCACGATGGCTCGCACCTTTTGAATTTCGTAGCCCAGCAGATGGCGGCCGAGTTCAAAGGCAGAACGATAAATGTATTCGCGGTTGGACAACGTCGAACGCCCATTGCGTGGTTCGGCATGCCGACTGATCAGCATGGGAACGACAACTCGACAACCGGCTTCGGCCAGTCGAGCTGCAAATTGCGATTCTGTTGGGACGCCCTTCTGCAGCCCACAGATTTGTTCCGGAGTTTGGTCAGCGTCAGGAATAGCCACCACGCTGGCGAAGGCTGGCGTTCGAGGCTGCAGCAACAAGCCTTCGCCATGAACGGTGACCAGATTTCGCGACGTGGGAGCCGGGTGAGCCAGCACTGGCCAGCGAATTGCAAACACCTGATAAGTTTTTGTTTCCGCAATCAGGGCTGGCTGTGCGACCGTCGTCATCAGTTCCGGTGAATCAAACTTCACGCGGTCATCGCCCGCCCCCAGAATCCGTGCCAGTTCCGTTCGATGAAGATCAATCGACTTCTGGAAGGCCGCAGGACTGGTGAAGTCATCGTTCCACTGCTGACTTCGGGAGGCGGCAGCTTGGTCAATCTTTCGCAGCAGAAAGCGGTCGATACCGTCGACCATCGTGGATGCGAAATCGCCATTTTCCGACAGCGGCGCAGTCTGCGGTAGCGCCGCTTGACCGCGAACGACTGACGTCAGCCCACTTAGGAAAAACACAGAAAGAACCAGCAGCGGGAAGGACGGACGGGTGAGCATGGACGGGCCTCCGGCACGAATTCCTGATTGAACAGGTAAACTGCGGTGAAGTTTCGAGTAGCAGGGAGCCTGTTTTAGCGTTCCGACGCCGAAAAAGCGATGAACCGTAATTTTGGACCGTTTTTCAGTTTGCGGTGAAAATTGTCCAGAACTGAATTCCTGATGAAGGGTTCATTCCCGACATGAGCGGTGATTTACCTCCAAGGGGCATGAAGTCCCTTCGGAATGTTGATTCATCTAAGATCTTTCCCTTCAACTCACGTTTTCCAGGAGGCCCTTCATGCGGATCGTTCGAATTTCTTCACTACTCACAATGCTGTGTGCGGCCAGCCTGATGGCGTCCACAATCGCTCAGGTGTCTGCTCAGGACGAACGTGAAGGCGGTGGTCGACCTCGTGGCGGTCAGCGGGGATTTGGCGGTCCCGGTGGCGGACGTGGTGGTTTTGGGGGCCCGGGTTTTGGCGGCCCTGGCGGTGGGTTTTCGATTGATCGAGCCATGCTGTTGGGATCAGAACGCGTCAAGGAAGAACTGGAAATCAGCGATGCTCAATCCGTGACTCTGAATGCCGCTCTGGAAGCCTATCGTCAGGAACGACAGGACTCGCGTCCGGATCGCAGCGAGTTTGAAAACAAGTCCGAAGAAGAGCGTCAGGCTCTGTTTGAAAAAATGCAGAAGGACCGCGAAGCTCTCAGCCGCAAGACGGACGAAGTCCTGAACGCCATGCTGGAACCCGAACAGGCCAAACGTCTGGACGAAATTCATCTTCAGGTTCAGCTGCGAAGCGGACTGCTGGCTGCACTGAAGGGAGACGATCTGAAATCCAAACTGAAGATTTCTGAAGATCAGATCGCCAAACTGACGGCCGTCGAAGAAGAAGTCCGAGCGGCTCAGGAAAAGCAGCGAGAAGAAATGCGTGCCAACTTCCAGCGTGGAGGCGGCGGCGACGGTCAGCGACCGGACTTCGAACAGATTCGTGAACGCATGGAAGCTGCTCGCAAAGAAACCGAAACTAAAGTGATGGCCGTTCTTTCCACAGAGCAAAAGGCATCCCTGGAATCGCTGAAGGGCAAAGAGTTCGAAGTGGATATGCGAGAAATGTTTGGCGGCCGTGGCGGCTTCGGTGGTCGAGGTGGAGACCGGGGCGGTGATGGCGGTGGCGGTGGTGACCGCGGCGATCGCAATCGTGGCGATGGAGGCCGCCGCCGACCTCAGTCCGAATCTGACGCGATCTGATCCACTCCGGATCCCCAAATTCCAGGCGTTTCATCCGCCAAGACTCTTTGTGTGCGGGTGAAGCGTTCGGCTGTGAAAATGATTCCTCGAAGAGCGGGCGTTTCTTTACGAAACGTCCGCTCTTTCTGCGTTCAGGAAAGCCACTTCAGCATTGACCACAGCGGCGGCTGAGTCGGCCGTTTCTTCTTGCCGTGATGCACCAGACCGATTGCCATTCGTGGCTCTCAAACATTGACGTATATGGAAGATTGGGAACATTCTCGGTTCAGCTGTATTGTGTGACCGGGCGCAAATGTTGTGCCATGTGGTAAATGTCTGCGATACTTGTGTATAAACATCAGCTTTCCCGCCTGCGCGGAGAGGACAGTACAAAAGATTCCCTCACGGCGTAGGGCGAAGTCCTTCGAAGGAGAGCACGAGTGACAGGTCGAGTCGCGATTGTAACGGGAGCGGGTTCCGGAATTGGACGAGCGGTATCATTGGCACTTCTGAATGACGGCTGGACGGTCGTTCTGGCGGGACGACGTCTGGAGGCTCTGGAGCAAACGGCTCTGTCGGCATCCGGTGTCGGTCCAACAAGGACCGTTTCCACGGACGTGACGGATGCCGTTTCCGTGCAGAACCTGTTCGACACCGCCGTCGACGCCTTTGGTCAGGTCAACCTGCTGTTCAACAATGCCGGCATCAGCGCGCCGGGAAAACCGCTGGAGGAGCTGACGGTTCTGGAATGGCAGGATGTCGTCAACGTGAATCTGACGGGGCCATTCCTGTGTACTCAGGCGGCCTTTCGGCAAATGAAACAACAGACCCCGATGGGAGGCCGCATCATCAACAACGGCTCTGTTTCCTGCTGGGCTCCTCGGCCGAATTCCGCACCGTACACCGCCACCAAGCATGCCATCACCGGACTGACAAAGTCGACGTCGCTGGATGGCCGACGTTACAACATCGCCTGCGGACAGATCGACATCGGCAACGCGGGAACAGACATGACGTCTCGCATGAGCACCGGAGTGCCTCAGGCCGATGGTTCCATGGCCGTGGAACCCACCATTGACGTGAACCATATCGCCCGGGCGGTCGTCTACATGGCGAGTCTGCCGCTGGATGCGAATGTGCAGTTCATGACCGTGATGGCCACAAAAATGCCGCTGGTCGGCCGAGGTTAATCGGCGTCACCGGGATCGTTTCGAACGCTCGGATTTCGGGAAGTGTCAGCGGTTTTCCAGAGCATCCACGTAGTACGATGGGTCCGCAACGAACTTCTGCAGTTCTTCCATGCTGCTGTTGACCCACAGCTTTCCGCGGAACATTGCTGCAAATTCCAGACTGCCTTCGACCGTCTGATTGCCTTCCACCAGCGCCACGGGAGAAGCTCCGTCCAGCATCGGCCAGTACTTTGACGGATTCTGCTGGAACCTGCGCAGGTGATCTTCACTGCTGAAGTACAGAATCTTGCCATGATAACGTGCGGCAATCTTCGGCGTGCCGGAAACCAGGCTTCGACTTTCCGTGACGGCCGGTAAACACAGACCACCAAAGGAAGGAGTGATTTCCGCCGTGGCTGGTGCCTGAGCCGTCTTTGGCGGTGCGATGTTGGGCGGTTGACTTGCCTGAGCAGTCTGAATCGGCGGATCGGTATAGAAAGGATTCGACGCCGCGGTCACGTTCTTTGTCTGAGGTGGTCGGGAATCCAGTTCCGCAAACGGATTGACGGCGGGCGGCGATGGCGGTGTGGGTGGCTGCTGCGGCATTGTTGAAGCCGCAGCAAACTGCTGTTGCCGGGGCGCCTTCCTGCCATGTTCCGCCAGGACCTTTTGCAGTTCCGGAAGCAGCTTTGCTTCTGACTGGTATCCGGAGATCCTGTGTAAGATCACCATCTCCGGTGAAACAATCAGAATCGCCGGCAGCCCGGCGATCTTCAGGTGTTTGACCAGATCCTTGTGCTGATCCGCATCCACCAGGACCGGAACAAACTGGCTGTTGACCAGTTGAGCCACCGCCGGACGCGTGAACGTTTCACGTTCCATCTTCTTGCAGTAGCCGCACCAGTCGGCTGTGAACTTCATCAACACCAGTCGTCCGGAGGAATTCGCGGTGCTCAGCGATGTTTCCAGATTGGTTTGCCAGTTGACATGGTCCGCCGCAGCCATCGAAGTGAGGGCGACAATTGCTGTGAGCAGAACAAACGGCCGGAACAGCCGGAAGGATGAAACATCCATGAGCATCCTCGGTTCATTTCGCAGTCAGCACCTTCCCATCACAGCAGATCCACTGTTGTGAAATCACATCCCTGCTGTTGCTGACAGATTCTGACGCCAAATGACCTGGATCATTGCCGTCGAATTTCGTTCACGAAGAGCGCGGAAGTGTGAGATGACTGACTGGAACTGAATTTCTTGTGGTTGTCGCAACGTCCTGTCGCGTGGGCACCATTTCCGCCCCATCGAAAACGCTTCGACCGCAACGCGGGGCGGAACGCTCACAAGGTTTTGGAAACTGATTGACGGATTGTGAAAATGATCGTGTCGTCGGTCAGATCGGCCGTGCCGAGTGACGAATGTGACGCCGGAAATGACTTTTACGATTCTCCGGGAAGATGAGAAACCCCGATGTTTCGGCCGGTCGCTCACCAACCGCAAAATCTGCCGACACGCGCCGCGTCATGCGCATGAGTGCCGGATTGTGAGCGAAGATGATCGGCAGATCTCGCATCTCTTACATTCTGCGACGGTGACAATCCGGGACGATCACACGGAACCGCGCAGACGTCGTGGTGGACGTCAAAAATCCGGTCCCGTCATGCAGCGGCAGCTGTGGCGGCGGCCACGGAATGATCGGGCCGCCCCATTTGCCGCAGCCATGTATAGTGAGAACGAACGGCCTGCCACAGCGTTTGGTGAGCGTAGTAATGGACGCCGAATTCGGCAGAGGTACGTTCCACAATTCCTGCAATCGCCGGGTAATGAACGTGGCAGATCTGCGGAAACAGGTGATGTTCGATCTGATAGTTCAGTCCGCCGGTCAGCCAGTTGACGATTCGGCTGGTGCGAGCAAAGTCGACGGTCGTTTCTACCTGATGCACGGCCCACGCATTTTCGATGCGATGCGAGGCATCGTCCGGCATGGGGAATGTCGCTTCCTGAACGCAGTGAGCCAGCTGAAAAACGATGCTCAGCAGAACACCCTGTGCAAACGAGGCGACAAAGAACCACAAGGCCACGTAGTACCACGCGTGAAAACAGAGCGGCACGCCGAAAGCCAGCGTCAGAAACAGTAGTTTGCCGACGATCAGTTGTGTCAGTTCCAGAGCGTTTGGGCGTGGAACGTCCGTTCCATGAATTCGGCCCGTGAACAGTGCCTGAAAGTCATCACGAAACTGCCATTTGATCGTGATGAAACCATACAGAAACCACAGATAAAAATGCTGAAATCGATGGAACCAGTAACGTGGCTGATGAGGCGACAGTCTTCCCAGAAACCCAAGGTCGATGTCTCCGTCAACACCGGTGACGTTTGTGTAGGAATGGTGAATCACGTTGTGAGTTCGCTTCCAGATGAATGAACTGCCGCCCAGCATGTCCAGCGTGAACGCCATCAGGTGATTAACCAGGCGACTGTCTGAATACGCTCCATGACCACCATCATGCTGAATGTTGAAACCGATGGCCGCCATCGATACACCCAGTGAAACAGACAGGAATAAAGCAACCGGCCATGTTGATGCGAAGAACACCAGACCAACATACGAGGCTGCAAACCAGCTGAGTATCACAAGAGTTTTCAAGTACATCGCCGGGATGTCGCGTTTGGAAATCTGCTGGCTGGTGAAGTGACCGTCCACTCGCTCACGCAGGGTCTGCATGAAACCTTCACACTTGGCAAACTTGACCATGGCAGTCGATGAACTCATAGGGGCTCTTGTCTTCTTTGAACGTTGGGCCGCAACGCTTCTGTTGCTCAGCAGTAGAATCGACGGCGGAAAACCGGATGCCGGACTCCGCGTTGACGGTGCGGAGAATATCAGGCCATCCCTTCGCGTGAATCGCATTCTATTTCGCGATTGTCAAAGCATTGTCAAAACATGGTCAATTTCCTAAAACGTTTGCAGTAAACAGCTTAGAAAAAGCAGTGGTGATCTCCGGCAAAACCGGGACGTGCTCTCGTAACGAGGCAGAAACCGGCGCCGAGAAGAGCTTCTCATCGTTCAAACCCAATGCCGCAGGCGGGGTGCAGAGGCCATCTGACGAAGCTGCCCCCTCTCCGGCCAGCCGTTTTCGTTATGTTTTCGGCGGCCCTCCAAAGGATCCGACCCCTATTTCCGATTGCCTCGGGCGACACTTCCGTCAGGACAGCACCCTCAACAACTGACTGAGTTCGTCGTCGATTTCGTCGGCTGATTCGACGGTGTTGAGGATTTCTGATCGCAGAAGTTCACGGTATCGCAGACGCAAACGACGCCTGGCCTGTTTGAGGGCGTCTTCGCTCATGCTGAGTCGTTGGCACAATTCCGCGTAGGGAATTCGATCGTTGTCGCCACTGATGTGCGGTTCAAGACATTCAAAGAGCAGCATGTGGTTTCGGTCGGCGTACTCTTTTCTTAGAGCATCACCGGCATTCTGCAGAATGGTCAAAGCCCAGCGACGTTCAAACAACTGGTCAGCCGACAGACTGTCGGCAGCGATGCCACGGTACTGCCGTTCTCCCTGATCGAAGTCCAGCGAAAGCAGTGATCCTCCGCCGCCCCGCTTTTCGGCAGTGCGAGACCGATGATCCATCCTCAGAAAATTTGCGATCGACGTTCTGAGAAAAGACCGAAACCGACCTCGATCAGGGTCTGCCGCTTTTACAAACGCGCTGTTGAGAAAGTGGACGAAGAAACTCTGCGTGAGATCCTCCGCATCGCTCGCAGTATGTCCACGACGGCGGATGAAAGCATACACCGGAAACCAATATGTCTGACACAATTCCTGCAGCGCGATTCCGGCGGCGTGACTGCTGCGCGTGGCGGCCGCTCGAATGAGGCTCCACTGAGTCGTGGCGAATTCGGGATTGCGATGCGACGACATGGACGGACAAAGTGCTTTGTTGAGGTTGTGACGGTTCACGCGTGATCCACTTCGCAGCGCACAGCGCGACGGAACGGTCGATCAGCATACACGGGGGCATCGAGTTTTGGCAGTTTGAAGCCGATCACGCGGCCTGAAGCGACGCCGAATTTTTGCGGCAATCCGGGGGCAGTGTTTCAACAGAGCACGCTGACGGATGAGCCCCGGGGCGGAGCACATTCTGTGAAAACCTGTTACGATGTAACAGAACTCTTCTGAAGCAGTCAGCCTGGCCAGCTCTGAGACCGCGGCAATACTGCGGATGGTGCAGGCATTTCGATCGCGAAGGTGACAGAACATGAATTATTGTGTCTCACGGACGTTACTGTTGCTGTGTGGGTTGCTGCTGTTGTGTTCCGGCTGCCGACAGTCGGACACGACCAGCTCGCCATCGACAGGATCTGCACAGAATCCGACCTCCACCGGTGGTTCTGCGACGGCCAGCACTTCCGGGACACTCAGTCGCGACGACTACGCAACGGCCATTCACCTCAACAGCCGCGGAATCGGGCATCTGGAGAACAAGGAGTGGGACGAAGCGGAAGCTGCGTTCAGCCAACTGCATCAACTGTTGCCCGACAATGCGACCAGTCGACAGAATCTGGCCGTCAGTCGAGTTCTGGCGTTGATTGATCGGGAGTCACCGTTTACGAAGTCCGGTGCGGCGGAAAACGCCAATCGATATCGAGACGCTGTGACCAGCGCTCGCACGGCGGTCGATGAATTTCAGCGAGCGGCCGTGACGGACGATCAGAAAGCTCTGGCGGATCTGCTCCTGGGAAAGCTGTTGGTTCATGACGATTCGCCGGAGTCGCCCAGCTTCGAACAGGGCCTGAATGCACTTCGTCAGGCGGCGACAGCACTGCCCGAACGAGCGGACCTCCAGTTCGCTCTGGCCATGGCGATGGATGGTCATCGGGAATACGCCGATCCGAATTCACCGAAAGCAGCCCAACTGTTGCAGGCACTTTCGGAATCTCTGCAGAAAGCTCCTCAAAACCTGTTCGCTCTGCATAAGCTGATGCAGCGTCAGGCGCTGTGTCTGAATTCAAAAGTCGAACAGACTCGACAACAGGCGCTGCAGATTCAGCAGACTCTGCGAACAGCGATTGAACTTCTGCAGCCTCTGAACGAAAGCATTCAGAAGCAGCGGCGAGTCAACCTGATTGACACCATCACCAAAGCGCTGGCCGATTTTTCGGAAGACAAACCGGCCACATTGATGGGCCCCGCCATGATGACGGGAAATCTGCTGCTGCCGGAACTGTCGACTCAGATCGACCAGCGGCGACTGAATCGAAACCTGCTGGAATATCTGCAGCTGACCTTTGAACCGGACTTCATGAAGGCCGCCGAAGCGTCCGGAGCCCTGCCGACATTGGAACCTACCGTGGTCAAAACGTTCGTCCGCTCGAACGGCCTGCCATCCGTGACGGGAGTGACCGACGTTGATCTGCAGGACATGAACCTTGACGGCATCGACGACCTGATTGTTGCTCGGGAAGGAAAGATCGAAGTCTATACGCGAACTTCAGCCGCGGTGGACGATTGGTCGCTGCTGATGACCACTCCCGACGACGTCTCGGGGATCACTCACTTTCTGCTGATCGACGTGGATCGTGACTACGACAAGGCGCTCAGCGATATCAAGACGCCGTCGATTCTGCGGGATGCCGACGGTGATCGAAAGATCGTCACGGATCCGGCCGGAAATCACCGCTGGTACGACACCGATCTGGATTTGGTTGCCTGGAGCCACGGTGGTGTTCATGTGTTTCGAAACGTTGTGGATGATTCCGGCATTCGGGCGCTGACAACGCTGCCACAGGCGGAAAACGTTTCGGGAGTCAATCAGATTGTCGCGGCCGATCTGGAGGCCGATGGTGATCTGGATCTGGTCATAGCAACGGATACCGGCATGACGTTGTGGAAAAATCTGGACGGCACCACCTTCGAAAACGCCAACGCTTCCGCTTCGCTGCCGGAAGCAGCCATCATGTCGCTTGCCGTTGTGGACTGGAATCAGGATGTGGCAATCGATGTCGTCACGGTCGCTGCCGATGGCTCCACCGGTGTATTGGAAAACATGCTGCATGGCCGCTTTCGCTGGTTGCCCATGGATGTTCCAAAGTCAACAAACCTCAGCTTTGCCATCGGGCAGGTGGACGCCGATCGAGACTGGGATCTGGTGGATTCCGGACTGGACGGCCCCGCGCCGGAGGTTGTTTGTTTGAAGCTGGCGGATCTGGACAACGACGGATTCTTTGATCGCGTTTTCAGCCGTGATGGGGAAACGTACTGGCATCGAGGCCGACCGGCGGGCGGTTTTGAAGAGACTGCGGAACAATCGCTGCCGGAAGGCGTCAGCGCCGATGAAATCTGCGTGGCCGATATCGATGACGATGGGGATTCCGATCTGATTCTGATCGACGGAACAGAGGGAAGTCCTGCGATGCTGCTGAACGACGGCGGCAACCTGAATCACTGGCTGGATGTCGTCGCGCGAGCGGTCCCCGATGATCCTCAGTTTCCGTCCAACCGAGTCAACATGCATGCGATTGGTGCAGTCATCGAACTGCGATCGGGCACGCTTTATCATTCGCAGGTCATCACGGAACCTCGTATTCGTCTCGGACTGGGCCGGCGAACTCAGGCAGACACCATCCGCATCATCTGGACAGACGGCATTCCACAGAACGTCACCCTGGACAACCTGCTGAAACCTCGTGTCGGCATTCTGGCTCCACAAATTCTGAAAGGCTCGTGTCCTTATATCTATACGTGGACCGGCGAACGATTCGAATTCTTCAGCGACTGTCTGTGGGCCGCTCCGCTGGGACTTGTGCAGGCAACCGGAGATCTCGCGCCGACTCGCGAATGGGAGAATCTGTTGATTCCCGGCGAACGTCTGGTGGCCAAAGACGGCCGCTATGTGCTGCAGCTGACGGAAGAACTCTGGGAAACGGCCTACTTCGATCAGGTTCAACTGACGGCCATTGATCATCCGGCCGACGTTCAGATTTTCACGAACGAAAAGGTCGGTCCGCCCGATTTGGCGGAACATCGAGTGCACACGGTTCAACGTGCAAGGCAACCGAAGTCAGTGGTCGACGGACGTGGAAACGATCTGCTGCCGGGACTTCGACAGGCGGACGGTCAATATGTGCGAGCGTTTCAGCGGCGATTGATGCAGGGACTGACAGACGAATGGATCATGGAATTCGACTCTGGTCTGTCTGCCGACGAACTGGCCGAACTGCAGAACGTACGGTTGTTTCTGACAGGCTGGATCTTTCCCACAGACACATCGCTGAATGTCGGCATCAGTCAAAATGCATCGCTGTCGCCGCCCATGCCGCCACAGCTTGAAGTCCCCGTTCCGTCGGACGGCCCGGCGTCAGGTCATGCGCGGAATGACTGGAAAGTCGTGAGGCCGTTCATCGGTTTTCCGAGCGGCAAGACCAAGGCGATGGTGGTGGACATTACGGACGTCATTCGCGAAGGCCATGGTCGATTTCGGCTTCGATCCAGCATGGAACTGTACTGGGATCAGGCCTTTCTGACGGTCAACGAAGTGGACACTGAAACGGTCTCTCAGGAATGCAGTGCCGTGATGGCGGATCTGCATTTTCGAGGATTCAGTCGTCGGCGCTATGCGGACGACAGTCTGTTTCGTCAGGGTTTCGCACCCGAAAACTACGACTATTCCGCCGTCACCACGCAGTCTCGCTGGCCCGCCATTGGCGGCCGATTTACTCGCTACGGTGACACGTTGTCGCTGGTGCAGCATCACGATGATCAGATGGTCGTCATGGGCCCCGGAGACGAACTGACACTTTCGTTTGCTGTTCCCGCGAAGCCCGTTCCGGAAGGCTGGAAGCGGGATTTTGTCCTGACCAACGTCGGCTTCGACAAAGATGCGGATCTGAACACAATTTACGGTCAGACGTCGGAACCATTCCCATTTCGAACGATGAGTCGGTATCCTTTTTCCCCGGAACAGACGCCGCCGGAGACAGAAGAATACCATGAATACCTTCGCCGGTTTCAGACGCGGGAGTATTCCAGTCTGCCATTCCGCGACGCCGTTCGAACGATGTCCACGGGTGATACGATCATTCCCCACTGAATCGACAGTCCGCCAGCGCCGAGATGGCGGCCGGACGTGACAAACCAACAATAAAAAATCATTCCTTTCGAAACTGATCTGACGGGACGAACAGCGTGAAGCACCTTTCAACAGTCGCACTGATTTTCTGCAGTGCACTCCCTGCGACGGCACAGGAGGCTCCCACAGAATTTGATTATCCGCTGGCCGTAGCTGCCGCTGCCGATGGAACAGTGTACGTCGCGGACCGGAATCTTCCCGGCGTGTGGCAGGTGAAGGACGGGAAGAAGAGCATCTACTTTCAGGGGTCGAAGAAGTTCAGAACTCCGCTGAATGCTGTTCGTTGCCTGGCGTTCGATCACGAAGGAAATCTGCTGGCGGGCGATTCGTCCACGCGCGAGGTCTATCGGTTTGATGCCGAAGGAAAGCCACAACCGCTCACCGATGGCTGGATCGGTATTCCCATGGCTCTGGCGGTGGCTCCGGATGGAACCATCTACACCGCTGACCTCGAACTCCACCGCATCTGGAAAATGCCCAAAGAAGGAGCGAAGGAACCCGAAGAATTCGCGGTGATCAATTCGCCTCGCGGACTGACACTGGATCCGGACGGCAATCTGTGGGTGCTGTCCACCTCCAGCAAAGACGGGCAGATTCAGAAGGTGACGCCGGACGGAAAGATCGAACCATTCGTCAAAGGGCATCCGTTCAATCTGCCGCATAACATCGTTCGGATGGATGACGGCACGTTCTATGTAACCGACAACTACGATCACTGCGTGTGGAAGATCACGGCGGATGGTGAGAAGGAAAAGTGGGTTGCCGGCGAACCGCTGGATCGTCCCGTGGGACTGTGTCGCAGTGGCGAAAACCTGCTGATCGCCGATCCTCACATCCGCACGATCTTCACGCTTGCTCCGGACAAAAAGCTGACCGTTCTGGTCAGTTCTCCCGTCGCCGAAATCAAGCTGAAATAGACAACGTCGTCAGTCGGATGGATGCGCTGGTGTCCCGCGGGAATGAGTTCCATGCGTCAGCAGCACCGCTGTCCGACACAAACAGAGTTCGCACAGCACGTGCTTTTTCTACAGACCAACACTTCGACAGAATGATTGAGGCTTTCTCATGACGTGGCGAACGGCGATTGCAACCTTAAGTGTCATGTTGTGCACCGTTTCATCAGTTGTTGCGGAGCAGCGTCTTCCGAACGTGATTGTCATCTTCATTGACGACATGGGCTACGCCGACATTGGCCCCTTTGGGGCGACCGGTTACGAAACGCCCCATTTGAATCAGATGGCCAACGAGGGTCGCATCTTCACGGACTTCTACGTGACTCAGGCCGTGTGTTCGGCATCGCGAGCCGGACTGATGACCGGCTGCTACAACATTCGAGTCGGAATTGGCGGCGCGCTGGGACCATCGTCGAAGATTGGCATCAGCGACGAAGAAATGACTCTGGCAGAAGTCTGCAAACAGAAGAACTACGCGACTGCGTGCTACGGAAAATGGCATCTGGGTCATCACGAAAAGTTTCTTCCGAAGCAGCACGGTTTCGACGACTACTTCGGCCTGCCTTACAGCAATGACATGTGGCCGTTTCATCCGGGAGTTCGCCATCTGCCCATGGAAGAACGCCTGAAACGCTGGCCACACCTGCCGCTCATTGATGGCAACACCGTCATCAATGCTCAGGTCACGCCGAAGGATCAGG
>JAGQPY010000650.1 GCA_020426485.1 Planctomycetaceae bacterium
GGGGCGGGATTTGCGGCGGTCGGACGTGATGGCAAAATGGGTGCATTTGTTTGATCGCGTTGAGCGAAATGAAATGCCGCCCGAAGACGCCGATCAGCCCTCGGCGGCGGAGCGCGCTGCGTTTCTGACCGCAGCAGGCAAGTCGCTGACCACGACTTCGACCGCTCAAGCCAGCACCGTGCTGCGGCGGCTGAATCGTGTCGAATACGAAAACACGCTGAACGACATGCTGGGCGTGCGCGAGTCGCTGGCGGAACTTTTGCCGGAAGACGGCAAGGCTCACGGGTTCGACAATGTCGGCGAGGCGCTCGACCTTTCTGCCGTGCATCTGGAGCGGTACATGACCGCGGCCGGTCAGGCGATGGATGCAGCAGTGCGGAGGACGCCAAAGCCGGACGTCAAACGCTCGACGCATGGTCTGGCTGACGGAAAGAACGCGGAACGAATCGGCAAGCTCTGGCATCAGACGACGGACGGTGCCGTCGTAGTCTTTAACAACGGCGGCTTTCCCCGACCTGAAATTGAGAGTTTTCGGACGCCGGTCGAAGGCAACTATCGCATCACAGTCCGGGGCTACGCGTATCAAACGGATCAGCCGGTGACCGTTGCCGTCTGGCAGGGAGTCTTCGCGCCGAGCGGAAGCACAGCCAGGGCAACCACGCTGGTGTTTCCACCGCGAAACGGCGATCAGCCGGTCTCCCGTGAGTTCACCGTCTGGCTGAAGCCGAACGCCCGGCTGGCGTTCTTTCCACAGCTGACGGTCGACAATGCCAAGCTTCGCAGCGGTGGCCCCGCGAAGTACGACGGAAGCGGTCTGGCAATCAGCTCTGTCGAAATCGAAGGCCCGCTGTTCGACGAATGGCCGGGTCGCGGCCACGCGTTGCTGTTCGGCGAGTTGCCTGTGCGCGAGATCGAGCCGGCGAATCCACAACAGAAAAAGCAGAAGTGGTACCGGCCGCAATACGAAATCGTGTCGCAGACTCCGGACGCCGATGCCCGGCGGTTGCTGCGACAGTTCCTGCCGATCGCCTTCCGCCGACCCGTTGTCGATGCCGACGTGGCTCCGTTGCTGGAGCTGGCGAAGAGTGAACTCGACAGTGGCGCGAACTTCGAGCAGGCCATGCGAACCGCTTACAGCGCCGCGTTGTGTTCACCGGATTTCGTCTATCTCCGGGAACCGACAGGCACGCTCGACGACTTCGCTCTTGCGTCGCGACTTTCTTATGCCGTCTGGAACACGCTGCCGGATGCTGAATTGCGGAGCCTTGCGACGAAGGGCGAACTTTCCAGGCCGGAGGTGCTGCGGGCTCAGACCGAACGGCTGCTGAGCGATTCGCGGTCGTCCCGGTTCGTGACGACGTTCACCGGCCAGTGGCTCAACCTGCGGGACATCGACTTCACGGTGCCCGACAAGCAGCTCTATCCGGAATACGACGACGCACTCAGGGACGCGATGGTTGCGGAGACCGAAGGATTCTTCGCCGAAGTCCTGCGGAACAATCAAAGCGTGCTCGACTTCATCGACTCCGACTGGACGATGTTGAACGAGCGATTGGCGAGTCACTACCGCATCGGCGGTGTCGAAGGGCACGAACTTCGGCGTGTGTCCCTGAAACCGGAAGATCATCGCGGCGGTGTGTTGACACATGCGAGCGTGCTGAAGGTCTCCGCCAATGGCACGACCACGTCACCGGTGATTCGCGGCATCTTTGTGCTGGAACGGATTCTGGGCATGGAACCGCCCGCTCCGCCACCGGGCGTTCCCGGAGTCGAACCTGACATTCGCGGCGCGACCACGCTGCGCGAACAGCTCGAAAAACACCGCGAGATTCAGTCGTGTAACAACTGCCACAAGGCGATCGATCCGCCGGGTTTCGCGCTGGAGAACTACGATGTGATGGGTGGCTGGCGGGACAACTACCGATCGCTTAACACCGATTTTCCGACGCCATCAGCCGAACTGCGAGGCAGCATTCGGAACGTGCGATGGCGGATTGGCCCGCAGGTCGATGCGTCGGGTGGAACACCGGACGGTCGCGAGTTCGATGGTCTGGATGACTACAAACAGATTCTCCTGCAACAGCCGAAGGTGTTTACCCGCGCCCTGATTGAAAAGCTGGCTGTCTACATGACGGGCCGAGCGATGGGATTCGCTGATCGACCGGAACTGGATCGAATTACGGAGTCAGTCGCTTCGCAGGGTTACGGCTTTCGACACCTGCTCCACGAAATTGTGCAGAGTGAAGTGTTCCGCCAGAAGTAGCTTGGTTCCTCATCTGGAGTGCGATGACTTGTCATCGCTTTGAATTTTGTGGAATTGCCAATCGATAACAAAATCCAAAGCGGCGACAAGTCGCCGCACTCCAAAAAAGTTCATCTTCAGGATGCAGATCATGATTCAGACAGCTTCAAAGAGACACGTTTCCCGTCGCGCCTTCCTCCGTGGAACCGGCGTTGCACTGGCGCTGCCGTGGCTCGATGCCATGTTGCCGGCGTTTGCGACGAAGGCTCAGGCTGCGGAGGCCACCGCCTCTCCCAAGCGGTTCGTCGCGATGATGTACAGCCTGGGATTTCACGGCCCGCACTTCTTTCCGCAGCAGGCAGGAGCGGATTACACGCCGAGTGAATACCTGAAGCTGATTGACCAGCAT
>JAGQPY010000651.1 GCA_020426485.1 Planctomycetaceae bacterium
GTCGCATCTGCACGATTGGCTTCCTCGTTCATGTGATAGTGCTTGAGTGCGAGAATCGAAAGACGGTCGATCATCATTCCCGGCGTTTCGGAGTTGAATGAACACCCGGATGTTCGAGGCTTGAGTTCTCGAACGAAGTGCTGATCCATCTTTTCAATCAGATCATTGCGGCGCTGATTGTGACCGTCGATTCGCCTCTTGGCCTGAACAACACGCTCCGGCCCGAGATCATCTCGGCGAGCAATGTCTTCCTCGTGCCACAGCAGAAAGTTTTCCAGATGGTTCAATTCCACCAGACCGAGCAGCCCCTGCTCGGTGGATGCCGGACCGGCTTCGTGCCAGGCCACAGTTCTCTGTTCCTGAAGCCCTGTGATTTCTGAGACTTTCATGATCAACCTCCATGTCTGAAATATTTTGAATATTGAGCCACGGCAGATTACCTCAGCGTCGCCCTGGGTGTACGTTCTAGGCAGCCTTCTTCTGACGACGAGCCGCCCACTTTGCGTAGCTCTTGACGAGCCGGCAAAAGACGTTGTCTGAAGTTCTCGCAATGCGACTCAGCCAGGCTCGTTCAAGTCGAACGCCATTGGGAACCATCTTCCTGCCATCATGTCCGACGTAAGTCATTGGATTGCCGTCGCACTCCTGATAGACCGCAAGTCGAGCCGCATTCTGCGCGGGCCGTGGCACGAGATCCTGTCTCAGCAGCTGCAGGAATTCATCAACAGATCCCGGCGTGTAGGCCACATCCAACTGATCGTAGAAGGATGGCCCCAGCATGATGGCCGGCTTGCCCATCCAGCAGGCTTCGATGGTGACGGTCGACCCGAAAGTGACAACGACATCGCTCCAGTCCACGAGCGTATACGAGTTGGCTGTATCGAGCGGAAAATAAACGACCGCGTTGGGCAATGCACAGATGTCTCGAAACGGAGTCTCGATGTCGCTGGCCATACTGGCCTGATTCGGGTGAAACCGAATGCAGAACAGATAGTCCGGATACTTCTGACACGCCTCTCGAATCACATCGGCATAATCCGGAAACGGTGTCTTCCAGTCTCTCCCCAGAGCCTCGAATTCATCCTGACTGCTGAGAAAGACCGAGATCTTCTTTCTGAAACCTGATGCATCCGGGGGCTGAAATCCAGCGGAGTGCTTTTTGGCGAATTTGTTGACGGATGGACGCCGACGACGATCAAAGTACCTTGCCGCAAGATCCAGATCCAGAGGCAGTCGCTTCATGCGTTCCTGAATGCGAACTCGGTCGTGAGCAGAATGCCCCTCAAACAGAATGGGGCGTCCCTTGCATGTAATCTCCATGGTATTAAACGGAATCGACGCGCTGCGAGCCGCCATCAGACAGAAGCGGGAACAGGCATGGCGACCGTTGAAGACTTCAATCCGATCGGGTCGCTCACGACTCACCAATGATTTCATCGCCGTCAGCAGACCGAGTGCGTTGGCGTAATAGCGGCGTTTGACCGTTCGAATCACGCCGGTCTTGATGCCGTCGCCCGGCAATTGACGAAATTCCGAAATCACAGCACTGTGGACGCCTTCGGCAAGATCGCGTTTTTCTGAATAGGTCAGGTCCGCAGATGCATAGTTCGTCTCCAGCGGAACAAGTGTTAAGCCGTTTTCTGCGGCTGTCTTTTTGACACGAGAACGACAGATTGCACACGCAACCGGGCTTCCAGACAGATTGACCGCACAGGTTCCCGCTGCGGCACTGCAATGAGTCACCAGAACCTGATGCCCCTGATCCTGAAGTTCTCGAGCACGCGCGACCGCAACCAGAGTATGCTTCCTCCAGAGTGGATACCCCAGATGCACGATCACCTTCTCCGGAGGTGCGGCCTGTTTCTCGACTGCGGTTTCTGTTAAAGCTTCTTCCATGTGTCCTCCTGACACATCCTGCGCCTCTGAATCCTGCGGTGATCTGTTATCAACCCGTGGAGCACCTGAACGGCGAACTCATTTCATGACCAACGCCTGTCCTGCCATTCCGGCACTTCAACGAACTTCAGTTTCCGACATCAGGCCACCCTGCGTTCAAATGCGGAGTTCTTCGAAGTTAACCTTTCCATGTAGTGACTGGCGACAATGCCATCATCAACTCGCAGGCACGGAATCCCCTGAATTTTCGGATACGCACGCATACTGTCCTGCGAATAAAACGAATCGCCGTAATCCTGCAGGACGTCGCCATACCTCGGGCACGCCAGAATGGGCGTTGCCGGTGAAGCCGACGGATTCTTTTCGATGATGGTGATGGCTGTTGGATTCAGAGGATTGCCGGTGACATCAAACAATCGGTTCTCCACGACCCGCATACCAAGCTGCTCTGCTTTTTCGCGCAATTCACGGACGTAACCCAGTCGTTCCATTCGCATTTGAGCCTCCGCCGACGCGAATTCGTAGCCCGGCTCCAGCAGTACAAGAAACCGAGAAGTGATGCGGTATAGCTCCTGCAGAATGGCCAGTTCCTGCCCGCCATTGGGTTCCATCGTGTGGGAGGTGTAGACGACATCAAATGAACTGTCAGCGTACGGCGCATGGAAGATACTGGCCACAGACAGAAACACACCGTTCGCATTCTGACTGTTCAACCACTGGCGGCACATTGCTACTCTTGACCACGAGAGA
>JAGQPY010000652.1 GCA_020426485.1 Planctomycetaceae bacterium
AGCAGGGCAAGCATGTGAACGTCGTCGTCGGAAACATGAAACCAACCGATCGCACGGCGTTTGCCGGCGCGGGTGACAAAAGCTCATCGCGAAGTGCCGTTGAAGAATCGATCAAACATGCTTGCCCTGCTGCGCGATGCAAGCATGGCACCCTCGTCAACGTTCTTTGAACATGCCACCCCGCCAGTGGTTCGCCGCAGTGGTGGCACACCATTGGTCGCTTCGGCGGCGCTTCCACCGGTGTCCGCTTCGCCGGCAGGTCGTTCCGGCCGAGAAGAAAACAGACCAGCATGCGCAGGAAGCCGGTGCTCAGCTGATGAGCTGGAATCCGCGTTCTGTTGAGTTCGTTTGGGGCGACAACTTCTGTCGGCAGATGCGGCCCGTCCGATGATTGATCACCCGTGTCCGTTTGCTCGTGAACGCGTCGGTGCTCCTGAACCTGCGACCATTGGCCGTAATGCAGGAAATCTTCCCGGCACCCAATTCTCCACTGCTTCGCGAGACTCACTGAGACGCTGATGCTTCAGCAACGAGGGCCAGCGGCCCATGCTCAACGGGGTGTCGCCAGCGTTTTCTGCGCATTCAGCATTGCGGAAAGCTTCTGTAGTGCCTTCCCAGACTGCCCATATTCCACAACCGGTATAAAAATCGCTTGAAATTGCAGGCGGCCGTTCCGGAGTGATACACATCTTAACGGCAGAAGCTGCAGTCATCCGATCAACTGACAGAACTGGTCTGTTCGGTTTAACCGTCGTGATCCTCAAGACCGGCCGTCCGGAGGACCCACATCAAAGGTTAACCGTCGGGAGATCAGCGGCGTCAGAACGTCAGTGTCGGCCATCTTGAGCCGCTGAAGTCAGATGTCGTTCTCAAGAAGGTCGGGAGTTTGTTCCGTCGCTGGGAGCCGTTCCTGGTGACGGATTGGCGGTCATTCTGGATAGAGCCTTGTTTCGGACAGCTCAGGTATTTGTCTCAGAACGCTCACCCGAGAACGTTGACTTTGTCAGCACTTTCGGACCAGTGATCATCCGTGTGAAGCGAATTGTATGCATCAGGAGAAATATGCAATGGGCCGATTCGTCCAGCTTTGTGGCAGAACAATGGCGTTGACCGCAGCTGTCCTGTTGATTATTCCTTCCAGTGTTCTGGCAGAAGAGATTCAACAGACGGCAGGCCAGCGAGCTCGCCGAGTGTTGCGGACGTGTCCGCCTCCTTCGCAGCCATTCTGCCCGCCGCAGATTGTTCCGCTGGACGTGCCGCCTGCTGAAAATCATGTCCCCATCATTCCTGTGCCGGTCCCGGAAGAGACTTTGCCATCGGCACCATCATCTGACGATGGAGCGTCCAAGCCGGAAACACCACCGTCGACGACGCCGACACCTCAGCCGGACAACAGTCAGACTCAGCTGCCGCCGATGGATCTGCAGAATCAGTTTAATGATCAGCCGAACTTCATTCAGCCTCAGATGAACAATGCTTTGGCGAATGTCGGGGACACGGGCTTCAGCGGCAGTCGAGCACCCAACATGATTGGGGACTTCTTTGGAACGTCCTATGTTCCGTTCAGTCCATCGATCAACGGTCCGAGTTCATTCCCGTCGGTTTTGGAACACTCGATCTACGGCAACCTTGCAGCCGCACCCGGTGCCAACGTCGGGCGATTGAAGATGGCGGAAAACGCCAGCCCCATTCCCACCGATCGATTCTTTGTGAACTACAGCTATTTCAACGATGTGAACATCCTGAAAGGCCTGAGCATCAACCGAGTGACGGTCGGTTTCGAGTCCACGATCTTCAATGAAAATATGTCCGTGGAGGTACGAACACCGTTTGCTCAGACGGCCGCCAGCACGACTTACTTTAACGACACCGAGACGTTCTATCGAACAGATGCGTCACAGACGGGTAATATGTCCATCTGGTTCAAAGCGCTGCTGGCTCAGAGCTGCACGATGTCTGTCGCCGCCGGTATCGGAGCGACTCTGCCGACTGCCGACAGCTACTTTGTCATCGACGAACGAACGGATACGCTGGCTCTGATGGTCAAGAACAAGACCGTTCACTTTCTGCCGTACGTCGCAACGGTCTACACCCCGACAGATCGTTCCTTCTTCCAGATGATGACTCAGTTTGATATCGATTCTCAGGGGAACCCCATCTACTTTGATGATGGTGGTGGGCTGGGACAGATCGGTCGGTTCAATGACAACAACTTCGTGTTCTTTGATGCTCAGGTTGGCTACTGGGTATACAAGAATAACTGCTGCAATGCTGCCATCACCGGTATCGCACCGATTGTTGAGTTCCACCACAACCGCACCCTGAACACCGGGGACGCGATTCCGGCTCTGGGGCTGAATGCTCCCGGCAAATCAAACGTCTCCAATCTGATCGTTGGTCTGACGGCTCGACTGGGAGGCAACTCGTCCATGACGATGGGTTACGCAACTCCGGTTGGTGGAGATCGTCAGTTCGATGGCGAATTCCGCCTGACGTTTAACTGGGTTCCCGGCTACACATCCAGTGCGACTCGTTGATGGGCACCGTCGTCCGTTTGATGCGTTCGACAAGTGGAGTCACCGAATCCCGACAGAAATCGGTCGGCGTCGCGACGAAGACAAACTAAAAAAAGGCCGCTGCAGGGTA
>JAGQPY010000653.1 GCA_020426485.1 Planctomycetaceae bacterium
AATCTGCCGAATGCGATCAGGAGACGCGTACGAAATGCGATGCACCCCATCGTCGGAAAACATCAGGATCGGAAGTCATGATCCCGGCACGAATTGCGGCCTTCCTGCTGCCTGCGTGTCAAAGTATAAGCAGACGCCAACAGGACTCAACCGGCGAAGACGGGATTCGTGCCACGTCTCGCAACCGGAATTACAACTCACATCCGGGAAAACTTTGATCATCTGCCGTGAAAACGCGGCCCTTCCCTTGCAGGCGTCCGATCGTTTGGAGGCACGTCCCTGACCGCCTGCCATGCCAACAATTAACGCTCAACAGGTCCCCTTTGCCGTGGGAACGCAGAAACCCAGTCGGTCCCCGGATCGCGGGCAGTGAACCGCGGGCGGCTCACCTCCGCCAAGTTGCAGCTGCCGCCAGATTCTGCGGCTGCTGGTTCAGTCTGGTCCGGCTTCTGGTTCACAGCCAACGCAGCCGACAGCAAGGGAGCTTTCCTCGGATCAGCATCGGGCACGTTCGGATCCCGCTACGTCGACAGATCTCAAATCGACACAGCGCGGCGGTGGTGGCAGTTTCGCGTGGCGGCGATCGGCAAGGATTGTCGGATTTATTCATTCTGCGGGGGGAACATCGAAGGAAAGACTGCCCAGAAACGACGGTTATCCAGGACAAGACCCGCTGTTTTGAAAAACCCGCTGCGTTGGAAGTCGAGTACCGGTTGAGGAGGCAGCAGACGATCCTGTTCCTCACGACCGTCAGAATCCGTGAGGTTTTGCACTTTGGTGTTGGCAGAATCCGGAAAGTGATCACAAATGCGGCCATGCCGGGCCTCATCAACAAAGTCGGCCGCATTTTTACGACAGTGGTCGACGTTGAGCGGTCAACGCTCGGTGGTCGACGGACAACGTCAATTGGTGGCTCGAACGCCGAACGGTAAGCTGAGTCGAAAACCAAACCGGACGGAACCTGTTCGAAGTGTGTTACGATCTAATGAACACAAAGATCGACGGGTGGTCTCGATGGAGTCTTTCGTAAATGTCCATATTTGTTTCTGAACTGCCACTCTTCCGACGTGAGCTGATCGAGCTGGCTCAGCGAAAGCGAAACTATGTCCTGCGTTGTCTGTGCATGGTCATTTTTTCGCTGATCTTTCTGACGATCTACGCAGAACGAATGACGTCGGCCTACAACCTGATGGCCATTCTGGGATCAGGTCGTGACATGACAATCGTGCTGTTCGTGTCGCTGGCCGTGACCGTCTATGCCATTGCTCCAGCGCTGGCGTGTTCGGCGATCACGGCGGAAAAGGAAAAACAGACGCTCGGGCTGATGATGATCTCACAACTGACTCCCGGCACCATCATTCTTGAAAAGGTGTTTTCAAGAATGCTTCCGCTGATGACCATCCTGACCGTCTCCGCGCCGTTGTTTGGACTGAGCTACCTTTTGGGGGGAGTCACGTTTGAAGATTCTGCATGGGCGATGAGCGTTCTGATGTTCGCCGTTGTTCAGGTCACCGTCGTCAGTATCTGCTGCTCGGCGATTTTTGAAACGGGAATGGGAGCCTTCTGGGCCACCTACGTCTTTCTGCTGCTGTTGTATTTCACGGTGCCGATCCTTGTCGAAATGAGGATTCTGGATCGGCTGAGATGGTTTGGCGGTGTCTCCGACGAAGAGTTCTTTCTGTTTCCGCCTTACCTGATGTTTGTCGCTCTGGAGAACCCCGGCTCACGTACTGACCTGCTGCTCATGTTATTGCCGTCCGTCATTCTGACGACAGGGCTGCTGTTCGTGGCCAAAGCAGCACTGATTCGTTTCTGTTACGGATCGGCAACATCGGTGACAGCAGTGGTCCGTCAGATCCGGGCGAATCTCGAAAGCCGACTTGGATGGCGGGCCGATTCCGATTCCGATTCGAATCTTGCGGCAGGGCCGGATTCATACCGACGGAGTGATCTCCGAGCCATTTCGAGGGCCAACGACAGAATCCGAACGATGGCGGACCGACCTGTTCAGTGGCGAGAAGAGCAGAACTCGGGAATTCTGAGCTGGCGCTGGATTATGGTCATCGGCTTACTGACGGCTTTCCTGGAACTCTCCTCCGTCAGCGCCAGCCGCAGGAGCAATCACAACGAGATCTGTGCCTTGTTTACGTTTATCGTGATGATCATCGCTCTGCTGGCAGTGATCGGGGTCTCCTGCCGTCTGTTTGCCAGAGAACGGGATCGGCAAACGCTTGATACACTGCTGACCCTGCCACTAACCAGCAGGCAACTGATCAATGACAAGGTGCAGTCCGTCGACAATGTGATCCGGCGTTTGATGTTTCTGGTCTTTCTGACCGCCGTGATCAACCTGATGAATACTCGAATGCGCATGCCCGTCGAATTTCTGTCCGAAGGTCAAAGCCCGTGGGGGGTAAATGCTGATTGGCTTTCGTTGCCTTGGTTCTTCGGAGCCGTCGTTTATCTGATGGCGTCCCTGTCGTTTTCATTCGTCTACCTGCACCTCGTGAAATGGACGGGCGTCCTGTTTGGACTGTTCACGAAGACGCAGATGCAGGCCGTCGTGGGCACTCTGGTCTCTGTTCTGTTGTTGTGCTTCCTTCCGGCACTGCTGCTGGCTTTGGTGATGATCTCTGTGAAC
>JAGQPY010000654.1 GCA_020426485.1 Planctomycetaceae bacterium
AAGTGCTCGCCGCGATCGCCCAGATTGTTCAGGTCCTGAGCTACCCATGCCATTTGACGTTCAAAACGCTGGCGCTGAGATTCCGTGAGCTTCTCCAGTCGTGTTGCCAGCTCGTTGTCTCGAACCGGGGCTTTGCCTTCCTGCAGCAGCTGAAAATCCACCAACGTGCGAATATTGTCTTCCGATGGAATGCGCACGGCTTCCTGAACGTCACCGGTGATGGGAATGGTCTGAGCCAGTGCCTGACCAACGCCTCCGACGATGCCTCCCAGCTGACCCACGGTGGTCAGCATCATGAAGCCCCACATCATGACGACCCAGTTGATACGTCCCAGACGAGGACCGGGGACTCGATTGAGTGACGAGAGCGTCGTTTCGCCGTGACTGATGGCGAAGCGACCGAGTTCCAGCTGAACGAATACCTTCACCACACAGCCCAGCATGATCAGCCACAGCAGAGCGATGCCGGCTTCGGCACCCGTTTTGGTGGTCATGATCAATTCGCCGGAACCGACAATGTTGGCGGCGATGATCAGCCCCGGGCCGACCTGCTTCAGGATTTCCAGGGGAGACGATGGTGGCTCGGAAACAGACTCCGGGCGGCGGCGGTCATTCGTGGAAGCGTCAGTCATTGGCGTTTCTGTGGCAGGGCCGTCGAAAGGCGAGGAAAGCGTCTGGAATCAATACGGTGCGAGCATTGAAACAGATTTCGCTCAAATTGCGACCAATCCGGCCAGACTGGCTGTCGGAGACCGCGGCGATTTCTGAAATCGCGATCAGCAAACGTCGTCGTTGGCGGCGATGATCACGGGAACTTCGCCGGCTTCCGTCACGACCACGGTGACTACCACACAGCGGGCCGCAGCAGATACGGCAGAGTCAGACACAACAGCAGCTCGGCAAGGACCAGTCGAATGAAAGTGCCGAGCGAATGGCGTCTGCTGGTCAGCAGCAGAAACATGGCAAACGGACAAGCGAATTCGGCCAGAAGCGCCGGCAAAAACAGGAAGCCTCCATACTCCACAAAGAACACGGACACCTGTGGACTCACAAGCAGATGGCCCCAGGCCAGGGTAAACGACAAACAGATGGCCGCTGCGACTGTATGAGCGTAGATGATGATCCGACCGGGCATCAGAGTCCCACGGTGAATCGGCGGGCGGCGAAATGGCGAGCTGTTCTGCGGCTTTCGTGCAGAGCCGCCACATTGTCCGGGTCACGAGGTACCAGACGAACGAGTACTCCGCTGGTGATGGTTTCCATGATGCGATCGCCCCACGATTCCAGCCCAAAGTCGGGAGCGGGATCGAACACGGAAATCGTCCGAGAACCAGCAGGTCCCAGATAGAGCACCGAATGCCCAACTTCGGCCTTGAAGCCGTGATCAACGTTCCCGTCAAACTGACTGGGATCGATGTTGACACACATGATCGCGGGAAGCGATGTCTTCTGCTGCAGTGTCTGCGGATCGAATGGCTCCACTTCCACGGTCCATTCCGTCAACTCCGTCTTAATCATCAGGCCGCGGTAGAGCCCCTGCCAGTGTGTGCCTTCACGAGTCAGACACAGATTGGCAAGTTCCGATTCCGTCGCGCTGACGCCGTGCAGTCGAAGCAGTGAGGCGGCACAGGCAGCAGAGCACGTGTAGGGAGTCGACTGTGACACCAGCGCACCTGGTCGCGACTGAATGGAACAGTCCGGAGTTTCACCCAACAGCGGAGCGATGCACGAATAGATGCACAGACAGAGTGTCAGCCCGCTGAGGAGCATTCGACGCATCCAGTGCACATTCTCTGTAGCCGCGTAACAGCCGACAAAGAAGCAGCCCCACATGGGCAGCCAGTTACTCAACACAATCAGATTTGCGTGCGGAAAGAGGCGGGCGAGAATCGGGCGATCCCACAGCAGCAACAGGTAGGCTCCGAGTGTCAGCAGGCCGAGCATCTGAACGGCAACCCGGGCGACCGTGGCTGGACACCGAGCGGTCCGAATTCCGCAGAGAAGGAATCCGGCACACGAAGCAGCAATGAAGGCGATTGAAAGTGCGAGCTGAGACATGCGACACCACTTTCCGTGTGGCTGCATCCGGGCAGCGAATCAAATCCTGCCGACGTCCGACTTCGGCAGTAAACCTGCACCCCTCAATGTTAACTTATCGTGAACTTCAGTTGATTTCTCGAACCTAGTCAAGCGCCTTCCCGATTTTTGGAGTGTTTACAGGAAACCCCGCTTCGACGATTCGACCAGCATTTTCTGCCGAAAACAGATTCACTGGAGGCGAGAGACTCATCGAGATCGCTGTTCCATCCCCGCCAGCGAATCTCTGAAACGGAAACGAATTTGTGAATTTGTGATGAGTTTCGGCGGAGCTTTGGCACAGCAAACACCGTTCCACGTGATCTCTCCGGTGGCGGAAACCAATAGAGCGGCTGGCGATTTGCTGACGATTGACGCAACCAGTGTTCGCGAAAGTGCCTTGCCAGGCAGCAGGCTGCGGAGTTTTTTGGCACCCAGTGAACGCTGGCCGTCATCCGTACGATCGAGACACGCAGCGGTGCTTTGCCGTTCACAGTGGCGCTCATACTATCAGGCCCGCGACGTCTGAAAGCGGGCTGATCGCTGCAGAAGATCTGATCCCGG
>JAGQPY010000655.1 GCA_020426485.1 Planctomycetaceae bacterium
AAAGTCGGGGCGACAGGATTCGAACCTGCGACCTCTTGCACCCCATGCAAGCGCGCTAGCCAGGCTGCGCCACGCCCCGTGAGTATCGAGTCTGACGGTGAGACACCGCCCGATGGCGGAAGGTTACTCGTTTCGATGCTGAATGCAATTGTATCCGCGGTTTTGTTGCCGGGTGTTGTGGATTTCGCGGGCCATATTGCAGTTCAGGATGGAATGGAGTGTTGCGGAGCGCCGTGAAGAGACTTCTGTCCGGGAAACACCGTTCCCTGAAGAGCATGCAAAGGGCGAGGGAAAGGTGCAGGGCCGGGACAGTGTGACCGGTCGGCGACGGGTCAAACGAAGGAAGATTCTTTGTGACGTCGGGCGTTTCTGGTTGGTAATCAGACGACGGGCGTTGCTCAGCGGACACGTCGCGGGGGACTGGCTGCGAATGATGAGTGAAAGTGGCGGAACAGCCGAAGCAACACGATCGGGCAGCTGGAAGGGAATTCCCGAGTCTTCGGCACGAAAAATGAACGCCGGGATACAGGTGGTGATGCGTTTTTCGGTGATGGTATTCGGAACGAAGGCGACTTGGGCAGGTGTGCAGAGGTTGTCTGAAAAAGGGGCTGCCCTTTTCCGGACCACTGTTCTGTATTTTTGCTGCCCTCCAAAGGGTCAGCCCTCTTTTTTCGGATGGCCTGTACACTTTCACGTTGCGGCGGAGCCGCTATTGTTTTGTTGCTGACACGAAATCTTTCATACTGACAGAAAACTTATGTTCAGTTCGCCGATCTGTCGCACAAACGACTTGCAGGTTGTCGATTTCGAGAGGTCCGACGCCATGAAATCGACAGCCGCTCTGCCGAAGTTGGCCCGTCGCTCGAGTGCTTCCCGGAACGGCAACGCTGTGAAGCATTTTTTCATGGAGAACACTTTGGCAGCAGAAGTCGTGCAACTTCTGAGATCACCGCGATGTTCTCCGAATTCTCACGAATCCGGCTACAGAAATGCTTCACAGCGTTGCCGGAACTGGGTGATCATCCGGTTGGTGGTGGCGGCGTCAATCTGCCTGCCACTGATCGACAGAGCAGCGGCGGATGAAACGCCTTCCGAAATTCGTCCTCAGCCTGCGGTGGCGGCGCCGACGGATTCTTCCGGGATCGTGGCGGGTGCGCAAGAGACGGCCCACGTTGGGTCAGCGGATCCGATGGCCGCCATGGCCGAAGAAGCGGAGTCGAGTCATGGCGACCCCATTGCTCCGGTATTGCTGGGGATTGTGGTGATTCTCCTGGTCGCTCGAGCGGGCGGCCATCTGTTTGAAACTCTTGGCCAGCCCGCTGTGCTGGGAGAACTGGTCATGGGAATGGTGCTGGGGAATCTGTACCTGTGCGGCTTCACCGGACTTGAGTTTCTGAAAGTTGATTACACTCAGCACCACGACGTCGACCTGCTGGATCATCAATTGATTGCAGGTACGACGGTCGACCACATCGCTCGAATCGGCGTCATTCTGTTGTTATTTCAGGTGGGCCTGGAATCTTCCGTTCGTCAAATGCTGCAGGTCGGGCTGACGGCGCTGTTGGTGGCGATTGTCGGAGTTGTCGTGCCGACGGCTCTGGGCTGGGGTTGTGGTGCCGTGCTGCTGCCTGATCATCCGTGGCCGGTTCACATGTTTCTGGGAGCGACTCTGTGCGCAACAAGCGTGGGAATTACGGCTCGCGTGCTGCAGGATCTGGGGCAGTCGACCACCAAGGAAGCGCACATCATCCTTGGAGCGGCTGTGATCGACGACGTTCTGGGACTGGTGGTCCTTGCGGTGGCTCAGGGAGTCATTGCGACAATGGCTGCCGCGGCGACGGGTGCGGTGGTTCACTTCGGGGTTGCGGATCTTGGCTGGATCATTGTTCGAGCCCTGGGCTTTCTGGTCGCGGCGCTGTTTTTGGGGCAATACATTCCTCCGTTGATTTTTCGGCTGGCGAGTTACCTCGGTGGACGAGACCTGTTGATCGTGGCTGCACTGCTGATCTGTTTTTCGTTTGCCTATGCAGCGAATGCAGCGGGACTGGCCACGATCGTCGGAGCGTTCGCCGCCGGTCTGATTCTGGATGACGTTCACTACCAGCATATGAATCGAGGCGATGGTCCCGAACTTTCTCTGGATGACCTGATGCGCCCCTTGCTGAATTTGTTTGTTCCGGTGTTCTTTGTGGAGATGGGACTGCACGTTGACCTGAGAAGCTTTGCCAACCTGAATGTCCTCGGCCTGGCGTCGGTGCTGACGGTGGCTGCCATCATCGGGAAGCAGGTCTGTGGACTGGTGGTTCCGGACAAGGACGTGGATCGTCTGAGCATCGGACTGGGTATGATTCCACGCGGAGAAGTCGGCCTGATCTTTGCCGCCATCGGATTACAACTGAAAATCGGTGCCGATCGAATCATCGACGAACACACCTACTCCGCACTGGTCGTCATGGTGATCGTGACGACGATGGTGACGCCGCCGCTGCTGAAGTGGGGCCTGCAACGGCGTCAGCTTCAGGCGGGCCTTGAACAGCATCCGCCCGCCGCATAACACGCGAATGCCGCGGCCGTCAGGTATCGTGACGCCAAGAGCAAATTCGCATTCGGAGCAACGCGGCAACTCGCTTG
>JAGQPY010000656.1 GCA_020426485.1 Planctomycetaceae bacterium
CTGCGGAGTCTCCACAATTCGAAGCACGGCTCGGAACCTCGGAACATGGCGGACTCGTTCCTGAAGCTCGCTGCCACGGCAGGCTGAATTCGCTGGGAAAGTCTGTATACTCCGGCCGAGTGGATGTTGTGTTTCCGGCCAGGATGTCTTCAAACGACCGTGCCGACATTACGCTTCACCATCGACACTGCGCTTCACGACCGACACTGTCCTTCACCATCGGGAATGGCGAACCTTATATGCTCCGCTTGCTTCTTCTGATTTCGATCCCACTGTGCATTGCGAACCAAAACATGGCAGCCGAACACCGATTTTTCATTGGCACTTACACCCGAGGCGACAGCATCAGCGACGGAATCTATACCGCCGTCTTCAATGACGAAACGGGGGGGATCTCGGAGCCGGTTCTGGCCGCTGAAACTGACAACCCATCGTTTCTGGCAATTCATCCCAATGGACGCTTTCTCTTTGCCGTCAACGAAAACAATGATTACGAAGGCAGACCCACGGGAGCAGTCAGTGCGTTCAGAATCGACGCCGACACCGGCAGGCTGTCGCTCATCAATCAACGCGCCACGGAAGGTGGCGCACCGTGTCACTGTGTCGTCGACCGCCAGGGCCGATTCCTGCTGATTGCCAACTACACCGGCGGCAATGCCATTGTGTTCCCGATCTCAGAAGATGGTTCGCTGGGGTCCTATTCATGCCTCATCAACCATACAGGCTCCGGCCCGGATCCGTCTCGACAGGAAGGCCCTCACGCTCATTCCATTAATCTTTCCAGCGACAATCGATATGCCTACGTGGCCGATCTGGGAATTGATCGGGTCATGATTTATCGCTTCGATCCGCAGGAAGGTCTGCTCGTGCCGGGAAGCCCGGAAACAGCCGCCGTTGCTCCCGGCGGTGGTCCTCGCCATTTCTGCATTCACCCTTCCGGTCGGTTCGCGTATACAAATCATGAACTGTCTGCAGAAGTCACGATGTTCCATCGAGACCCTGCGTCGGGTGGTTTAACGGCTCGCCAGACGCTCAGCACTCTGCCTGCTGACTTCAGCGGTCGAAAAAGCACTTCCGAATGCCTGCTCAATGCCGCCGGAACGCATCTTTATGTCAGCAATCGCGGACACGAGAGTATTGCGGTCTACTCCGTATCGCCCGACGATGGCGAACTGACTCCTGTCGAAATTCAGAACACAGGCGGCGAAGAACCCCGAAACTTTAACTTCGATCCCTCCGGCAAATGGCTGCTGGCTGAGAATCAGAATTCGGACACCATCATTACGTTCGCGGTTGATCCGAAGACAGGAAGGCTGACACAGACCGACAACCACGTCAAAGTCGGGCGCCCAATCTGCATTCGTTTTCTGGACTAACCAGATTTGAAACGACGCACGGATTTCAGATCAGCACCGTTCGAGGCTGCAGAATGGGCACGGTCATGTCGGCTTCGCCCAGCGCAAGCAGTGCCTTTCCATCGCTGCTGACAAAAGCGATGGAACAGACCTGTGCTTGTGCCCTTCCCGGAATCATTTCCAACCGGGATTGGTCCGGCGTGAGGGCGCGACCAGCCTTCAGGAATTCCATCTCCTCCGGCGACGTTCGGTAACGGGACTGGTCCTGAACAAGGCACACCGGATTCACCATCGACTGTTCTACAGTCTGCGCGGTGATCCCGTCAGGCGACAATCCGTCCGTTACAGCAAACGGCCCCGATGACTCGCGCACCAGCGAAGTCATCAAACCGCCGCAGTTCAGGAGTTCGCCGAGGTCGCGGGCGATGGACCGAATGTATGTTCCGGAACCACAGCGGATTCGAACCGACAATGTTGGCCAGCGGTACCAGAGCAAGTCAATCTGGTAGACGTCGACTTTTCGCGAACGAAGCTCAACGCCTTCGCCACGGCGAGCTTTATCGTAAGCACGTTCGCCGGAAACTTTGACTGCGGAAAACGCGGGAGGAATCTGATCGATTGTCCCGACAAAAGCATTCAATTGTTCCCGCACCTGCGACTCCGCCGGAGTGTCCGCCGGCACATCAACAGCGGTGACATTTCCTGTGATGTCATCCGTATCCGAACGAACACCCAGTTGGAATTCCGCGAGATACACTTTGGGCAACTGCTGAGCAAGTGAGATCAGTCGAGTGGCTTTGCCGACGGCAACAAGCAGCACACCCGTCGCCATGGGATCGAGCGTTCCGGCATGTCCAGCCTTATGCGGCTTCACAAGACGCTGAACAACGTTAACGACATCCCGCGATGTCATGTCCGGTGGTTTGTTGATATTCAGAAAGCCAAACACGGTCTCAACGGCCACTCGTCAAAAAAACTTCAGACCAAAGCCTGGAAAGCATACGCCTCGAAAGGTCTCTGATTCTGACCAGCCAGGTAATCGAACAAGCAATCTGGTCAATCGATTCAAAGTGAAGCCTGCCAGATCTGCAATCAATCTTCACTCAGGCCAAACGACTTGAGACTCCCCGAAAAAAGAAAGAGCCCGGATCCGCAGATCCGAGCTCCCGTCGAGTCTCGCTTGAAAGCGTAATCGATTTACGCAGCCTGCTCCAGGCTTTTTACGCAGCCTGCTCCAGGCCTTCGCCATCTTCTTCGTCTTCATAGACAAGGTAA
>JAGQPY010000657.1 GCA_020426485.1 Planctomycetaceae bacterium
TGCCCATCGAAAATGATCCCTGAGCCAACTGAATGACAAACCAGATCCCCAGGAAGACGGGAGCGGGAATGATGAAGGTCTGCAGAATAAAGAAGATCGGAATCAACGTCAGAACTCGGGCATGAGGATACAACCACATGTAGGCCCCCATGACCCCGGCAACCGCACCGCTGGCACCGATGGTTGGAATGGGTGACTCTGGTTGAAAAGCGTAGTGCGTCAGGCTCGCCGCGAGGCCGCTGCACAAATAGAACAACAGGTAAAGGAAGCTGCCGAGCCGATCCTCCACGTTGTCCCCAAAGACATACAGAAACCACATATTGCCAAGCAGGTGCATCAGGCTGCCATGCAGAAAAATGCAGCTCAGCAATGTCGTGACCGGTGCGAAGCGTGGCTGCGGCAGCGGTTCCTGAACCATCACCTGACGTGGTCCGGACGGTGTGTCCACAATGTCCGGTCGCTCAACGATAATCTCTGCCGTTGGCTGGCTGATCCGCAGCGGGATCATTCCGAATTCATCGACGAATCCTTTGGGATCCTTCATTTGAATCAGGAACGCGACGACACACAATCCGATCATCGCAAAGTTAATGAGCGGAGGTTTTTGCGACTGAATGTCATCGTGCAAAGGAAACACTGAACAGGTCCTGTAAAAACTTTGTGAAGGTGATCGGGAATCATACGAATGATGTCGTCTGGTTTTCCAGAAACAAGCCCCGGTGACGCAGGCGACATGTGTTTCACCAACGTCAAGGCTGCGTTCGTCTGCGAACCCCGGGAACTTCTCATTGGCGGTCCTCCTGCCCACCCCGGATCGGATTTCTGATTTCGGCGAACCTCTTCACGTTGAATCCGGTTCTCAGAGCGACCAAGCTCTCCGGAGCTTTTTCCAGCCGCAGCTCGAATAGTCTGAGGCGTCGCCCCCCGTGAAAATACCAGTCGGGAAGCATGCGTATCCCGGTTTTGTTCGAATCGCTGACTTTGACAACGTCGCGCCCTATCATAGGCGGCAGTCAAACGGATTCCGGTGCCAAAGTTGTGTTGAGTTCAAATCCGGCGGTGAACAACTCGGCCAGACATTCGTGGTAAACCAACAGATGCCTCTGCAGAATTGTTTTCATCATCAGATCTATCCGACGCACCCTGCGGAACCGGTTTCCTTTCATCGTCTGATGTCGACCGGGTTCGATGGCGCTTCCTTCGACGCGCTGCATCATCAGTTCGGGATTCAGGAAGTTGTTCTGGTTCATGGTACCTTTCTGGGCAGCGATCCGTTTGGCATTGCGGAAACACTGGGAGCCATCGCCGATGGTGTTCCGGCATTGTCTGTGCCGTTGAGGGCAGCCATGAATGCTCTGCTGGAACGAACGAAGCCGTTGACCGATGGGATCACAGGCGACATTGCGAACTACACTCAGGATTTCGCAGACCATTTTCAGCAACTGGTGGGAGATGACCCGCAGATCACTCGGCTGGCTCCCACGTGGTCCGGGCAGAACCATCATTTTGCGCGAGCGGACCTGGCTGTTCGACTGCTGTGCCGGCTACAGGAACGTCAGGTTTCTGAAGATTCTCAGGCCATGATCTGGGGGCATTCTCACGCGGGAAACGGAATGGCAATTCTGAGCAACCTGCTGGCCAATGATCGAGAATCGGTGGAACGGTTCTTCACTGCGACCGCAGCCGATCATCTTCCACACTGGTCCAACGCGCGGCAGATTCTGGCGGGATCATCGTCGCCTCATCCCATCGCGCGAGGCCTGACGCTGGTTACGTTCGGCACTCCGGTTCGGTATGGCTGGGACACTGCGGGTTGTCGTCGTCTGCTGCATGTGCTGCATCATCGGAACTACAGCGAAACCAACCCAGCGCGGTGCCAGCCGATGTTTCCTCCGCAACGGTTGTCCGATGTTTTGACCGCCAGGTTTGGTGACTGGGTTCAGGCGTTTGGCATCGCGGGGACCGACCTGGATACCTATGTGACGTCAACTCAGAATAACAGGCTGAAGCAGATTCTGGAGGCTGATCTGATTGTCCCTGAACACGGCCTGGACACTCGTTTTATCCGTCCGGAAGGCATCCGCAACCTCTGCGCGCGGTGGAAAACCGGAACGCGGTGCCACGCCGACGGACGAAATCTTCTGGTGGAATACGAACCATCCGGCCGAAAGCTTCTGAATGCCGTTCCGGTGGAAGAATCTCTGTTCGGACACGGCGTCTACACAACGACAGATTGGCTTCCGGCTCACCTGTCGCTCGTCATGACAGAAATGACATCACAAGGGCTGAAGCCATAAAGCCGTGTTGCTTAAATGGACAGCGCCCCATTGGAGTGCGGTGACTTTTCGCCGCTTTGGATTTTGCCGACAGAGGATCGCCGAAACCCGCCTTTGATCTTCCGAAAGCATTCACGATGACTCCGGAGGCACCGATTCTGTGTTGAATCTGACCATCTGCAGGAGCGAAGGTCCCAAGGCGTGTCGCGGAACGCGACAAGAATTCCCGGGTCTGTAGCGGAATTCGTAAGAATTCCGACCGATTCAGAATTCTGACCAATTCTGCGACCAGTTAATTCTTACCAACCGCTCACGGAAACTCGACGTGTTGAATCAAAGACA
>JAGQPY010000658.1 GCA_020426485.1 Planctomycetaceae bacterium
GTTGATGTGCCGCCGAACTTTCATCTGACCGGGCGACACTTGCTTTTGACCACAATCTGACTCCCGGCCGAACCAGTCCGCACGATATCCGGATCGTCGCGTCTTCAATGCGGCAGAATTTCCGCGTAACGCCGTGCGCCATCTTTGTCAGCAGGGCAACTTTGCCCTGATCGACGACCTTTGACGGATGGCCCACGGCAATGACGATTCGAAAATTTCTGCAGAGTCTAAAGACCCGATCCCAAACCGGACGCCGACGTCGGAAAAGCGAGCTGCGTCTCGACGGAACAACTGCTGTCGAAGTACTGGAGATTCGTTCACTCCTAACGGCGTACTTTGTGGACGACCTGTCCGATGGGCCGGTCGGTCCGGACATGCTTGCCGACGGGAAGCTGACTCTGCGCGAAGCCTTGTATGCGGCCAATCAGGATATGCAGATCGGAGATGCTCCGGCTGGCACGTTCACCGACGTCATTCGCTTTGACGCATCGCTGTTTGAAGACGGTCAGCAGAAGACGTTCGAATGGACTCAAAGCGGGGGTGCCCCGGTTTCCATCAGCGGTAACGTCACCATACTGGGACCGGGGTCGCATCTGCTCAGTATTCGGCCGGAAAGTTTCAATGACTTTTCCCTTGAGGTCGGTTCTTCCGGCGTGTCGACCGTTTACGGCGTGGAACTCGCGCAGGGCAGAGGCGTTTACAACCAGGGGCAGCTTGATTTTTACGACGTTGAGGTGACACAGAGTTCCTGGCATGGGATTGTCAACTCCGGAACGATGGGTCTCCACGACAGTGAGGTACGCAGCAATTCACAAACGGGCATCGAAAACTACGGAGATCTGTCAGTACGAAACTCTGCAATCGTGGGAAACGGCGTTTACGGATTGCGACAGGCAGGAGCTGCATCTGCAGACCTCAGCAATGTAACGGTCAGCGGCAATGAAAACATCGGGATCGTCCATCAGGAGGGCGACTTTTCGTTGGCGCATGTAACGGTCACGGGAAACCTGGCCGGCCTGGAAGTGTCGTCGCAGATTTCGATGTTCAACACGCTGATCGCAGGCAATAACTCCAGTGATTATGGTCTGCGGTTTGGCAGCTTCAGTCCGCTCAACTATAACGAAACCAGCAATGATGCTTCGGACAGCGGCGTTGACGCGGGTGTCCTGGGCCTTGGCGAAAACGGGATTCGCGGGAAAGTGGGCGTCGTCGGGGACGTAGGCGATCGTATCGACGTCATTGAATTCACGGTCCCTGAGGGCCTTGTTGTCACGGAAATCCCGATTCAAATCACAGGCTTCGACAAGCCAAGCGGATTCGACACATACAATCGCAGCATCAGTATCGACGGAACACTGTCGACCGGCGTGACGGGTAATGGCGAGTTCAGTCTGACACTGCCGAAGCCGCTTGGCCCGGGACTGCACACGCTGGAAGTTTCGCTGTTGGGGGACCAGAACGGTGTGAGCGGTAACGGCACGACCGACTTCAATTACCGCGTCGGCCTGAATACGGAACTGCTCCCGTCCGACGCGCTCGCCAACTTTGGCAACCTGATCGGCCACCCCAACGATCCGAGCGGCGAAGGCCGTGCTGTGGCACTATGGGCAGAGCACGGTATCAACGGCAATCTTGTCGGGGATGGTCGCGGCAGCATGCTGCCGACCGAGGACATTCTGCACGTGGTGCCCAGCAAATTCTACGGAACTACGGTGCATACGCTGACGCCCGGCAGTCCCGCCATTGATGGTGGCATGCCGCATTATGAGCCCCTGGTTGCCGTGCACGGGGCGACGACGCAATTCCGATTCGAGGAAACATCCGGAACCGTTGCTCAGGACCAGGGGCCGCTGGGAGGCTTCAACAACGGTACGTTCCAGGGCGGAGCTATTCCTGACGTGCTCGGGCCGTCCGAGAATCTTGGCCGTGCTTTGCAACTGGACGGCATCATTGACAAAGTGACCGCGACGATCCCTGTCACTCCCAGTTTCACAGCGGAAGCCTGGGCCAGATCGAACAGCAGCGTGTGGAACAATTTCGGCTGGATTGCCAGCTCCCGCGTCGCGAACGGATTCCTGATTCATCCCGTCAAGGATTCAAACGAATGGACTGGCCTGGTGGTTGATGCAAACGGCAATCGTCAACAGATTGGCATCGTCGCCGTCCCTGACCCCGAAAACTGGCACCACTACGCCATTTCCTTCGATCAGGAAACCCGCGTGGGCCGAATGTACCTTGACGGGAATGTCGTCGCAGAGACGGTGCTGTCGCTGACTCGTTCTGAGGCATTGATCAATGTGAACATCGGATTCGACGATTCACTCTCTGATCCTCGCTATGGACGAGGCGCGGTCGACGAGTTCGCCTATTACGACTCGGCTCTCACACCGGCTCAGATGCTGCAGCATTATACCGCTGCGTTAGCTCCGACAACCGATCAGCGGGGAATCCCGTTCCGCCGCGCGGTGTTTACTCAGGATCCGTCCGATCGACGCTTCGGGATGCCGGACATTGGAGCGTTTGAACATCAGTACACGCCGCCGTTTGAACTGGTCGTTTCCACAGATGTCGATGAAC
>JAGQPY010000659.1 GCA_020426485.1 Planctomycetaceae bacterium
AGAGATCTGAACCCTTTTTTACCAGCCTCTACGCAGATGTATCCGTCGTTGATTCATTGGCTGAACTCGAAGCTGTTGGTGCATATCCGGTCAGTCTTCCCAGAACGCCGGCTCTTCCCTGAGCCAGCAGAATCAGAAACGAGGGCACCATAATCGGGCGAACCAGAAACGTATCGATCAACACGCCCAGCGCCAGCGCGAAGCCAAGCTGGTCCATTCCGACGAGGCTTCCCGCCATCAGTGACGAGAACGTGCCCGCCATAATAATGCCGCAGCTGCTGATGATACTTCCCGTGCGGTCCAGCGCGACGGTCACGCCTTCGACGGGGCCATGGACCGATCGTTCTTCCTGAATACGGGTCAGCAGAAAGATGTTATAGTCTTCACCAACAGCGATCAGAATGGTGAACAGGAACATGGGCACCTTCCAGTCCAGCCCGGCAAATCCGGAAGGGTCAATCGCCCAGAAGAACAGAAACGTACAACCCAGCGTTGCCAGATAACTGAACAGCACCGTGAACATCAGATAGGCACAAATGCCGGGCTTGTGCAGAAGAACCCACAGGATCGCAAACACCACCAGCGTCACCAGAGCGTTGACTCGAATCTGATCGCGATCGGTCACGCTCTTCAGATCAGAAAGATTGGCGGTTTCACCCGCCATGTAAATCGTGGCACCTTTCATGGAATCCGGCAGCAGGTCCGGCAGAACGGTTCGCAGATGGCGAAACTGTTCGATGCTGGTGCGGCTGAATGGGTCGTTGCTGAGAATCAGGTCCAGTCGAGTCACTTCGGGGTCCAGTGACGAAGCGTAGTCTTTTCGAGCGTGCAGGCGTTCGGCCGCGGCAATGATCTTCCCGATATCGCGGCCACCTTTGGGATCTGCCAGTGAACGAATGGCTTCGACTCCCAGTTCACGTCCATTCTTCAGGATGTTCGCGCTGAACTGTCGAATGTCTTCGGGAGGACGAATGGAACGCTGAGTGAAATCGCGTCCGGGCAGGCGCACCAGGACTCGAACAGGAGCGACTTCGCCCGACGGAAAATGGTTCTGCAGAGCTTCCGCGCCTTGAACACAGGGCGCGGTATCGGGAAGTTCCGAAATCAGCCCGTAGCTGCGATAGCCGAAGAAGGTGACTCCCACGATGGCAAACGGCAGAAGAACGCCCAGACTTCCCAGCCACATGTGCAGCGGCTTCTTCAGCTGCAGACGACCGATTCGTTTCCATGCGATGGCCAGCAGGCGAGACAGGCGATCCGGTCGAGCGACAAATCCGCCCACGGCCGATGTCTGCAGATTGGCCGGAATATTGGGCCAGAACGCCCATCGACCGAATAACCGCAGGATGGCGGGAGTCAGGGTCAGCGAGGCACTCAGACAGATGACCAGTCCGAAGGCAATGGCGATCCCTGCCTGACGAAACTTGCCGAATTCAGCGAATGCCATCATCCCGATGCCACACATCGTGGTGCCCGCACTGGCTGCCAGAGCAGACCCGACTCGATGCAGCGCCGTCGATATGGCGGTGGGGATCGGTGATCCCGATTCGAGTTCTTCGCGGTATCGAGCAATCAGAAACAGACAGTAATCGACTCCAGCTCCGTAGACCAGAACGTTCACATAAGCGTCGATGCCGGTAAACAGTTGCAACCAACCAAGTTTTGCCCCGATCGCCAGCAGCGACAGCGACGCCGCTCCGGCAACCACCACCGTCAACAAAGGAATGATGGCCAGCAGCGGCGCGCGGTACATGATCAGCAGAAGAAACACGACCAACACCACCGTCCATGTTTCCGTCGACTTCGCACTTTCGACCGATTCTCGAATGATGTCTCGTCCAAACGTTGCTGTGCCGCTGAAGGAGATTCGAAGGCCCGCGGGGATGGGAGCATGTTCCGGATCGTTCACCGGCACATAACGTTGAGCCGACAGGAAATGTTCGACGTCGGCGATCAGTCTTTCATTGCCCTGATCCAGAAATTCCGTCTTCAGCTCCAGAACAATCAAGGACGACTGTCCATCCGGACTGTCATACAGCCCGCCAATGTTGTCGCTCCCCCGATAGCTCAGCTTCCGCAGCGGCATGTTTGCCGGAACAGGAGCATCCGCCGGGAACTCGTTCATGTGCTCCGGCAGTCCGACGACTCGCCGCAGGCCCGGAACAAGGACGTTTTCAATAAACAGATGATCTTCGGGCAGCAGGCCCTCCGACGGAGTCGTGCGCTCGATCACCAGAACCACGCTGCTGGAAACGCTGTGATCCGGAAATGTGTCCCGAAACAGCTGGTCGCCAATGACGCTGGGAGAATCCTTCGGCATGAAGGCAAACTCACCGTTCTCCACCACAGAAGACCATTCCGGGGCTGTTGCGAGGCACGCTGTCAGAACAACCATCCAGACGACGATGACGGCGGATGGGCGGCGAGCGGCAAGATGACCAAGCGTTCGGAACAATGGAATCTGGCCCGCGGTGAACGAAGACTGTGGCGGGTTCAAAGAGTGGTGAAACTCAGAAGGAACAATGGAAGTGCATCACAACAGCACGGTGAGTTCCACCTTTCACTTCGCTCC
>JAGQPY010000065.1 GCA_020426485.1 Planctomycetaceae bacterium
CTCCGGGCAGCCGTTCCTGTTGCATTCTTGCTGTCTTCCAAAGGGTTAGCCCCCCGTTTCAGGGAGTGCTCAGTGGTTCCCTGTCAATCCGTTGGTTGTGAGAACTCGCTGGTAACCTGTTCACACGATGTTCCGGAGCGTGCTGTCCAATCACGATGGATCAATGGATTCAGGGGGTGTGACAGTTGCCTCTGGCCGATTTCCGAAAATGCGGCGGTCGAGCTTTGAAAGGTCTGCTCGCAGATGGCGAACACAATTCATCAGCAGCTCAAGGAACACTATGTTCCCGATGTGACTCAGCATGAAGTCGTCTTCGACAATTATCGAATCGATGCTGTGTCATCCGATGGGCGGCTGATCGAAGTTCAGTGTGCTTCACTGATGGCGATTCGAGACAAAATTCGTGCGTTGACGGAGACGCAACGCGTGACGGTTGTCAAACCGCTGGCCTTCCGCAAGCGATTGCTGACGAAAGAGCGTCGTAACGGCAAAGTCGTTCGATCACGCTACAGTCCCACTCGTCAGACTCTGCCCTGGATCTTTCAGGAACTGGTCCATTTTACTCAGGCCTTTCCGCATCCAAATCTTCAGCTGGATATTGTTCTGACCGAACAGGAAGAGACACGAGTTCCGCCACGATCACGGACGCGTCGCAGACGATTCAGTGTGCAGGACCGGCGACTGACGGAAATCGTTCAGACGTTTTCTGTATGCACTGAAAAAGAACTCTGGGACTTTCTGAACGTTGCGGTTCCGGATGTGTTTACAACAAGGGATCTGGCTACACACGGCCGGATGCCTCGCTGGCTCGCTCAGAAGGCCGCTTATTGCTTTCGGCAGATGAATTGGTTTGAGGTCTGCGGCAAACAGGGAAACAATATTGAGTACCGTTTGAGACCAACCGGGCGCAGGTCTCGCCGCAAAGCTGCATAGCCGAGCTGTTTCGGTCATTGTCCCGAATATTGGTCGACCTTCCGGTAGCTTTCCCAGATCAGGACTGCCGCAAACAGAACGGCTGCCGTCAGGCAGACAAGTCCGCAAATTACCTGAGCATGGTCGCCATTCAGAAGAATGAGCCCGGTCATGCTGATGGCGCCTACAGTAAATGCAACGGACTTTAACGTCGCGGGTAAACTGAATGTCGAGGCTTTCAGTGCATGAACGGCCGCCAAACCGCAGACGATCAGCCAGCCCAGTTTGAACAGTTGAGTCACAGATTCGTCGTTTCTGATGCGTAGCGCAAGAGTCGGATTTCCCGTCGTCCTCATGAATCTGAGTTCAGTTCCGGCAGTCGGCAGGTTGAACTTCAGGGACAGTGATCCCTGAGACTCGCGTTGTTGGGCTTCGGAGTTCAGAAGCTCTTGTGCATCTTCTTTGATTGAATCATTCGGGATTGCTATGCCGGCTGGCAGACCGAATGGATCCGGCATTTGCTGCTGCAGCTGTACTTCGCTTTGCTTTTTGAAGGCATCGCCCTGCAGACCTCGCGTTGCAGCGCCGTCCTTCATTTCGGACGCGTTCTGTCTGAGTTTCGCATCTCGGTTTCTGAGGAGTTGAGATCGCGATTCGGACTTGCCTTCCTGAAGTTCCTTGCCGGCAATAGCCGGGCGTTTCAGTGTCGCCTTTTCCTCAACCCGTTTATCAGCTTCCTGTGCCTGAACGGGCGGAAGGGCAAAGTTGAACTGTGTTCCGCCGGTGACGTCGGGTTTTGTGCCGGGAGTGTTGAACCGAAAGAAAAGTCCATTGTTGGTAATGGTGGAGGAATTTCGGTCCTGTTCAATCCCCAGCAGGAATCTGTTTTCATGGCTCTGCGGAAGTTCCTGCTGTATCCCGCTTTGACTCTGTTCTTTTACCTGTTTCTGTATCGCTTCGCTGAGTTCACGCAGTACGGAGGCTCGCTCATTTTCCGTGATGGCCATGTTTCCACGTTGTTGATCGAGATGAAGCTGTTGTTGCTGAAGATCACTCAAGACATGTGAGGAAGAGCGACGCATGGTGTCCAGTGAGCGGACGAGCGAGCGAGCATTGTCAACTGTGGAAAGTACGATGGCGTCATCCATTTCTTCGACGCTGGCCGAGACCACGTTGGTGGCTCTGGGATCGAGGTCGACACTCGTCTGCCAGCCTTCCGGCACGAAGACGCTCCACGTATTGCGCGTGACGGTAATTCCATAGTCCGGGTCATCTCGAAAGTCAGGCAGTGTCGGCACTGGAATGTGCAGTGGCGTTGCCGTCAGCGAATACCGCGGACTGGGAATTCGGCCCGCGACGGCGAATTCGACCAAGAACGATGAGGAATATCTTCCTCCCTGCGGGATCGGAATCAGTGACATTGTTCGACCGGCGGAAGGTCTGGAAACCATCCGTGTCGGTTGGCCGCCGACAAGGCAGTACAGAAGTCGACAATCATCCGGCAACCGGACTGGCAGAAACTGACGCGATTCATTGCGTACCTCAAGTTGGTGTCTCGATCGCCATGAACCGTCTTCATCCAGGATGGTGGTGTGGGCGGCCAACGTAACAACTGCAGGAGTCGCCTCGTCCTGTTTCGGGAAACGGATTCGCCATGGTATCAGAGGAACGCCCGGTAAACTCCGAGTGATCGACACAGCCTGCTGCAGAAATTCGGGCGGAATTCTGGTGCGAATCTGTTCCGGTGAGACGACTGTTGAGTCCGCAGAGATTGCTGTGGGTTCGAGGACGCCGGCAGACTGATTGACAATTACCTGGTAGTGATTTCTTTCCGAAAAACGCAAACCCTTTGCTCCGCCGGCGGTGAATTCGGGTGAGAATAACTGCACCGTTCCGTCGACAGGTCGTGCCATCGTTCCGGTTCCCAGAATGAACAGTCGATCACTGATGGGCTGCTGAAGTGAGACGGTGACCTTTACCAGATCTCCTTCCTGCTTTTCCTGACGGATCTGTCGCAGGCCCTGAACCTGATAATCCAGACGTTCTGCGATCCATTGCGGCAGGACGAACGAAAAATCTCGCACGGCGGCACTGTCAATCTGCCAGTTGAGCCCCAGAGTCAGTTCGACGGATGTGTCCGTAACATTTGTCACAACAACGGATTCGGCAGCAAGGTTGGCGACTGCCGGGCGAAGCTGCAGTCGAATGTCCGATGGCCGAAGTTCTCCATTGGACAACGAAATCGTCGGTCGACTGCTGTGCAGGGCCAGAAGATCCGGTTGAACTTCGGACACCCCGTTCAGATGTTTCCAGTTGCCGACTTCAATCTCAGCAATCTCAGAAGCGGCATCCAGCCAGATACTCAGATCGGAGGACAGGTCTGTTGCGAGCAGCACCGCTGGTGCCGTGAGGACTTCTGTTGGGGCATTAAATTCGCGATCTCGCTGCCCCTGAATCGTCATGTGGACTGTTCCGGAAACTGCGGAATCGAATTCGATATTCAACAGTTGCGGCGAAGCTGAATCTGAAGAATGCGACAGGAACCAGTCCATGGTTCGAGTTGACTGAACCTCCAGAGGAAGGAAGTCGGCCGGCAGCGAAACTTCAAGGCGACGGCGCGGACTTCCGTGGATGCTGACCGCAATTCGCGAGGTCCAGACCTGACGCTCTCCTTCAAGTTGAACACCGTGCAGTGCCGCTGCTTTCATCTCGTCTGACACTCGCCGGATCTGCACGGTTACTTCCGCGGGATGCCGAGTGTACCGCCACGACAGCGCGCGACGGATCTGATTGTCACTGTGTTCAGGAAGCACGGCTTCGGCAGGATTGACCTGCGTTACGCTGGAGAGCGACTGCGACCGAACTTCGAATTCTCTGCCTGCGAGAAGCGTCAGGATTCCGGAATCTCGACTGGCCCCGACAATTGCCGGAATCGGAACGTCAATCATCTGCCGTTCCGTCTGAAACGTTTTTCGCTGAAACATCGTCAGGTTTAGCCGACCACTGGTCGTGATCGGCTGTCGAAACCTGACTCGCAAACGACCGGGGTCGGTTTCTTCTTTCGACCATCCGGAGATGTCGCCACCATCGACTCCGATCACAGCAAAATCGCCGGGGACGGCAACGACGACATCTGCCAGCTGACCCTGGCGCATCGTCAGATCAATCGACGACCGAAGTGTCATTCCCGCGTTGTCGATTGTCAGTCCGGACGCCGCCGTTGCATGAAACACGACATTGGATGAGGAAAGTTCTGATTCGGGTCTCCACTGGATTTGCAGATCTCTCGCCGCTGAAATCGGAATCGTCAGTCGCTCGCCATCACGCCGCAAACGATCCGGACGGCCATCGACAGATACTTCCAGATCTGCCGAGGGAAGGTCAAACTGCAAAACACCCGCCGGGACTGGTCGAACAGGAATCGATAGTTCGCCGATCGAGCCTTCGATGTTTGCCATGACCTCAAATTCAATATCCAACAGGTGCGTTCCCGAAGTTGTTACTCGAACACGGTAATGCGAATCGACAACCTGTTGTGGTGCACGATTGGCGATCTCATTCTGCGCGGGAGCCTGCATGGCCCGTTGATTTCCCTGGTTGAGTTCAACGTTCATCGAATTGGCGGTTGGCGTTGGCGACCGGACTTCGGCGGCGGAATCGATTGGCTGTTTTGTTGCCGTCGGAAGAAGGACAGCGTTCCTGCCGTCGATTTTGGCCGTTCGCACAGCGACCTCACCCAGCGGAACGGTGATCTCTTCCGGTGTTGTTGACGATTTGCGGATCACGTAACGAACGATAAATCGCTGCGTCCAAACCTGATCTCTGACCTGAGAGCGTTCACCGCTTTGGTAGAACGCAGCCACAACGCGACTTTGCGGCGTTTGTTGTGTGAGCTGTTCCGGGTAAACCTCACGATAGAGTTTCAGGAAGTCTTCATGAGGCACCAGGACTCGATCTGCGAGCAGTTCAGGTCGGCCGACCGTATACGGCAAAATGACATCGGGGCGAAGGCCGTCAGAAACTTCGTCTGCCCGGGCTGTTGTCGTTGCCGCGACAACCAGCAGTCCTGCAACCGTGGTCAATGTCTGCCGTCTTTGCTGCCGACCGATGCACCTGCGAATACCCGTCGCAACACTGCGGAGGAGACGAATTGCCCCCCAAAGAATTCGCATCAGCACTCCGACAATCGCTCCAACGGCAATGCCGTCCAACACACCCTGAACAGACTGCGCGGCAAGCGGAATCAGACCGATGACGGACAGCAGAATGGCAGCTGTAACGGCCACCAGCCGCGAAAAACTGAAATTCTGCCGGACGATCAGAAGCAGGACAATGGTTGCAGCGATCAGGCGAAGGGCATTGATTTGATTCCGATTCTGCAGGCGCAGGGTGAGCGAATCCTTGTCGTTGGATCCACTGATGGATCGGAATCGATGCGTCACGAAACCTTCCGGTACATCCAGGCTGGCCTTCACGCTGAGACGGGCGGTCCCTTTTCTCAACGGTCTGGCCTGCTCTTCAATCTCTGAAGAACTGGTCGGCGGTGATATTTCGATCACATGGGGAACGGTATTAGGTTCGCCTGCCAATTCGTTGGATCCCGTGGGGTTGGCCGATATCTGACCATTTCCGGCTGAATTGAAGGTTTGTCCCGGGGGAACGACCGGTGCGGCGGTTCTATCCAGGGCGTCGAATGGCGTTTCGGGAGTAACGGTGATACCTTCGAATCCGCCGCCACCGAATCCGCCGATACCAGGTCTGCGTCCGGCAACGCCACCGGCAGTCAGGTTGTCGGACTCAGTATCCATGACGGCGTTGAGATCCGGGCGTATCAGTTGTTCGGAAAGTCGTTCTTCCAATTGCGGTTCGTCAGAATCTCTGTCGAACAGAAATTCATCTTCTGTACTCAGAACGAATGCCGTACCACCGATCATGGCACGTTCTTTCACGTCCAGCACCAGGGGAATGACTGCAATCAGAAGGCAGAGAATTCCCAGTGTTTTCCAGCGGCGGCCGCACACCATGGCAGTCACGGAGAATACGATCAGCAGCAGAATACCGACCGGCATGGCGAACCGAGTGAGATCACGCGGTCTTGGAATCCGAACCTGCTGCAGCAGACGATGGAGCCACCCTGGTTGATCTATCCGGGGAAAATCAAGCGGCTGGTAGTTACCTTCGATCTTTACAAGCCGAGCATCCGGTGAGACTCGCACTTCCCACGTGGACTCAACGATGTTGACGGGAACCGAATCGCCGTCGGACGATTCAACAAAGAACATCGGGCTCCGATGATTGTATTCCTGGTCACGTCGAGGTTCCGGTACAGTCGCTTCATAGGTCAGTTCCAGTGTGAATGCGGTGTCAGAAATCGTAGACGGCAGTGAAATCAGATAGTCACCATCTTGAATTCTGACTTCAACCGGAGCGTCATTCAGAGTTGCCGACCACAGGTGTGACTGCTGCCCTGCGGGAAATCTGAAGCCGATGGTCTGTACGCCGGAACACTTCAGCTTTGCCACGGCACTTCTGAGGCATGTGCCGTTGTCCGCGAGCGTTGATGTATTATTCAGCACCTGGCAAATCGCATTGGGGACCGCTGTTGTATCAAATTGGGTTGTCCGCAGGCGAAGATCGTAATCCGTGCCAGCAAACTGAAGCACCGCTGCGATCCGACGTTCTTCGGATAAACAAGTGACCGCTCCGGGGTCCGCTGTCTGAAGCTTCGCTGCCTGCGGGGATTGATCCTCCGTCGTGATCTGTTGATCCGGATACGCTTCGAGAACGATCAGACCGTGTTGTCGATCTGCGTTATCAATTTTCACAACGGGAACCACAAACGCCTCCTCTGCCTTCACGCCGATTTCAGAGTGGGCCTGTCCGTGAAGCGTGACAGCTCCATTGAACCACCGATTGAACTTCAGATCATGAATCAGTTCTCCTGTCTCAGGTTCCCGTTGGACGTTTTGTTCTGTGATTCGTAGTTCATCAGGAACGTGTGATCCTGTAATTCCAGGGACCTGCTCAATGGAGCGGACACTGAACCGCAGATCGGTTCCGAGAGTCGGCGGCGTTCTCAGCGACAGGCTTCTGACCGTTCCATGAACGATGTCGACAGTCGCCGCGATATCCGTCGTGATTTGCCGTGTATCCGACCAGATTGTCAAAACCGAACGTCCGGATAATCGGGGTGTTTTCCGCTCAATCAGCAGCTTTCCGCTGTGTTTGGTTCCGCGGGATTCGAAGATCTTTGCTGCACCTTGATCTTCAGCGGGACTGAATCCGCTCATCTCAGTCGCTGTGACGTTCAGGTCGTCCGCCGCAGAAATGGAGTATGTTCCGCCGACAACGACAACGCGATCAGTCTCCGTGCGGAGCAGCGGCAGGTCCAGAATCGCTGCGTTCGCAAGGTCAGGAACTTCTCGATCGATCGTCACTCGAAAATCAAACAATCCCCCCTCGGGAATCATCTGTCCAGGTTCAATCATGATCTTTCCATCCACATCAGTGTGACGCCAGGACAGGAGGCCTCCCGCAGTGTCCGTCACAGACTGAACAGACCAGTCTGACGGCAGTAGTACCGCAATTTCAAAGAGGGGAGCACTGAGTGTTTCGATGGACCACATCGTCGCCAGTTGCATTGTGGTGTCGGAGATCGTCAATGCTGATTGAAAGTCGCCGAACAGTTCACGTTCTCTTGGGCGTGTGGCCACATTCAGGACAAAATTCTGATTCCAGAATTCGAAGATTTCGGCCTGTTGTGGTCCGTTTGGAGCAGGCCCGGTTCCAATCCTTCTTATCCCGTCTTTGGGTATCGAAATGAGACCGATCTCTTGATCCACCGGCAGGTAAACTCGCCCGGAGTGCGCCATGACGTCAGGGAATTCAAGTGTTGCGACGCGTGACTCCGATTCGCTGTTGATGCCTGCGACGCCTGAGACTCGCACCATTCGGATGCCCGAAACCGGCTGTCGGTACATCAAAGTGATCTTCACGATACCAGTGGTGTTCGGAACATCTTCAAGTTTCCATGATTCAAGCCCGGCAGAGTCGACTGACGTTACTTCAAGCCCGGCTGGAATCAGTGCAGACAGCTCTCGTAATCCGTCGCCGAAAATGGACACTCGGCATTCGGATTTCCAGATGTGCTGCAGACTGCGCACATCCACCGTCAGATCTGACTGAACAAAGATCATCTGATTTGCCGATTGTCGATGGTCACGGCTCGTCCATCTGAGATTCACGTCCGTGACGGAACCCAGTGGTACGCTGACTCGGTACGATTCGTCAGTTTCATCGTCGCCGCCGAGTGATACTCCGTTGACTTCAGGAACCTGCTTCGGCGGACAGGCAACCGTCAGTCGGCCTGGAACTCCGGGAACGACAGGGAACGAAACAATGCGGTCTGTGCCGCTCGCAACCAGCGGGGCGGAGAGTTTAAAGATGAGTTCGAATCGTCCCTGCGTCCGATGGAAGACCCGAACGAATTCGCGATCTTCCGGGTCGATACCTACGAATGCAGGAGTTCCTCCCACGGAGATGTTTTCCGGCAGCAGTTTTCCCAGCGGCAGTCGCAGCGATGCCCATCCGTCAAGAAACTGCTCCACGTCCAGCGTCACTGTCAGTGCTGCATGGTTGCCTGCCTGCTCCACAACATAATCCACCGACCGGATCGCAATTGCCGTGGGAGCTTCAGCCTGCAGCTTACGAAGGCTTTCCACCTTCCTCATCAGCTCATCATATTCCGCACGCGGCAGCACAACAGACTTCTGAATACGCCGCAGGACGTCTTCCAATTCGCTGGCCGGTACGAATCGTTCGACGCCAGCTGAAATGGAATGAGGCACAGATTCCGGTCCCGGAGTCGCGTTTGCTTCCTCCTGAGCGCTGACGTTTGCCGACCATGCGAGCAGAATGATAAATGTCAGCAGCGGGCGAGCCATCGAGGCGATCCGGCGACAGCCGGCAGTCCATGATGTTTGACTTGAATGGAATCCGGTCTGCTTTCGGTTGCACAGCCATCGATCCCGTCTGCGGAACTGCCGCCCCGAGCCATCCTTCACTCGATGTCCGGCCTCTGGATTGCGAATCTCGTGAACACTGGCAGGTTGACAACTGCTGCGCGCGACGGAGAAATGAAGAGCGTTGCTGTGCATCAGTCTTTTCCTCCCATCAGGTCTTTCATCCATTGACTGACTTCCGGCGAAGGACTGACAGTCCCAGGAGGGGCCGATCCTGCCATGCAGTCGGGACTATCATCAGACGCTTGATGCTCTGCTGACGTTGCAATCGCTTCGACGGGCGGCAGCTTCTCCTGGCGGCTGTCCGCTGGTGACGAAGCGTGATGTTTACCGGCGGGGGACAGAAGCCCAATGACCCAAATGGTCGCGACCGCGATCAATCCATAGGATCCGGCTGACACGAACTGAAATACTTCCACATGGTCATTCAGCGACCAGATGGCAGCGGCAAGTGCGGTGATGACGAGAATCGTCAGTCGATTCTCCCAGGTCGTGTGGCGGAGAATCAGACCAACAAAAAGGAGGGTTCCGCTCACGACGGCAACAAGAAAAGGCCGATGCCACCATGAGAACTGAAGTTGCGACCTGAGCCCGATGGCACGAAAGACAGTGACGTTTCCCTGAGTCGCAAAGTTCGATGCTGCGGAATCCTGACCGATCCACTGCTCCATCTCTGACGCCGCCTGAGGAGAGTTCGTTGCTGTGAACGGGCGCGTCAGCAACACACGTGATGGTCCTTCCGTTGCCCAGCCTTCAGGTTCCCCGATGATGGAAACATCGTTGGGTGTCCAGAGAGCGACTCGAGTCTCCTGAACAACCGTGTCTCCTGAACCGTCTCCAATGACGGGCAACCGCAGTATCTGTCGACTTCCCCGACCTTCATACGGCAGAACGTATTCATCCGCGATCGGACACCGAAACTGCAGCGTGATCAGGAAGCTCTCGTTTGAAATGCTGCTGCGACCGATGTTCAGGTAGTACGCTTCCCAGCCATCGTGAGGCGTCACGTCGTCGGCTTTTTCAAACGTTGTGCGGCTGGTTCCGATCAGCGGTGTCTGTAAGTCAGCTCCGGCCGGCAGATCAACTCTCAGCCGCTGTCGTTCGCTGGTTCGCAGCAGCAAACGAGCGCGGTAGTGAGCCAGACTTTGACGATCGGTGACGATCTCAATGGCCGCTCTGGAAATGACCGTGCTGACGACTTCGTGAACTGCATGCTCTCGAACGGCAACTGTTACATCGGCTGGCTGAGAGAAATAACGAAATGCAAGGTCATTGCCGTCTGAAGAACCCAGTTCGGTTTCTCGAACGTCGATCTTCTCAATCGATTCACCGCTCTGCTCTGCTTCAATCGAAAGGGACTGGTGTCTCCGCAGAACGATTTCGCCGCGAGTCTGTGTTAATGTGACACGACGTTTCCTTCCGGAGTTCTCGTCATATGGCGGCAGTACCTGAACCGGGCTCAGGGAGACACTCTCGTTTTCCCCGCTGCCATTCTCCCTGCGAAGTCGATGTTCCCATTCGGCCGCCAGTTTGATCTGACCGGACACCTCGTTCTGCAGGATCAGAGTCCAGATGACCCGACCATCAATTGTTTCGGTGCCCTTGATTCGCTGCTGGATCTCCGGCCCCCCGGAAATCATTCGAAAGCGGATATCATCCGCCAGCTGTTCAGGAACACTCAGCCGAAACGTGTTGAGTCCCGCATTCAGAATGGTGTAGGTGATTTCACTGTGAACTTTAATGACTTCCGGCTGAACGTCTGCTGCTGTCAGCACTGTCGCGGCGAGCTGTGCGGGCCGTGGTGTTGTTCTGACCTTCAGCTGAAAAGGTCTTTGCGAATACTTCCATGATCCAACCGCCGTCAGTCGTCCGCTTCGTACACCGGGTTGATGTTCTGTCGGAAACAGACCTTTGGTTTCCCCGTCGACTGTCGACACGTCAAGAAACTGTGGAGCGAATAAATCGATGCGGCCCGTTTCCCGTTCAATCCCCAGCGGGGTCATTGATGGAATTTCCGTGACGACATCTTCTCCCTGCGAATCAAAATTCTGATGTGCTGTGATATTGACTCGGACCGACCCCATGCGTTTCTGAGCCAGCGACAGGGTCAGCTTTCCCGTTGCCTTATCCACTTGGAATTCTGTCATCCCGTCTGCCTGCACAGTGTCAATCGTCAGTGAGTCGGGATACGAAAGCTGCAGCTGGAAAACGCCCGCTCGTTCGACCGTGTAGTTCAGCGACGAAGTGAGTCGCAGTTGATCATCGTCCAGTGAGATCTGTGTTCCGTGATCAACAAGAAGTCGCGGTTCCACCGGCTTCAGTTGCAGTACCAGCAATCCTGTCTGGCCACTGAAAACCCATGACTGATCTGACTGCAAAGGCGCACCTTTGCCCGCAGATGCGCCGGATTCTCGTTTGACTCCGGACTGAGTGATTACGGTTGCCACCAGTGAAGAATCCGTTTTCAAATGCAGGTGTCCTGACTCTCGCACGACGCCTTTGGCGTGAATTCCTCGGATCTGACCGTCTTCTTCTCGCCCGATCAGTGAGACCTGTTCGCCTGTCAGCCGCTGCTCTGTCTGAACTTCCAGCTTTACCGAATCAGTCACCGGCGTCAGAAACTCGATCACGATTTCCTGATGAGTTGAGCCGCCGGGCTTTGCTTCCCACGATCGAATGCGGCCGCTGGAGGAAACAACGTCAATGACCTGACATTCTGCAGGAACCAGAACTGTTGCATCGTTGAGTTCACCTCGCAGAACCGAATATTCAAGGACAGCCGTTGACTGAATCAGTCCCGGATCGATCTGAACGGACGTCTGATTGTCGACGGTTGCCAAAAGATCCATCACCGGCCGTGAGCTTGTCTTCGGTCGCCACGTGACATTGATCTGACCCGTTGCTCCCACGTTCGCCCGGACCACTGTGCTCTGGTTGTCCTCGCTCTCAACAGGCAACAGAATCTTCAGCGGAGTGACTTCAACTTCCTGTTCGGCCTCCGGAATGGTCAGTGTCAGTTCGCTGATTCCGGCGACCGGGCTGTTAAAGTGAATGGAACGGCTTTCCGGAGACGTCACGACGCGAGTCAGAAGTTCCAGTTCAATCTTGTGGTCTTTCGGACCGCGAATCATCAACTGATATTGTCCGTCCCCGGTTCCTTGTAACAACACATTGTCGTCATCACTGCTGACCACCTTGCCGACGGCGGCATCACCGAATGACAGAGGAAGTCGCGCCCACCCGTTCTGTTTCAGAACTCGAACCGTCATTTGAATCTGCAATCCGGCTACGTCCTTCTCGACTTTGCCGGTAACGACCGACTTCAGAATCACAGCATCCACTTCGTTGGAAGGCACATTCGTTCGCTGCAGATAGTTGCGAAGAAGTTCGAGATACTCCCGGTACGGCAGGACCGCGGAGGCGTCCTGGTTGTCAAAGACCTTCTGAAGCTCCGAGAACGGCACATAGATCAGCCGGTCCCACTGAGATAACTTTTCTTCTTCGTTCTCTGATGGAACAGGATTCTCCGACTGTGCCATCAACGGCTCGATGCTGCCAAGGCAGATGGGAAGAAGAGCAATGACCAGCAGTGATTTGTACCGATACATTTTTATCGCCTTATCGAAACTCAAATTCCGTCGGTCTGCATTCTGATTCGCCTGGCAATTCAACGTCTGAATTGAACGACTTCGACCAGGTGCCAGGTTTTCACAGAGAGCCGTCCTGTGACAGAAACATCCCTGTCCTGCGTGGACTGCGCAGATGTCAGAAAGGAAATCGCAAGCCAACTGATGCAAGCCGGTTCTTCAGGACCTGGTGAGCTTGTGTACATTCGCCATTTTTCTCAGGAGTTTTGGATGCCGCATTCTAGCAACAATCTCGGCTTTGAATATTTTGCTGTCCGAATCTTCGGTTTTGGTCAGGCTCTCCGAGCCCCAGGGATGGCCCGAAGCCCCGTTCCGGGGCACTTCTGCTGATTTTTCATTGGCAACAATCGAAAAAACAGCTTCCTCCGAATTCTGGTTCATGGAGTGCTTCGGGCACTGTGCAGACGGGCGCGGGATGTGAATATGTTCAGAGGGCGTCCGTTGGAGTTCGCGCGACCCCGTGTTGGTTCCTGCTTTCTGTCATCCTGATTGAGTTTTACAATGTTCTGACAAGCATTTTCTTCAGGTGTGTTTCCGGATTCCATCGCCATGTTGCGACTGTCGCCGGTGCTTTACGTTTCGTTACAAGTTTTGACAGAGTGATGTGTTTCACATGGTGAACCCCGGAGCTGACGTTCAGATCCTCGCTGCTCGGCTGATTGATGTCATTCGCGCTTACGGTTCGGTGGCAGTGGCGTTGTCTGGGGGAGTCGACAGTGCCGTTGTTGCTCAGGCAGCTCAACAGGCTCTGGGGACGAAGGCGGTCGCTGTGACAGCGATCAGTCCAAGTCTGGCCGAAGTCGAACGCCGCGATGCCGTCGCGATTGCAGAAAAGATCGGGATCAGGCACATCGAGCTTCTGACCAGTGAGTTTGCACGACCAGAGTACCGGGCGAATGCGGGAGATCGCTGCTTTTATTGTAAGGACTCTCTTTACTCGCTCACTGCTGATCGGCTTGCAGAACTTGGCGTCGACGTCATGGCGAACGGCGCTAATACAGATGATCTTTCGGACCATCGTCCCGGCATGCAGGCGGCAGAACGTTACGGCGTGCGAAGCCCGCTGATCGAGGCGGAACTCTCAAAGGCAGACGTTCGACAACTGGCGAGGTTCTGGCAACTGCCTCTCGCAGAGAAACCTGCGTCTCCCTGTTTGAGCAGTCGCATCGCTTACGGCGTGGAAGTGACGGAGGAGCGCGTAAAACGCGTGGAGGCTGCTGAAATGTTTCTCCGACATCGATGTGGACAGACCGATTTTCGAGTTCGGCTGGAAGCGAGTGAGCTGGCACGTATCGAAGTTGCGCCCAATCTGCTGTCCCTGTTCACGGAAGAAGATTTTCGCTCAGAGTTGATCGAATATTTTCGAGACCTTGGGTTTCGTCGAGTGACTTTGGATCTCGAAGGGTTTCGATCCGGCAGCATGAACGATCAGTTGCCAATTGTTCAACTGGGAACGGCTACTGACGAGTAAGGAGTCGTCCGCAAAAAAGGTTTCCGACTGAGCCGGAACGCGTGAGTGTTCGGTTTTTTGAAAACCGCGGCTAACGCCCTGCGGCTGATCATGAATTCGGTAACTTATTTGTGTGCGGGGTCCTGGCCTTCGCTGTGTGAATGCCGCCGGGTTGGACTCCGTGCCCAAACTGAATGCGTGGCGCGTTGTAAACGCTGGTGGCGTGATCGAAAGAGAGGGTGGTCATTTGCGGCTGTTCCTGAACGATGAGACGCGATTCGACGGAGCAATCCTCAGGCAGCTCATGCACAGCATCCGCGGTGCGGGGATCAGTCTCGGTGCGATGCTGACTCAGAACCGGAACACAGGCTAATCGACAATCGCAACGAACTGGCCGGTGAAGTCTGCAACCGGAGTCCGGTCCAGAAACAGTCTTGAGCGAGCCTCAATGCGTCCGCGACCTTTTCGGGCAAGTGCTTCACCGAATCGAGCCCAGTCACTCAAGTCCGCTGCTGTGGCCGTCGCCCGAAAATCACCAGTGATTGGCTTTCGATACTTCATTGTATTGCCTGCGATCACCAGTCTTCCGGGAAGTTCCTGTGACTTCATGCGAAACATGATCAGTGTCCATGCCGCCAGTGTTGCAACCGCCGCCGCGCTGCCGCCAAAGACTGTTTCGCTGTGATTGATGTTCGGCTTCAAGGGGGCCGTCAGCGTCACCAGATTATCATTGGCTGTGTCGACCCGAACTCCCATTGCCTGCGAAATCGGAATGTGTGTGTGAAGGTAGTGTTCCGGATGCTGCATGAATCGGGTCAAATTCTGGTGAAACGATCAACGTTGTTTTCCTGGTGTCCGGAGTATCCTCGAAAGTTGATTCGTCACGTCACTTCCAGAACATCGATTCTGCCGGAGCCCTGTAAGAGACGGCCATCTGATCTGTGACAAACGGCGTTTCTCCGGCATACAGAGATTCAACTCCCCCAATTACCATTCCTGAAGTCAGCAGCGTTCGCTCGATGGGGTAAGGTGTGCTTCCGTTCACAAACATCTCTTCAACACGATGGCTGAGCGGGTTGAAGAAGTCTGCTGTCGTCGCACTGTGGCCGGGCATGGGAAGGTACATCTGACATCCGACAATCTGCCCGTTGTCGGAACGCATGCCGGCATAGTTGAAGTCACGGATACCCGTCAGAAAGATGCCCGTTCGGAAACCGTCCAGGTGCTCAATCAGATAGCCGGTGGTGTTCTTCAGCTGTTCTCGGGCCCATTCGAAAGTGACCGGTGCTGTCGGGTATCCGGTGACGACGGGCAGATTGTGACTGCGTGCCAATGCAGAGACAAACAGCTTTCTGGTGTCACTGCGTTCGGGGGCCTGCAGCAGTTCCCAAAGCTTAGGTCCCTTGGCTGCGTGCACGGATCGAATTCCAACCTCGCCGCCGGCTCGCCTTTCGGACATGCACTGAGCAGTTTCCAGAGCATGGATGTCGTAACTGTCGATCCCGCCGTAAGCCACGCAGACACTTTCCTTCAGCGGCGTCTCCAGTGGAAGTTCGAAGGTCGGAAGTCTCCAGGTAACCGGCAGTGACGAACCGGCATAGAACGGGAAACCAAGTCGTTTGGAATCGGCAACCATCTCACGACATTCGTTCCAGTCCGTTGAGAGATGTTTGTCATTGAACACCGGGACGGCTCGCCCGGAGTTTTCGAAAACCGTCACGATTTCACGAAACCAGCGATATCGCGGGTAGAGCGTCTGGCCTTTTTCGTTTTTCGGATAGGAGCCATGTTCTCCGATCACGATCACTCCATCGACGGCCAGCTTCGACGTTCCCAGTGTCAGTGCCTCAGCAATGGTCGGATACTGCTTCAGCTGATAACGCCGAACTCGGTCCTGCCCCAGATCTCGTTCGGTCTTCTGATCGATGTAAATCGATGCAACATCGACGCGCGGTGAATGCCACTGGCCGTTGGTTGCAAATCCCATGCAGAATCGATCGATAAAGTGCTGAGCGTGGGAGTGTTGATAGATCTCTGTTGCCAGAAAGGCGATTTTCGGGCGAGCGTTGCCGGAATTCCGGCGCTGTGCAAAGAGTGCTGCGGATGGATTGGCGGCCGCTGTCATTGCGGAAAGGCCGAACGTGAACTGGCGTCTGGTGAGCATTGGGGTGGGCCTCCAAAGGTGGGCATCGAGCACCGCACGGGCGACTTCGGAAATGGAGTTCCCTGAAGTTCTATTGAAAACCAGCGCAAGATCCGAGCGTGTCCGTCAAATTCACGGGAAATTGCGATTTCCAACCGGCACCGCCGCGACTCAATTTTTTGAAAAGTGTGGGCCGGAAAACAGAATTTCATTTGTGCCGGACCACCTCCTGCCGATGAACCTTGATGGGCCGTTTCCAGATGCGAGCAGGGGACCTGCGTGATTTCACTATTCACCATCATGCGGAAGACGCCTCGTCGAGCCGGACTGATGCCCGGCGAAGTGACGTTGACTTTCGACGACGGCCCCAATCTGACGGACGACGTGACGCCTCGACTGCTGAACGTGCTGCACCGGCATGACGTCAAGGCCGGATTCTGTCTGGTCGGCGATCAGGTGCGTCGGCACTCGGCGGTTGTGCAACGGATTTTTCATTCCGGCCATCTGCTCATCAATCACACGCAGACGCACACACATCCCCTGCGCATGCGTTACTCGGATCTGCTGGCCGAGGTTCAGTCCTGCGATGTGGAACTGTCCCACGCTCTGGGAATTCCCGCCTATCGTTCGGAGTACTTCCGGGCTCCGTTCGGGATCGTGACGCCCGGAGTGCGACGCGTACTGCGCCAGCTGAAAATGAAGCAGATGCTTCTGTCTCACTATGGCTGGGATACTCGTGTCGGGCCGCACAATTACCAGTCTGTCGTCGACAGGATGATTGATAACGCACAGCGCCATCGTGGTGGACTTTATGTGTTTCATGACGGAAGTCTTTGTCCGGCCAAAGGTGATGCCGTAGACTGGTCGGAGTCCGTCGAAAATCGCAGCTGGATTCCCGATGCCGTCGATCAGGTGATCACTGAGCTGAAATCAGACGGCCTGCGGTTCACTCTTCCCGAGCAGACACTCACGGCACGCCGCATTCTGAATGCTGGTTGACGCGATTGACGCCAGAGTACCTGACCGCAGGAATCCAGCGCCGGAACGGTCAGAAGTCTGCAGAACGGTGGCGGTGAGAACTTGATCGAAGTCAGTCAGTTCGTCGATGCGGTGCAACAGGGAGGCGTTGTTGCTTTCACCGGAGCGGGTATCAGTACGGAGAGCGGGATTCCCGATTTTCGGTCGCCCGGCGGAGTGTGGTCCAGAAATCGAACGATCTACTTTGACGAGTTCTGTCGCAGTCCTTCAGCGCGCTACGAATACTGGCGCCAAAAATCGGAGGCCCATCGAGACTTTGTCGGTGCTCAGCCGAATGTGGCTCATCAGACGCTGGTGAAGTGGCAGCAACAAGGGCTTCTGCAGTGTGTGATTACTCAGAATATCGACGGCCTGCACACGGCAGCGGGTACGGAACGGGTTCTCGAACTGCACGGAACTGCTCGTGAAGTGCAGTGCCTTGACTGTTCCTGGCGCGACAGAGTGGATCGATGGGTGGAAGAATTTCTGGTGACCGATCTTGTCCCCGTCTG
>JAGQPY010000660.1 GCA_020426485.1 Planctomycetaceae bacterium
GGGCGACCTGTCACACGAATTCACAGACTTTTAGAGGAAATCGCACATCTTCGGGAGCCCATTTTCGTACCGAGCCGTTGCAGACGGGATTGCACGTCCCGGATGGCACGACATTGTCTCCGCACGGACACTCTGCTGTTGACCGAATCGATCGGCCACGGGAGAATCACCCGCCATTCAGCAATTTCTTCACGCGAATCTGTCCCTGATGGATTCAGCGATCTGGCAGGAAGCCGGGAATGAATCAACAGGATGTGACGTTGCAGTGGCTGCTGGGGGATATCGCCCCGGAACTGGCGGATCTACGAGTTCGGAATGTTGTGCGCGACAGCCGCCACGTTCAACCGGGCGATTTGTTTGTGGCCATTTCGGGGACTCAAACGGATGGTCACGAACACGTCTGCGAAGCGGTGACTCGCGGTGCTGTGGCCGTCGTCGCCTCCAAAACAACGGATGCCGTCTCTGTTCCGCAGATCATTGTCCCCTGCAGCATGACGGCCTTCGCCCGGCTGACAATGAAGCTGTATGCGGGAGGCACGCCTCCACTATGTATTGCCGGTATCACCGGAACCAATGGCAAAACAACGTCCACGTGGATTCTGCGATCAATTCTACGTTCCGCAGGATTTCAGACGGGGCTGCTGGGAACCATTCACCACAGCGACGGCGTTGTGTCTCAGCCATCCACGATGACCACTCCATCGCCGGAAGAACTGGCCGTGCGCATGCGTTCCATGCTGGATGCCGGGACGACTCATTGCGTGATGGAAGTCAGCAGCCACGCTCTGGCTCAGAACCGCTGTGTCGGCCTGCGACTGTCCGCTGCGGCCATCACCAATGTGACTCAGGACCATTTCGATTATCACGGTACGGTCGAAGCGTATCGCAATGCCAAGGTAAAGATTTCCGAACTGCTGCACACCGACGCGCCACTGTTGCTGAATCTGAACGACCCCGGATGTCGGTACCTTCTGCACCACTTTTCGTTGCAGATGCCCGTCACCTATGGTGTGGATAACCCGGATGCCGAACTCAGCGCGCGGATTCTGAATCAGACTCACCGGTCTCAGCGCATTCAGCTGAAGCTGGCTCAGGGAGACGCACAGGTTCGACTGCGGCTGATCGGGCGGCACAACGTGGAAAACGCTCTGGTCGCCGCAGGAATGGCCGAACAGCTGGGAGTTCCTCTGAAGCGCATTGTCAGTGGCCTGGAATCCATTGGTTCCATTCCCGGTCGACTGGAACGCATTGATGAAGGGCAGAGCTTTCAGTTGCTGGTCGACTATGCTCACACGCCCGACGCGCTGTCTCGCTGCATCGATACCGTAACGGACTTCGCTCCCGGGCGAGTCATCTGTGTCTTTGGAGCCGGCGGCAACCGCGACGCATCCAAGCGACCTCTGATGGCGAAAGCTGCCATGAAGGCCGACGTGGCCATCGTCACGTCCGACAATCCTCGCAGTGAAAACCCGGTTGATATTATTCGCCAGATCGTCGCCGGCTTCGATCGAAACATGCAGTACGAAATTCGCATGGACCGTGAGGAAGCCATCGCGCGAGCCATTGATCTGGCCGAACCCGGTGATGTCGTGCTGATCGCGGGCAAAGGACACGAAACGACGCAGGAAATCGGCACACACACATTTCCGTTCGACGACCGCGAAGCGGCTCGATCACTGATCCACCGAAAGCTCACCGCTTCCGGACGCCACCAGACTCTTGCCCCGCGAGAATCCACTTTCGCCGACAGAACGACCACGTCCGCCTGACACCTTGCGAGCGATTCCGCACGCCGGCGTCGATGGCCCCGATCAGTGCCTGCGACCTGCGGGGCCTTGATGACCGTTGATGAAGTCACGCCCGTCCGTGAATGTGGAATACGGCACGTTCAACACACGCAGCTGATGAAACCGAAAACCGGTCGTTCGATGTTCAGGACAGCGATACAGTTCCGGCGAAACGGATTTCGATTCCAGAACTCCACAAGGCAGGCGGGCTGCTTCCGTTACAGTGGTCTTTCGATATTCGAATGAGTGTCTGTAGCACGGCCTTTTCAGGCCGTCCTCATGAGCTGACGGCATGGAAAGGCTGTCCAACTCAGCAAATCATGGCTGACACCGCACTCGTCCAATGTGCCGGCGAATTCCTTCGTTCCGGGAGACTCAACGGTTTCAAAAAGATGATCCCGGAGTTCATCAAAATCACGACAGCCCATCCGCCGAGAGAGTTTGCGAATGAACTCGCTGTATCGCAACGTACTGTCATCGGAAAGAAGAACGCTCTTCGGCTAATGATGCATCCGGTCACTGATTTGCGTTCGGGGCCTAAGAACACCCAAACACCGACGCCTCATTTCGGAAACTACCAGAGTCCGATCGCTCCCGACAGCACTTTCGCACGTGTCCTGTGTATCGTGGGTTTCGGACGGCCTGTTGACGTCGCGCGCATGTTGCTTCAGAATGGCGTTCGATGACGGATGAACAGGGCTTCATGACGAAGCAGACGTGATCACTCATTCGGTCAGAACGCCGGATCACCCGAGGCGA
>JAGQPY010000661.1 GCA_020426485.1 Planctomycetaceae bacterium
CCGGGACGGTCGTTCGTATGCGTTGTGGCTGGTCATGCGTTGTGGCCGGTCTCCTGACCGAGCCACTCTGCTGTGGCCGGTTGCGTCTATTGTTGTGGCCGGTCATTGTTGTGGCCGGTCTCCGACCGAGCCACACGGGCTGACCGAAGGTCTCCAACTGTGCGGTCAGGAGACCGGCGCTGGACGATGCAGGTGGTGCGGGGTCAGGAGACCCGCGCAAAATGGTCCCAACTGTGCGGGGTCTGGAGACCCGCGCAAAACAAGGGTGGTGCGGGGTCCGGAGACCCGCGCACAGCGTGGGAGACCCGCGCACAGCATGGGGACCCGCGCACAGCATGGGAGACCCGCGCGCAGCGTAGCCTGCTTGTTATTTACGTGACGAGAGTTCCTGGCGCAGGCGGTAGAGTTCGTCCATGGCCTGGCGAGGTGTCATGTCGTCGATGCGGAGACTGCGGATTTCGTCCAGCAGCGGATCTTCGGGCAGTTCGAACAGACTGAGTTGCTGGCTGCGGACTCGTTTGGATTCGCGTTCCGGAACGGCGGGCTTGCCTTCGTCGGTGACGTGCTGGTTTTCCAGAGATTCAAGGATCGTGGCGGCTCGTTCGGTCACCGTGCGAGGAACTCCGGCCAGTTTGGCGACGTGAATTCCGTAGCTGCGACCGGCCGCCCCTTCAATGACTCGATGCAGGAAGATCACATCGTCGTTGTTTTCCTGAACTGCGACGTGCCAGTTGGACGCATGTTTCAGTGTCTTGGTCAGATCCGTCAGTTCGTGGTAGTGAGTCGCAAACAAAGTGCGGCACTGGATGTCATCGTGCAGGAATTCGGTAATGCTCCAGGCCAGCGAAATACCGTCATAGGTACTGGTGCCTCGACCGATTTCATCCAGAATCACCATGCTGCGACTGGAAGCGGTGTTCAGGATGCGAGCCGTTTCGGTCATCTCCACCATGAACGTACTTTGTCCTCGACCCAGTTCGTCACTGGCGCCGACGCGAGCGAAGACTCGATCGGCAATTCCAATGCGGGCTTCCGCAGCGGGCACGAAGGAACCCATCTGAGCCATAATGTTCAGCAGAGCTGCCTGTCGAATGTAGGTGCTCTTACCCGCCATGTTCGGCCCGGTAATGATCTGAACTCGCCCGGCCGCTCCGTGTCCGGACGTGGACGTCGCATGACCGTTCTGTTCGGTGGCCGATTCGGCGGGATGAATTCCCAGGCGGACATCGTTGGGAACAAACTGACCGGCCGGCATCAGACGATCCAGCACCGGATGCCGACCTTCGCGAATGTCCATGATCGGTTCGTCGGTGACTTCCGGACGACAGTATCCGGCGGTGGCGGCCAGGTTGCCCAGTGCGGACAAAGCATCCACTTCGGCCAGAGCTTCCGCCGTGGCCATCAATCGCGTGATGTGGTGAGCCACGTCTTCCCGCAGCTTTGAAAACAGTTCCTGTTCCAGAGCCTTGCTCTGATCTTCCGCTCGCAGAACTTTGTCTTCGTACTCCTTAAGTTCCGGAGTGATGTACCGTTCCTGATTCTTGAGCGTCTGTTTGCGGATGTAGTCGTCAGGGACCTTGCCAAAATGAGCGGCGGTGACTTCAAGGTAGTAACCGAAGACTTTGTTGAAGCCAATCTTCAGGCTGGGGATGCCTGTGCGTTCAGATTCTTTGGCCTGATACGCGGCGATCCACTGCTTGCCGCCTTTGGACAGGTCGCGAAGTTCATCCAGCGTCGCATTGAATCCCGGTCGAATCACGCCACCATCGGCGACGGAAAGAGGAGGTTCGTCCACAAGGGTCTGTTCAATGGCCTGCCGCACTTCCGCGCACAGGTCGATGCGTTGTTCCAGAGTCTGCAGTCGTTTGGAAGAACGTTCCGCCAGTTTGGCTCGCAGCTTTGGCAGCTGACCCAGCGTGGTCGCCAGACAGCTCAGATCTCGTGGACTGCAGCGTCCGGTGGCAACTCGCGAAGTCAGTCGCTGCAGGTCATACATGCCGCTCAGCAGTTCGCGCAGGTCGTCCCGCAGAGACAGGCTGCCGACGAATTCTTCCACCGCATCCAGTCGCTGGTTGATCTGTTCGATGTCGGTCAGCGGACTGGACAGCCAGTCGGCCATCAGCCGAGCCCCCATGGGGGTTTTGGTGTCGTCAATGCTGCCCAGCAGGCTCTGTTCGCGCCGACCTTCGCGCATGGTGTGCGTCAGTTCCAGACTGCGGCGCGTGGCTTCATCAATGATCATGTGCCGACTGCGGCGGAACGTTTCGATACGCGTGATGTGCAGCAGAGCTGACTTCTGTGTGTCTCGAATATAGTCCAGCAACGCGCCAGCCGCGGTGACGGCCGGTGAAGCTTCGTCAATGTCAAAGCCTTCCAGCGTCTTTGTGCCAAAGTGGTCGTTCAGCAGACGTTTTGCTTCCTCTTTGGAAAAGCACCATGCCGGTCGTGATGTGAACACCGGGCCTCCTGCATCGCTGCGCGGGAGCAGGAGATCCTGATCAGGAGCTACGTCTTCGGGGACCAGGCATTCGGCGGGGCGAATGC
>JAGQPY010000662.1 GCA_020426485.1 Planctomycetaceae bacterium
CAGAAGCTGCGATACTCATCCGTACGGGCATACGCCGGATCAACGAAGATCCGATGGTGTTTGCCTTTGATCTCATCAAGACGGTAGCCAACTGTCTTGAGGAAGTTGTCGTTGGCCGTTCGGATCGTACCGTCCAGTTCGAATTCAATGACGGCCTGAACTCTGTTGATGGCGGCGAGCTGGCTTTCGTGATCAGCGGTGATCTGTCGTTCCCGAGTGATGATGTCCCATGCCACCATGGAACCCATGTGGTTTCCGCCGTCATCAAACACAGCACTGACGGCCAGCGACAGGATTTCGGACCCCAGTCGGATTTCCGCTTTGTGAGGCAGATTGTTTGGGTCGGCCAGCATTCGTCGCTGGTGTTCCGGCTGCTTGTGGAAACGGTCGATGGAAGTGCCAATCAACTGTTCCGGCGCTACCGGCAGCAGATGACGCAGGCGTTCCAGCGTCTCCATGGAGGCCTTGTTGGCGTATCGCAGGACGAGGTCGCGGTCGCAGAACATGATGTTGGCACTGGCGTGCTCAACCATCGCTGCCTTTAAAGCCAGCGAATCCAGTGTCTGCGACGAAATTGTACGGCCGGCGTTTGCTTTGGCAGAGGCGTTCGGCTTGGTTTCAGTGGCTGTTGATGCTGCGGTTACCATGAGTCAGTGTCTTTCCTTTTGAGATTTGAGTTGAGGAGCCCGTTCGAAAGTTCCGGACCGTTGAACGATCCACCTGGTTTGATAAATCACGTCGACCCCAGAAGTTCCACCCTGCGTCGGCGTTCAACGATCAGAACCTTCCGTTGTTCACAACCTGCTGACTGAATCAGTTTCAGGCAGCGGAGGTCAGCACGGCATCTGTGTCCAGTGCCATCAGCAGACCTGAATCCAGCTTGTAGACGCCGCGGATCAGTTTTCTCGCAGCGCCTCGAAGTGTTTCCGGGGGTGGTTCAAACTGAGCGTTGTCCACCACCAGAACATCACCAATTTCATTGACCAGCAGGCTGACAGAGTCGTCTGCGGTGCGAATGACGACATTCATGTTCGGTTCGTCATTTTTGTCCACGGGAAGTGACAAACAACGACGCAGATCCAGAGCTGTAACAATCTGCCCTCGCAGGTTCATCAGCCCGGAGACAGTCTGCGGAGATCCGGGCACTCGCGTCATTCGCTGCTGACGGATCACTTCCTGAACTCGGTGGACTTCCACGCCCAGCTTCAGAGAGCCAACGCGGAAAGTGCAGAATGAAGATTGAGTATCCAAGTAATGCTCCTTGAGCGTGTTTTGAGCGGGAATGTTCTGATGCCGTTTGTCAGGGAGATCCCGGGTACGGCAAAACGAGTTTCTCTAAGCGACTCCTGCTGCAATCTGTGACAGGTCCACAATTCGTGTGACTCGCCCCGCAATGATTTGCGTGTCATCTTTCTGATTTGCCGGCAGTGCTGCGTGGTCGATGATGTCGATGATCCGTCCGACCACGACGCCGATGTTTCGGCCGTTGTGGTTGTAAACGACCAGTGAAATCGTTTCGCTGCTGGTGTCGATGTCGCCATATTCCGCCAGCGAAACCAGCGGCATAATCTGATCCCGATACTGAATCACGGACTGATGGCGAACCCGTTCGATTTCTGCGACACGGACTTCTTCCAGTCGGGCAACAGTGGACAAAGGAATGGCGGCTCGTGTGTCGTCGGAAGGATCAACAATCAGGTAAGAAGAACGATCCTGTTTTGAATCTGTGCGAGCTTCCTGAGCATCCAGGAACTGTCGTCCGGTCTGCTCGGAAAGAATGCTTCCCTGCTGTGCGATTCCAATGACATCCAGAATCAGTGACACCGTTCCGTCACCCATGATTGTGGACCCCGCATAGACTCGAATTCCTTTCAGGTGGTGGCCCAGAGGCTTCACGACGATTTCCTGTGTATCATTGATCTCATGAACCACCAGTCCGAACTGGCGATCTTCGGCCTGCAGGACCACGATGTTGACGGTTTCGTCTTCCGTCAGTTCCGTCGGAGTTCGACGCGGACGCAGTCCGAGTTCTTCATCCAGATAAACCAATGGCAGCAGTCGTCCACGCAGGCGATAGACCGGCACTGAGTGCAGAATTTCAATTTCGTTTCGAACGCGGTCTCCGTCCAGTCGCACAAGTTCCAGCAGACTGACCTGAGGAATGCAGTAGCGGTCGGAGTCGCATGTGATGATCAGTGCCGGAACAATGGCCAGCGTCAGCGGGATTTTGATTCGTAAAGTTGTGCCGCGTCCCACAATGCTCTGAATGTCCAGGGTTCCGCCGATCTTTTCGACATTAGTCTTCACGACGTCCATGCCGACTCCGCGACCGGAGACGTTTGTGACCTTGGGAGCCGTCGAGAACCCCGGCAGCAGAATCAGCTGCACGGCTTCGCGATCCGTCATTGCTGCGGCCTGTTCTTCGGTCACAAGTCCCTTATCAACGGCCTTCGCTCGAACGCGATCGATGTTGATTCCGCCACCGTCGTCCACGATTTCAATGTTGACCTGGCCACCTTCGTGGTAGGCTCGCAGAA
>JAGQPY010000663.1 GCA_020426485.1 Planctomycetaceae bacterium
TCAGCGTTGGTCTGTTCATAGCGGAAATTCTGGAAGTCACGAGTCGCCTTGCCGTTCATCAGTTTGACCAGCGGTGTGGTTCCGGTCTGAGCTTCCTGGTCAAAGTACGGTGATGTGTGCTCGTGAGGTTTCGCGGTCCACTGCCAGAAGGCGATCGGCTTTTCTCGATCCGTCATTTCGCCGTCCAGCAGTCCTTTCAGACTGATGCCGTCCAGCGGTCGATCGGGAAGGGATTGTCCCGTCAGGTCACACAACGTCGGCAGGATATCGCTGGTCACGGAATTCAGATCGCTCTGACGCCCTTTCGTGATGCGCGCCGGCCACTCAATCAAACCAGGCACGCGCAGGCCGCCATCGTAGATTGTGCTTTTGACTCCGCGAAACGGCACGGTCGCGGCCGCGTCTCCGGATGTTCCGTTGTCACCGCAGTACCACAACAGCGTGTTGTTTCGCTGACCGCGTTCTGTCAGGTGAGTCCTCAGCTGTCCGATGGCTCGATCCATGGCCGTGATTTCGGCATATCGTTCTCGCAGAACGTCTCGCTGCAGGCGGCGAGTCTGCTCGCCGGTTTCGTTGGATGTCAGACTGACCTGGCGGTTTGCAAAGTCCGTCGGCAGGTTATCGTACAGAGCCAGATCGGACTCCAGCCCGCTGTAGGGTTCGTGAGGCGAACCAAACCAGATGACCACGAAGAACGGCTTCCCATCAGCCGTGGCCTTGTCGATGAATTGAGACGCTTCCCGAACCAGAATCTCCGAACTTTCTCCTTTGAATTCCACCGGGTCACCGCCGTCTCGCGACAGAAACGGATTCAGTTCAAAGAAGTTGTCGTGGGACAGCCAGGTGTCAAATCCCAGACGGCCGGGATTGGTGGGCGACGAAGCCTTCACTGGTCCCAGATGCCACTTGCCGAAATGACCACACACGTAACCCGCCTGATGCATCAGATGAGCCACGCTGATTTCTTCGGGTCGAGTCGAATAGCCGGGATTGAATGTTCCATAACGATTCGGATGACGCCCCGTCAGAAAGCTGCCCCGTGTTGGTGAACAGTTGGGCGCGCCGGAAAAGAAGCGGTTCAGACGCAGGCCGGTGGTGGCCATTTCATCCATCACGGGCGTCTTCAGATAGGGATGCCCGTTGTAGCCGGTTTCATCCCAGCCGTGATCGTCACCCATCATCAGCACAATATTGGGAGCGTCCGCCGGACGTGCCGCTGGCTTTGAAGCGGCCGGCGCTGCTTCGGACTGCAGCAGAGCCGTGGCGTATCGACGGCCGATGTCCAGCGTTCCGGCGGCCGTAAAGTGAGTGTGAGACGGCGGCAGAGTCTCCGCGCCGGATGTGTCGACGTAGCTGCAAAACGGGTCTGAGTCCGCGACGGCTTTCTGAGCGGCCACGACGGTTCCGATATGAGGATTATTGCCGTTGCCAAAGCGCGTATTGAAGCCCAGTAACGCCGTCAGCCGAGGAGCCTTCAGGTCTTTTCGCAGGGCCGCCAGCATCCGGTTCATGTTTTGTTCGTACGTGAGCGAATCCTTCAGATTGCAGTCCGATTCGCCCTGAACCCAGACCAGAGCGCGGGGGTGGAGTTCGATCTGCTTTTCTTTGGCCGCCGCAATCGCCGATTGAGTTTCCTGAATCAGGGCTCGATAGCACGAGCCGCCGTCGCCGGGATCTTCGGGATTCCAGTCCATCCGCAGCCCGGTTCCGCTGAATGCAGCCTTCACAATGGCCAGCGGTTGATCCTGTCTGGAAAGCAGTTCCCGAGCCACACCGATTTCGGGACCGAAGCCTCCATCCGCCGATCGAAAATTGCCATACTGCCGAGCCGGCGGCTTTTCTGTGGAATCAGCAGGCGGTGTGAAGGGACGCCCCTTCGGCTGAGGCTTCAATGTCGTCCATTCACCAGCACTGGTGGTGTCGTATTGATCGGGTGGCGGATCGCCGGTGCGAAACCAGAACATCACCTCACGATCAACATCGGCGGCGGGCAGTTCGGAAGGCACCGCATCAAAACCCACGGAGTTCGACTGACCGGCCACGATGATCAGATCACGCGTTTCGGCAGCAGCACCGGTCGTCAGAATAATCACGCTGAACAGACTGAAAATGAACGGGTGTGAATTCACGTCGATGACTACTCCGGAAAACTACGTTGAAGGATCGTTCGGGAGCGACACACTCCACAGCGAACCGAGAAGACGCTGAGACTCGGCTGGCATATTTCGTCAGATCTTCGCAACAACGTCAATCGTCCGGCCGTTGGTCCGCCAGTCGATTTCGACGGGACAGCCCTCCAGACTCACTCAGAGCGATGTCAAAAATGTTGATGTTTTTGACACGTCTCGCTCATCGTGAACGAACCTGCGTCGGTGAAATCGTGACGGCGTGGCGAAACCCGTGTTCGGGACTGAGGCGATCTGAAAAACGGGGCTATCCAACGCCGTGAGGAGATTTGAGCTGAAAAAACGCTGGCGGTCGAAACAGATCGTGCTGTTGTCTCAGTTTTTTCCGGGCAGGGAAAATCAATCGTTTCA
>JAGQPY010000664.1 GCA_020426485.1 Planctomycetaceae bacterium
AAGCAGGGCGATTACCGACTCCTGATCTGCCCCGATCACCCCACGTTTCTGCGGACAAAGACGCACAGTCACGGTGACTGTCCGTTTGCCATGTGCGGCACAGGTGTCGCCGTCAACGCACCGGCAACGTACGATGAAGTGGCGGCCGCAGCTTCCGACATCGCCTTTCCGGAAGGCCACCGATTGATGGAACACTTTCTGTCCCGCGCAGGGCTTTCGACATAACGGCATCGGCTGTCGACCGGATTGTTCCCGATGATCACAGTTCTGATATCCTTTCTGAGATTCCTGCTTACCCGCCTGATCGCCGATTCTGCGGCGGGCCGCGGGCAGTCTACGGTCGGTCTCATTCCCGCCATCGGCACATCGCTGCAAAACATAACGCCAATCTGCCGAGCCCCGTCGGTCAACGCTGTGAAGCATTTTTTCATGGAGATCACATTGGTAGCAGAAGTCGTGAGACTTCTGAGATCACCGCGATGTTCTCCGAATTCTCACGAATCCGGCTACAGAAATGCTTCACAGCGTTGCCCGTCGGTGTTTCGTGTTCTGTGGCTCATCGTGCTGACGACTGCGGTGTTCACGTCTCCAGTGGATGCCGGCCATCCGATCTCTGTCACGGAAGCTCAGATCTATGTAACGCGCACGTCGGCGCGAGTTCGCATTCAGCTGTTCGCGGAAGATCTGTTTCTGTTTCACAATCTGGAGCCGGATGCTGAAGAACGGCTTTCGGCTGACCAGCTCAGGGAAGGTCTTCAGCTGCACCGTCAGTTCCTGCTGGACAAGGTCACTCTGCGGGATGCAGCAGGGGAAGCCTTTCCGGGATCGGTCACAGACGTTCAGCCGTTTGAGATCCCGCCGGACGGAATTCCGGTTGATGAACTGATGCTCCATTCGGCGGTGTATGAACTGGAGTTTCCCTTTGCCGAGCCGCCGGAATTCCTGACGGTTCAGCAGGACATCAGTGATGAAAATTTCATCTTCCCGTCTGAAATGAAGATGACTCTGCATCAGGCAGGGACAGAGCTGACGTATTCGGAGTCACTGAAACCCGGGGAGGCTCAAACGATTCGGTTCGACTGGAGCGGTGAAACTCTGGGCGATGATGCATCCGACGAACAATGGAAAGCATGGCTGGAAAAACAGCGTGAAGCCACGCTGGGAATCACCAGTTACAGCAGCGTGTACTCATTCATCTACATCGAACCCGCGGAAGTCCGCCACGAAATACTGATTCCTTTAGCCAGCCTGAAGACGTTTCTGCCCATCGTCCACTCCGACCCGGCCTTCGTGGATATCAACGAACAGGAGTCCGTCCGAAGCCTGATCATCAACTGGCTGAAAGATGCCAATCCTGTCACCATCAACGGGACGACCATTGCTCCCGATTTTACTCGGATTGATTTCTACGGTCTGGATCTGAAAGATTTTGCTCAACAAGCCAAAGAACGGCGGATCAGCCTGGCCAACGGCCGCGTTGGAATCATCATGACCTACCACGCTCCGTTCGACAGGGTGGAGTCCACAACTCTGCAGTGGAACACTTTCAATTCCGCCATACGAAAGATTCATTCCGTCATGTTCATCGGCGTGGGAACGGATGAACCGCAACGGTTTGAATTTTCACGGTTCAATGAAGAAGCCGACAACATCGTTCGCTGGGAAGTGCGGCCGGATCAACTGCGGCCGCCTGCTCGTCCCGTGGTTGCGAGAATTCCTGAACGCCCCATGCTGACGATTCCCGTTTTGTCGGCGGCCATAATCGGTCTGAGCCTGCTGACTTTGCTGGTCTTCGGCCGACAAAAACGACGCGTCCTTCTGCTGATGTTCCTGGTCTCGGTGGTGGTTGCCCCGTTCTTCCGGGTACGGCTCGAAAATCCATTTCGATCGCTGCCGCCGATCGCTCATTCCGATCAGGTCTTTCAGGAATTGCTTCATAACGCCTATGACGCACTGGAATTTGGGACCGAAGACCGGATTTATGATGCTCTGGAACAGTGCGTCGATGGGTCTCTGCTGGAGAACCTGTATCTTCAGCTGCGACAGGGCCTTCAGATGCGAGAACAGGGCGGCGCGGTGGCTCGAGTCCGTTCACTCGAATTCGGTGACGGTCAACAAGTGCCGGTGATCAATGGACAGCCACCCTGGCCGGGTTTTCAGTATCGCAGTCAGTGGGTTGTCAGCGGAACGGTCGAACACTGGGGACACATCCACGAACGACAGAATCAGTTTTCCGCCACCTTCAGTGTCGAACCTCGCGACGGCCTCTGGAAAATCACCGACATGCAGATCCAGGATCAGCAAAGCCTGGGCTCAAAAACCAGCCTGCGAAAATTCTGACAAGGGCACGGCCCAACGCCGAAAAGGCGGTGAACTGAAGAGATCGCAGACGTTGGTTAGCGGATCGTGCTGTTGCGTCAGTTTTTTCTCCGACCAGGAGAATGACCTGTTTAACCCGATGCCGCAGCCGAGGTTGATCGCCGCCAGCACGGGCCTCGCCTGCGGCAACGGGTTAAACGATCAGAATCTCTT
>JAGQPY010000665.1 GCA_020426485.1 Planctomycetaceae bacterium
AGGGCTCAGCCCTTGTTAGGTTTATTCGTCGTCCAGGTCCAGATCGTCTTCGAATTCATCATCTTCAGAATCTTCATCGTCATCATCGTCGATGAATTCCGGCTGCAGCCACAGGTCCGAATTGATGGGACGTGCGACTTCGCCCAGTTTCTTCCATTGGTCCGCTACGCCCGCCGACGTGAGCAGCTTTTCAAACGCACTTCGTACCGAACCTGCTCGAAGATCCATCTTCAGTTCCTGCATCAGAGCTTTCTGACGTTCCAGTTGTTCAAATTCCTGCCTGTCGTCCGGATCGTCCAGATCAAAGTCGTCTGCGTCCAGCTCATCCAGGTCTTCCATGCAAAAGTCGGGAAAGACAGCATTCATCAGTTGTTGGGAAGTCGACCGATTGTGGACCACCGTGATTCGGTGCTGAATGCCGGCGCGTTCGTCGTCCGAATCCGGATTCTCCTTTTTCCACATCTGAATCACACGTTCGGAAAGGAAGTCTGCAATGGCGGACTTCCATTGCTCCTGAATCGTGTCCACCATCTGCTGATCACATTCCTGACCGTTGATTTCCGCAATGCGACGGATCTCCTGTTCCGTCGGTCCGCCCCGGTCAATCTGCCAGTTCATCTCTTTCGCGTAGCCGGTCTCAAACCGCTTCTGAAACCCTTCCGCAGTGCACGGCTCGATGTTGTTCACAGGTGAAACTTCAAGCAGCTTTTCGAAGAGAACGGCAATCGGTTCCTGAGGCATAAACACAACCCGACTGGAGGGCGGAGAATCCATGCCGTGTTCTTTGGTGGACGTGATTGTCCACGAAGAATCGTCGGTATACCTGCGAGTGACGTCGCACCAGTATCCGGCCGCCGGATGTTCGTAAATGACTCCGTAGCTGTTCTGTTCCGGATGATAGAACGCTCTCAGCGCCACAGGAGCGTCGTCGGTTTGGTAGTCCGAAATCTGCTCAAATCCTGCCGCTTCAAATTCCTCGGACAGACGGTTCAGTTCCGTCTCGTTGCTCCACTCAATGTCCTCGGAATCAACCGGGCGAATCTTCATTCGAAACGGAGGAACCGTTGGCGTCGCAGCTGCCATCACCTGTTTCATCAGATCGCCGGCGAAAGAACGCAGCTTCACTTTGACAAACCAGATCAGCGCAACGACAAAGATACAGATGGCGACGAAGAACGCGGCGACGATCTTCAGGAACAGTGCCATGATTTACTCCGGAAGAAACATGACGCATTCAATAAGACAAGCATCACGATGTGCCAAACCTTCAGCTCCATCGGAGGCGACTCACGCCACAGGCGCGATATCCCAGCCGTCACGATACTCGCGTCGCAGCCACTTATTGGCTTCTTCATGATTGGTGATCTTCATGGCATCCGCATCCCATTCCAGTTTCGTCCCGCGATATCGAACGGCAATGTTGCCCAGCAGCACGGCTTCCGTCAGCGGCCCGCCGTAGTCGAAACCATCACTGGGCTGCTTTCCGGACAGGCAGCCATCGATCCAGCCGTGGTAGTGGTTTTGATCATCAGCCTGTTCAACCGGAGCTTCCGGATAAAGCTGCAGTGCCCCCACGTGCGGCAGCACCAGACTTCCTTTTTCGCCGATGAACAGCGAACCGCTGCGCGGAAGCGCCGTGTTCGCCGGCAGGTGAGACTTCCCGATCGACGGCAACCGACCGCCATCGTACCATGTGATGGAAAGCTGATCGCCAGCGGTGTATTCCGTACCGGGAAAGGTGTATTCAACGGTCGTCTGAGCCGGCCAGACTTCCGTATTAATACCCGTGTGGTCCGCCGCGAAGTTCAATGGCGCTTTGTTGATCTTCAGAGCCGTGAAGACCGGATCCAGAATGTGACAGCCAAAGTCCCCCAGCGCGCCGTTGCCGAAGTCCTGCCAGTCACGCCAGCCCCATGGATGATAAACCTTCCAGTCGCCGTATGGCCGCATCGGGGCGACTCCAACCCACAGATCCCAGTTCAGCGAAGACGGCGGTTCCACAGGATTGACAGGACGGCTGATGTGAAAAGATTTTCCATGCCCCGTCGCTGCACACCAGCTGTGAACCTGCCTGACCTTTCCGATCGCCCCGGACTGAATTGTCCGGACGGCCGTCCGATAAAACTTGTGGGAATGAATCTGATTACCAAGCCGAGTGATCACGCCGGACTTTTTCGCCTGCAGAGCCATCTGGCGAGCTTCCCAGACGTTGTGAGTCAGCGGCTTCTGGCAATACACGTGCTTTCCCTGTCGCATGCATTCCAATCCAATGAACGCGTGCATGTGGTCGGGCGTCGAAACGGTCAGTGCGTCCACTTTGTCACCAAGTTTCGAAAGCAGCTCCCGAAAATCCTGTTCCACCGGCGCGTCCGGATTAAGCTTTCGGACACGTTCCGTTCGAGACAGGTCGACATCGCAGAATCCAACAAAGGCGGCCTGCTGGTGACTGGCCATTTCACTGATATCGGACCAGCCCTTGGCTTCACATCCGATTCCCCCCAATTGCAGTTTGGAATTGAGATTCT
>JAGQPY010000666.1 GCA_020426485.1 Planctomycetaceae bacterium
GGTGGCTCACCTGCCGGTGTACTGTTCGAAGTACAACCCAATCGAGCGACGAGTCTTCCCCTGGGTCGAACAGGCCTACAGCGGTCGCCTGTTTACGGACGTCAGGCAGATGGCAAACGCCATCGAAAACACGGCCCGCACATCGACCGGCCTGCAGACAAGCGCTCACGTGATGAAGAACACGTTTACTCCCGCCACAAAACGCCAACAAAAACAAGCCGCGAACGTTCAGGTCGAATACCCCGAACCGCTCACCGATTACAACTATCGAGTGGTGCCTGATAACTGCCAGTAATTGATTTCACTTCCCTCGCCCTTGACCCGCGGGCGTGGATTGCGGTTTGAGGTGGCAGGTTCCAAGCGCCGAGACGCTCCCGATGGTCGCTTGAACAAAGATGCACGCATCGGGCACAGATCTGACGGCGTCAGACTCTAACGAGGCAGGGCTCTGCAGCCTATCTGAGCGACCGTTCGGAAAGACTCCTGTCTGGTCGTTCTGCAAAGATGCATGCACGGTGCGAGGATCTGACAGAGTCGGACTCTGGCAGCGGTGAAGCCCAACGCCGTGACGAACTTTTGAACCCGCGGAACGGAGTTCGTTAAACACGAGGCGGTGGTGATTGGCGGGGCCTCGCCTGCGACAGCGGGTGAAACAGTCCAAAATGCTTCACGGCCTCTGGCAAGCCCCTGCCAGGCATCGTCCGGCGCAGTCCCGCCGCACGGACTCGTCACTGCCCAATTGAACGCGACCCGCCATTCAGGAATCGTGGACGACGAAATCGTTGTATCCGGCAGCTTTTGCCGATTGGCTCGCAAAAAACCACGGTTCCCGCCGGAAAACCGTTCATGCCCGCGAACATGACTGAACGATCAGTTCATTCAGGGTATGTACACGTTCCGCGGAAAAGAATCGGCTTCTGATGTTTGTTCGGTCTGTCATCATTGCAACGATCCTGCTTGCCGCATCGAGCGAAGCGTGGTCGGATGACAATTGGTATTCCGGACGAACGCGGCCCCACACCTTTCGCCCGCTGCCGCAAAACGCATCTCCACTGGCGAATGATTCGAACATTCGAATGCCGGAAGCCACCTTTCGCCAGCGCTGCACAATTGCCCGTGAGATTCTGACGGCGTCCGGCGCAGAACTCCTGCGACAGCCACTGACAACCGCAGCTCGGACTATCGGTCGCAGTACGGAGCGAATTTCAGGGCAGGGGAAGTCACTCTTCTACAGGGCGCTGCCCGCTGTTGCAGATGCATTCAGCGTTCACGCGCGGCGTGGATATCTCAATACGCCCGGCATTCACACATCGGGAAGCGTGACGCTGTTGCCCGATAGTGAATCATCGATTTCTGCGCTGCTGTGCCACATCGATTCCGCGATGGTTCAGGTCGATGTTCTCATCTACGCATGGGAAGACGATCCCACAGGACGACAAGTCGCCCGAACACTTCAGGAGGCGGCCATGCGAGGCGTTCGCGTCCGTGTGATCATCGATCGCCTTTCCTTTCTCCTGCACAATCCCTCGGCCGCTGCGGGTCGTTCGTTCATCGACAGTCTCGCGGCGACTCCAGGAGTTGAAATCATCCAGCCACGAGGAGCAATGGCACGCTTTGATCATCGAAAACTGGTGTTGATCGACGGTCAATATGCATGGACCGGCGGAATGATCTTTACTCATCAGGCTCGAACAGCGTGGGACAACATCTCCTGTCTTTGCGAAGGCCCTGTTGTTGCACAGCTACGATGTCTGTTCAATCGTCGCTGGACTGAGACTGGAGGATTGGCATCCGACCTGACACAGGAAACCGGCTGTACAAAAAGCGGCGCTCAGCACATCACGGTCGTCGCAACCGATGTTGCAGATCGGTCGATGCGAAACGCGATCTACAATGCGGCGGACACGGCGAAGTCTCGCATCGTGATCGAGAACTGCTACTTCACGGACAGCCTGCTGGTGGAAAAACTGATTGCCGCTCGACGTCGAGGTGTTGACGTTCATGTGCTGATCACCCTGCGAGGCAACATTGAAATCGTCAACCTCGCCATGTTCCAGACCGCCAATCGCCTGCTGCGCGGAGGTGTCTGCGTTCATCTTGCTCCCGGGATGACTCACCTGAAGACGATGTGCGTGGACCATCAGTGGTCGTACATTGGTTCAGGAAACTTCGACGACCTGAGTCTGCGCAACAATCGAGAACTGGGACTGGTAGTCTTCGGCCGCGAATTCGCACACGAACTGGAGAACACCGTTTTGCGTCCGCATCTGGCGAAGGCAAGTTTGCTGCGATCACCTCTGCCGATTCCTCGCCACGCCTTCGCCGCACGACTTCTGCAACTGTGGCTGTAGATCGACCGACAGCTGCAGATCGACCGACAGCTGCAGATCGACCGACAAAGGCCGGGGGAACTCTGCGTGTGAGGCTCTTCTGGTGACAGCGGGTTGACGTTGTTCTTCGGACTTACAAATGGCGACGCCCATCGGACATGAATTCCGATGGGCGTCGCTGGCCTGCTTGTTG
>JAGQPY010000667.1 GCA_020426485.1 Planctomycetaceae bacterium
CACAACCTTCTCAAAGGCGTCTGCCGAGTTGTCGTTTTGAAAGTCGCTCAGTTCGCCGAGACTCGGCGGCAGCCCCGTCAGATCAAAGGTGACTCGACGCAGCCACGTGCCTTTGTCCGCCTCCGGCGATGGCTTGAGACTGCGGTGGTGGTGTTCGGCCGCAACAAACAGATCAATCTCATTGCGAACCCATGATCGGCTCTGTTCATTGACTGCCGGGATGCTCACGGATTTCGGAACCGGCTCGAACGACCAGTGCTTCTGATACTGCGCCCCCTGCCGAATCCACTCGATCAGCATTTCGCGCTGCTGCGGTGACAGTTGCTTGCCGGCCTCCGGCGGTGGCATGATCAGATCGGGATCGCTGCTGTCAATGCGTTCGACCAGCGCACTTTCTTCCGGCATCCCCGGAACCAGCGCGCCTCGTTCGACGGACACGTCGCGATCATCCAGCCGCAGTTCGGCCTCCCGGTGGTTTTCATCAGGACCGTGGCAGGCAAAACAATACTCCGACAGAATCGGTCGAATATCCCGATTGAATGACAAGGGCTCAGCAGCCGAAGCCCCCTTCGCGAGGGCTACGAACGGGACGATCAAAAGCAGCAAATGATTCTTCATCGATTCGAATCAGAAATGAAGGCGTGGAGAAACGGCGGGGCAAAACGGTAGGATTTTTGAGCAACGAAAAGACCAGGCACGTCTCACGCAGCTCTTTCATTCATTGTACGGTCAACAACCGTTCAGCCAAAGTTTCTCCTCAAAGAAATCAGGGCATCCTGAACATGGATGACGACGGTCGCAAATATGGTGGTCGCAAAGTATGGTGAGCGGCAAAGCCTGAATTGAGTAAACGCGACCAACATTGTTCGTTTGGAGAATTCCGGATGTTCCAGATGGCGATAATCCGTTCACAGCGGCAACCGGCGTGCCCATGGCTGCCTCTGATTCTGCTGCTGACACTCTCAGCGCGATGTCAGGCGGACGAAGTCGTAACGCTGAATCAGAAAGCGGACGGCTATCGAGGTATCTGGTACATGAACCAGCCGTCCAATGATGAGTACGTTTACAAGTACAGCGGCGGCATGGGAACCTACTGCGCCAAGCACAAGCCGTTTGCCATTTACTGCGGAACCGTCAACAAAACGTTCTTCTGTTACGGAGGTGCGACGAAAGCCGACAGCCGAAAACTGCTGCACATGGTGTCGTACTTTGATCACGCCACGGGAACGGTTCCGCAACCGACGATCCTGCTGGACAAGAAAACCGACGATGCTCACGACAACCCCGTGATCAGCGTGGATGATGACGGCCACATCTGGATCTTCTCAACGTCTCACGGACGGTCTCGACCGTCTTACATTCACCGCAGTGTTCGCCCCTTTGACATTGATCAGTTCGAATTGATCGACGCCACACGAGCTGACGGCGATCAACAGGTTCCGATGACGAATTTCTCTTACCTGCAGGCGTGGCATTCGCCACAACATGGTTTTCAGGTGTTTTTTACTCGCTACAACTTCCCGGCAGCCCGAACCATCTGTTTCATGAACAGTACCGATGGACGCAGGTGGAGCGAATGGCAACGAATCGCGGCCATCGACGAAGGCCACTATCAGGTGACGGGGATTGGAACATCGAAGCTCGGCTCCATGTTCAACTACCATCCCAAAGGAAAGGGCCTGAACTGGCGGACGAATTTGTACTACGTCGAAACGTCTGACAACGGCAGGTCATGGACCACTGTCGACGGCCAGTCTCTGACGCTGCCGATCACGAACGTGGCCGGTGAATCGCTGGTTCATGATTATGCCGCGGAAGGTCGAAACGTTTACCTGAAGGACCTTCGGTTTGATTCTCAGGATCGTCCTCTGCTGCTGTACATCACCAGTGGAGGCTATGAATCCGGGCCGAAGAATGATCCGCGCACCTGGACGCTCAGTCGCTGGACGGGAACGTCATGGACGACTTCGACGATCACTACGTCAGACAACAACTATGACATGGGAGAACTCTGGCTGCAGTCGGAAGATGACTGGCGTGTCATTGGGCCGACCGGTGTTGGGCCTCAACCCTACAATCCCGGCGGAGAGGTCGAAATGTGGCAGAGTCGAGATCAGGGCGCGACCTGGCGCCAGATGAAACAAATGACGCACGACAGCCCCATGAATCACACGTATGTCCGACGACCCCTGAATGCTCACCCGGACTTCATCGCCATCTGGGCCGACGGGCACGGACGACAGCCTTCGGAATCTCGACTGTATTTTTCAAATCTTCAGGGCGACGTCTTTCGCTTTCCCGCAACCATGGGCACCAAACCTGCCAAACCCGAACGAGTGCCGTAGGCGACAGCAATCCCGTCCGGCACAGCCGGACCTACAGTGTCCCCTGGTCGCAGCGCCCAACGGAAGAATCCCGGCGCTTGTGACGGTCAACGTCAACACGCTCTCCACGCCAACCGGTCAAGGCCGATGCTCTTGGGGGACGGACGGCAATCCCGTCCGGCACAAACGAAAA
>JAGQPY010000668.1 GCA_020426485.1 Planctomycetaceae bacterium
CTTTTAGCCGAGCAGTCGTGATTCCACCGACGCAAGGTCGGTGGCGATCAGCGAGAAGTGTCAGATGTTCTCCGAACTCTCGAATCCGGCTGCAGAAAAGCTTCACAGCCTTGCCTTTAAGGCCGCCAATGCTGTTTGAGTCAGCGGTTCTCAGCTGAGAGCGACTTCAGTTGAGTGTTTTCCCTCAGGTCATGGGAAAACTTCTGCAGTTCGGGAGTTTCTGCTGCAGCGGTGAAGCATTGTCGAGCCGGAACAATTCGCCTGATCGTCCTAATCGTCACGAACGGACCTGCGGCAGGTCGATGGATGCTCCGAAGTCCTCCAATTTTCGTGGCGATCTTTGGTTCACGAACCGGCGCAGCGTTCGATGATCAGGAGCGTCCCCGGCACTTTCGTTGATGTATCTGACGTCTCGATGGTCGGGCGACGGGACGTTTCGGTGATCGACTGATCCGGAGAGGTGGAACTCGGTCGAACAGTTCGCTCTCACGAGCATGTTTGGGTGATGGTTAGACAGAGATGGCAGACGAACCAAAACCAGAAGAAGAACAGAGCGATGGCGGGAAAGGCGGAATCATTCCGTGGATCGCCATTACGCTGGTGTGTGGCGGAATCGGTGTGGCCATTCCGTTCCTGATGCCTGTCACTGCGGAGCCGCCTCCGGAGGTGGTGAAGGAGCCCGCGTTTGAACTTCCGAAGCCGGAAGATACGGCCTTCATTCCCTTTGATGCCGTTGTCGTGAATCTGGATGAAGGCCAGTTGACTCGCTACCTGCGCGTGGCGGTGGCTTTGCAGGTAGCCAAAGAAGACGAACTGGAAATCACGACGAAGATGGAAGAAAAGAAAGCTGTCCTGAAGAACTGGCTGCTGAATCAGATTTCGGACAAGGATCTGGAAGAAATTCGTGGAGCTGCGGGGCAAAACCGCCTGCGTCGCGAGATTCGTGATCAGTTCAACACGGTGCTGTTTCCGGATGGCTTTGATCGAATCTACGACGTGCTGTTTGATGAATACAACGTGCAATGACGAATTCGGACGCCACATCCAGAAGCATCTTCGCCGAACCTCGCCGTCTGGCGAGCGAAGCGAACCGCGCGCTGGAAGCCTGGCAGAAGACGGTGTGCTCGCTGTTGCAGGAAAACTGGCGAGCGTTGCTGGGCAGTGATCTGACCGTTTCTCTGCGAAAGACAGATTCGTCCACGGCCATTCGAGCGGTCAATCAGCTGCAGGATCCGGGTTATGCCGCTCGGCTGCAGATCGGGCCTCGTTCGTTCGGCAGCCTGTTCGCGTTTCCGTCCCGACTTGTGCAGGCTCTGGTCAGCGACATGCTGGGCACGCCCTGCGAAGAGTGGCCGGAAGTTCGTGATCTGACGACCGTGGAAACATCCATGGTGGAACTTCTGTGCGGCGAAATCACGCGAGCCATCAGTCAGGCATGGCCGGAAGTGGAGCCACTGGAATGCGAACTCGAATGCGTGATTGCTCGCCCCATGCGCAGTCGATTGTTTCCGCCGGACGAAGTGATGGTGCGGACGTTCGTCAGTTTTGAAACACATCTGGGGCCGGAAGAAGGCGTGTGGCTGATGCCTCAGGCCGGTTTGACGACGATCGGAATTTCGAATTCAGGCGACGACGGTCCGACTCAGGCCGCGCCGCAGATTCGAGTTCTGGCAGAACAGTTGCCCATCACCATGGTGGTTCAGCTGGGCGGAACTCGAATGTCTCTGGCAGATCTGAACGGTTTGAAGACGGGCGATTATCTGGCACTCGATCAGGGCGTCAACCAGCCGCTGGAAGTGACCATCGACGGTCGTCTGCACTGGCTGGGACATCCCTGTCGTCTGGGAACTCGCCAGGGCTTTCAGATCATTGCATCACGAAAACAGTCCAAAGCAGCAAAGAAGACCTGACCGGCAGAACAACGATCGCGGGCGGAGTGGTGATCGCAGGAGGCGAACATGAATCAACAGGTGGAAGACACAGCCAGTGCGGAGCAGGATAGGGCGGCCGAGTCCTTTGATGCGGCTTCGCAGGTGCAGGCCCCGGCGGACGAATCGGCAGAAGTTCACCCGGCCGAGTTTCCCGAAGCGCGCGCACGTCGGACGGGGGCACGAGCGCCGCTGGATCGATTTGCGGATGTGCAGGTGGAGATCTCCGTGGAAATCGGCAGAGTCACGATGACCATTGGTGAGATGCTGCAACTCGGCGAAGGTTCTGTGGTCGAACTGGATCGGGAACTCAGCGAACCCGTCAGCATTATGGCTCAGGGTGTTCGCATCGCATCCGGAGAAGTTGTGGTGATCAATGAACGATTTGCCGTGCGAATTACGGAAGTGGCTTCGACGGACGGGAACTGACGTATGATCATGTCTCGCAGATTCATCGAGGGCGGAAAGCCGCAGACTGAGAAGTAGATGTCCGCGAAGAACAACATTCTGCTGCTGCTGCTGACCGCATTTTCCGGCGGCCCGTTTGCCGCTGCGCAGATGGTGGATCGAACAA
>JAGQPY010000669.1 GCA_020426485.1 Planctomycetaceae bacterium
ACGGCGCGCGCCGCTTAACGCAATGTACAAGCTCTGCAGGAACCGTGCACGACAGATTTTTTATCGTTCGCGAACGCCGTGAATTGCGGACGATCGGCCCTGCATGAGTGGCTGACAACGCTGTCTGTGAGGCTGTGTTCACCGAACACAGTCGTGCGTCATTCGGATGAACGCAGCCGAAGTTCCGGCATCGGCATCTCGGTGTGCCACGGCTGTCAATTCCGGCCGCTTGAGGAGCGGACGCCGTTCAGCGGCGAAGTTTCTGTTCGTTTGCTCATTGCCTGCCGAATGATCGACCTGGCCGATCGACTCGAAAGCTGAGCAGCTGCCGACCATCGACTTCGGTGACGTAGACCGTGCATCCATCGGGACCACCGAAGCACAGATTGGACGGCTTTGTTCCGGGCAGCGGGATCTCGCGAAGAATGTCTCCCGCCGGTGTCATTTTAATGACCGTGCCTTTGCCGTGGCGTGTGATGTACAGGTTTCCGTCAACGTCGCACCGCATACCGTCGAACCCAAAGTCCGGGAATTCGCGAATCAACCGCTTGTTCTGCAGTTCTTTGTCGGCGGTGATGTCAAACGCCCAGACGTTTCGCTGAACCGACTCGTTCACGTACAGTTGCTGACCGTCGGGACTGACTTCAATGCCATTGGTGGTGCCCATGTCATCGATCAGACAATGGGTACTGCCGTCCGCATCAATGCGCCAGATGCGGCCCGATCCGTTTTTCCAGTCAGGATCACTGGCAAAGATCGTCCCGTCCGGAGAAATCGCCAGATCGTTTGGCTGACTCATCTGGTCATTGTGTGCCAGGACGGAAATCTTTCCAGTTGCCGGATCCACACGCAGGACATTATGCCCCGTATAGTCGGCCACCAGAAAACTGCCCTGACTGTCAAAGCGAATTCCGTTGCCTGTGCTGCCTTCCGGCAGAGTCACAAAGATCTCCGATGAACCCTGAGGACTGACGCGTCCAATCGTTCCCTGCTTCAGAAAGTTCACCGCGTAAACATTGCCTGCCGCATCGCAGGCCGGTCCTTCAATTCCTGCCGTAAACAGCCCGGCCACGGAGGCTGGCCTCACCGTCCACAGCGGTTCGGGTGAACGAAACACAACGTCTGCTGATGCACCAAACTTGGCCGGCAACGGCATGCCGGCCAGCGATTCATCACCACCGTGTCGATACTGCCACCGACCTTCCAGTAACATGCGGTGGACAGTGACATCCTTTGTGTCAACAACCTGCAGGAGCGGAGCCTTTCGGAAAAAATCTTTCGCAGAAGACTGCTCGGCACGGCACACGATCAGATTCGCTTCGCCGGCCTGAAGTGCATTCGACGGCAGTTCAAACAACACGCCGCCGTTCGAACTCACTGCCTCCGGCGAACACCGAGCACCGTTCACCCACACGTCCAGCGGCGCGTTGGATTCAACGAAAAGCCGAACCTTTGAACCTTCCTGAAGCCAGTCCTGAGGCAGCCGAACCGCACATCGATACCATGTCGGTGTTGATGGACTGGCCGCCGATTCCGCAGGGATCTGTGATTCCGGCACGGTTGTTGTCAGCCAGTGCTGACCCGCGGTGTCTGGCTTCGAGGACGGTGGAATGTTGGCCGCCCAGCAGATGCCCTGGTAGAGCAGTTGGCGAAACGATGGGTGTGCAAAGTCGCCGACGTGTCCCAGCGACGTGTAGAACGATCGACCGCCGTCTTTTCGCAGAAACGTCCACGCAACGGGTTCGACAGGCTGTCCCTCGATTTCACCGGTTGCCAGCACCGTCGTACCCTCTTTCAGAGGCGATGTCTGGTACAGCGAGCCACCCTGAGCAAAAACCTTCTGCGGTATCGCATTCAGATCCGGAACGCCCGTGTCCGGCAGCAGGGAAACCTGTGACGAGAGCCCGTTCGCGTGATGGCCGTGGTAGTTTCCGCCAAAGACATCGGCATCGAATTCGGGCCAGTCAGCAAGCCCTTCCGGCGGCTGTTGATTTCGCAGAGAAAACGCATGACTGGCCGTGCGAATACCGACCACCGGCTTTCCGGCCGCAACAAAGTCTCGCACCCATTGCAGATCCGCAGGAGGCAGAACGCGTCGTCGCATGCTGACCAGCAGGATGTCGGCATCACGAACCGCCTGAATGCCGGGCAGTCGATGGCGTTCCTGATCACTGCCGAAAACCATCGTGACGCGAAAGTCTCGGCCCAGTTCATCAACCGCGAAGGGAGGCAGAGTTTCTTCGGTCCGGTATTCGTCTTCAGCAATCAGCATCACCAGATGAGGCCGCGCGTCTTTCGAAAATCGAAGCGGCTGACCTCCAAGAATCTGATCGCTGGTGATGGTGGGACACACGTACTTTTCGATATGTGAAACGATCAGATCAGTGCCGGTGAAATGGCTGACATACGGCCATCTCGCCGGGTTGTACATGGTGTCAGTCAGGTCTCGCATCAGCACAGTATTCATGCCGTTGCGAACCATCTGCCGCAGTCCGAACGGCC
>JAGQPY010000066.1 GCA_020426485.1 Planctomycetaceae bacterium
GCGGCCACGGCTGGCCCATCGAAGGACACCTGTTTGATAACAGCCCGCGCAACTGGGGTTATGGTGGTCTGCCCAAAACAGTCGACGAATACAAAGACCGCTATCGAGAATCCATCCGTCTGCTGAAGGAACTGAAAACGCAGGGCATCGCGTCCGGCGTTTATACTCAGACGACCGACGTGGAAGGCGAAATCAATGGCCTGATGACTTATGACCGCAGGGTGATCAAGATTTCCGCCGACGAACTCCGAAAGATCCACGAAGGACTGCTGTCGCCGTCGCATTAATCAGCGTCGGTCGCCCAGCCGTACAGAAAACCTGTCATCGTCAACAAAACCCGCGAGTCCAGCCTACGCCGGACTCGCGGTTTTCTGCATGGAGGTGCTTACTCCGCGACGTGGATTTCTCGTCGTCCGCTGGAATCCGCCGCCGCACGGGCCATGCCTTGTGTGTTGAACTGCATGGTGATGCGGCCGGTTCGATCGACCGCAATGATCCCGCCACGCACTTTGTGAGTTTCCCCGGTCAGGATCTGTCGGACGGCGTCTTCAACCGTCGCCTGTCCGTAGGCTATGCGAGCCGAAACGTCATAAGCCACCGAATTGCGAATGTAGTCTTCGCCAATCCCGGTGCACGAAACCGCACAGGTTTCGTTGTCGGCAAACGTTCCCGCGCCGATTACGGGAGAATCGCCGATGCGACCAAACCGCTTGTTCGTCAGGCCGCCGGTGGATGTGGCCGCGGCAAGGTTTCCATGCTGGTCCAGAGCCACGCAGCCGACCGTTCCGATTCGCTGACTGTCCGGCAAAGGTGCATTTCCCGCGTTTGTTTTTCGAAGTCGTTCCCACTCCTGTCGCCGTCGTGGAGTCGAAAACCAGTCGTTGGGAACGCGTTCCACGTTGTGTGCCTGCTGCATCGCATCCGCAAACTGTTCGGCTCCGTCAGTTACCAGCAGCACGTGTCGAGTTTCCGTCATGACCAGCCGAGCCAGTGAAATGGGGTTTCGCACGGTTCGAACTCCCCCAACCGCTCCCGCCGCGCGAGTTCGTCCGTCCATGATGGATGCATCCAGTTCGTGTTTGCCTTCCGCGTTGAACACCGCGCCTCGGCCGGCATTGAAGGAATCCGAATCTTCCAGAATCCGCACGACGGCTTCGACAACGTCCAGACTGGTCTCGCCGCGACTCAGGCGATCGATTCCTGCCTGCAGAGCTTCCTCCAGCACGCGTCGATGTTCGTCCAGCCGATCGTTGTCTTCCGATGTTCGGCCGGCACCCCCGTGAATCGCAATCGCAAATGACATCTTCGGCCCCTTTTCTGACGTTGATGGATTCTCCTGAGCCCCAGCCGGCCACCCCGCGCTGATCAGCGTCAGAAAAAAGACCACCAACGTGAACGCCCTGTTCTGCCTGCGCGTCATCTCAACACTTCCTGTTCAAACAAATCCTCGTCGCTTCCCGTCAAATCGCGAATCCCGTCAACTCGCGCGGCCCGATCCGCCTCAGGTGGCACAGACATTCCTGCCTGTGCAGTTTCAGTAAAACCTGGTCTCCGGGGCCTGACATTTTTCAGGAGCCACAACCGTAGGTCCGGCTGTGCCGGACGAAAACAGCCAGGAAAACCCGGACACCCGACGCTCGCCCTCCCACGCAAAGCGATGGGAGGCAAGCAATCGCAGCAACGCTCGGAGTGAACAGAACGGTGGCAACGTAAACCAGGTCCTCTTCGCACCCAATGCTCGGACGTGGTGGGATCACGCTGCAGCTCAGGCCGCCTGTGACGGATTCGCTGCGGACGTTCTCTGAGCAAGAATCTCGCGTGCAGTCGCCATTTCCGGAGGTTCAGGGAATTCCTGCTGGCCCAGAGAAATGCGGATGATCGCAGCAACCGTTCGGACAATCAGTGAGACGTCATACCCAAACGACGTATCGTTCAGATAGGCGACCTCCAAAGCCAGTTTCACGGGAAGCAGTTGTTCCGCATAGACCTGCTCGGGGTTGGGGCCGGTGAGAAGTTTCTCGCCGTGAGTATAGTTGTAAATACTGCTGACGCCGGCAAGGCCCGGCCGTACCTGAAGCGTTTGCCAGCCCATGGGCCCATAATGCTGCTCCACGATCTTCAAATCCTCCGGTCGTGGCCCCACGATACTCATATCGCCTCGCAGGATATTCAGCAGCTGCGGCAGTTCATCGATTTTTAGTTTTCTCAACCAGCGCCCAACGGCAAAAACACGCGCGTCATTTGCTCCTGTGACAACGCTTGCATCCCTGCTCTGATTGACGTGCATCGTGCGAAGTTTGTACAGCGTAAATGGCCGCCCATTCATGCCGGCGCGAGCCGGACAGTAAAACGCCGGACCTCGACTGGACAGTTTCACCAGTGCTGCAGCCAGCATAATCACCGGACCGCACACGACCAGACCTGTGGCCGCAGCGGCGATGTCAAAAAGGCGTTTGACCATCTCGAAAGGTCCTCCTGACCGTCATGAAAACTTCGGCGTGTTCCATACAGCACTGATTTCCCCACGCAGCGCTGCGGTTGGAAAGGGCCTGCAGTGAACGAGGATGCGGATAGTCTCGCACTTCGCTCTTGTAGCAGGCCATCGCATCGAGTTTCTTTTGCAGCGTCGATGAGATATCAACCCAGGTATCCGGAATGAAGGTTCTGGGGAAAGCCCATTCCGTGCTGCTGGCGGTATCAAATGCGTAGATGCTTTCGATAAAACGTTCCATTGGTCGAGTGGCCACCAGGATGGCCTTGAACAGAATCTCGTGATCCCGGTTGATGTCGCCACCATACTGGCAGTAGATAATGTTGGGCCGGACCTCTTCGACCACACGTTCCAGCGGCGTAATGATGTCGGTCAGTGTGAAGGTATCCAGTCGCTGATCCGGAAACCCGAGAGCCCGAACATCCTTCACTCCCAGAATCTCCCCGGCCTGCCGGATGTGATCCGACTGCCCGACTCCACCTTCGCCGTAGCGCAGAGACTCACCTTCACAAACGATGATCGATGTGACCTGGTGGCTCTGTTGAGCATGCAGGGCAACGGTTCCGCCGCACCCCAGCAGTTCGTCATCCGGATGAGCGGCAATGACAAGTACATTTTTACGCGGCATAGCTGACCCGCTTTCCCGACCAGTCCAACTCACTCAGCGAGTAACCGCTGTAGACACGGCCCTGAGCATCTTCTGCTTCCAGAACCACGACCGCACCATCGGTCGTGGCAATCATCTGCCCACACGCATTCTGTTCAGGTGATCGAACCGGGCCAAGCACTGTACCTGGCGGGACACCGGACATAAAAGGGGGCAGAACAGCCACGTTCCAGATCCACCATTTCCCGTCAGACAGAAATGTGAATGCTCCGGGATACGGGCGAGTCACGCCGCGAACAAGGTTGTAGATGTCTGTGCTGCTGGAATGCCAGTTGATCTGTCCATCTTCCGGCCGTCGGCGAGGCAGTAGTGGCTCACCAGAATGCGGTTGCGAACGCCCCGGACGTCGTCCGGCCCGAAGTTCGCTCAACAACTGCAGCAGCATGTCTCGATTTGATTCGGCCACTTTCTCATAGATGGTTGCACACGTATCGTAGGGACTGATTGCGAAAAAACGCTGGTCGATCAGATCTCCGCTGTCGACTCCCTCGGACAACCACATCAGCGAATTCCCGGTCGAAGTTTCACCGTTGATAATCGCCCAGTTGACGGGAGCGCTGCCACGATTGTGCGGCAGAAAGGAAGCATGTGCACCAACAACACCCAGCGTGGCGACATTAAGGACGTCCGGGCCGAGAATCTGCCCCCAGCCCAGAACCACCAGGAGATCACAGTTCCAGTTTCGAAGCTGTTCGATGCTGGTTGCGTCGTTGACGTGATCCACTTCTGCCACAGGGACGCCCAGACGCCTGCAAACAGAATGATAGTCAACCGATCCGCATCGTCGGTCGGCTTTGGACGACCTCAGTGTCATCACCCCGGCGATTTGGTACCCGGCTGCGGCCACTGCCTCCAGCGCCGGAATACCCTCCGCATGCACCCCGATCCAACCAATTCGCACTCAATTCACTCCCTCGAAAACGACCACAGAGACCACACCGTCCCTCCGGAACTCGCACGGATTTCGCAAGATCCAGACCGAATTGAATCCGGAAACCGGTGGAAGTGTCAATGTGAGTTACTGAGGGGTTTGGACAAGAATCGCGGTACGCTTAACCGCCTGGACAGACATTGCGATGCCTGGTTGATTTTGGGTCTCTCCGCAGCGGACAAGGCGACGAGGCCGGAAACCCCAAAACCACACAGCCTCGCAAGTTGCTCTACGACGTGGGGTTGGGCGAACAACGGAAGACGGTCAAGCATCGCTGTCATGCAATATCAAACGTTACCGCCGCCCAGTAGTCGGAGTACTCGATTGTGCCGCCTTCGTTTTGCAGAGCACGGATCCATGCTCGGTAATGGCCCGGGGTCAGTGACGTTGGAAAGGTCAGAGATGTCTCTGACTGTTCTGCGATGTACAGGGCTTTAGAACGCAGAGTCTTGGCGGTCGCATCAATCTCATTGACCCAAATTTCATATCCCGTGGCGTTTGCAACGAAAGACCACTCCAATCCCGTCGCAGATGTTGCCAATGGCGTTGCTCTCGCAAGGGCGGCGTATCTGGCAACCGTGAGAGACGATCGATTGCTCCACCGTGTCACCTTCCCGTTGGGATACCTCGCCCGAATCCAGTATTCATAGTTCCCCTCCGGCGGGCTTTCGGCGAAGGTATATTCCGGATCATTGATTCCTGTCAGGTTTAACAGAGGAGTGCTGCTGCCGACTCGGCGGAGATAGAGGTCGTAACTGGTGACCCCCGCAACCTCCAGCCAGTCAATCTTCCATGGCTGAAACCCTATCTGGTCGACAAAGGGGGCCTCCGGCTGTACGTCAAACCGAGTCCCCGGAGACCATTTAGATGTGCTGCCGTCTGAATAGGCAGCCCGAACCCAAACGGTATACGGTCCTGTGTCCAGCGGTCGTAGTTGACCAACAACGAATTGAGGATTCTGAGATTCCAGGTCTGCGGTGAAGTAGTCCAGCGATGTGGCAGTCAGTTCCTTTTCATGCAACTGCTTCATCCCGGTTCCGTCGTGCCGCAGCCACAGTTCATAGCTGACCGCCCCATCAACCGGAGCCCAGCTGAATTGATGGTTCCCGTATGTGTGTTGTGAGCTTCCGATCTGATGTGTCCGATACTCGAAAGACTCTTGTGGGGCCGTCGGTTGACTGACGCCAGTGATCTCAAGTTCCAGACCTTTGGACCAGTCAGAATACGATCCATCCTGGTACTGCGACCGCATCCAGACGCGATAGTGCCCCACGGTCAGGGCTTCTGCCAGCTGATAACTCGCCCCCGGGAGGTCGTCGACGTCCAGGAGTTTGACGGCCGCGTCGACGTCCCGAATCCACAGCTGATAGGAAACGGCATCTGGAGTCTCTCGCCACACAAACGAACGGGTCGATGGGACATAGCCAAAGCCTGGCGGCCCCTGAATGGAAAACAGTGACGGACCGGACCACACGCCCACACCATCGGCATCCACAGCCTTTGCCCAGAACTCGTAGGAGCCTGCCGGGAGGTCTTCGTCAATCTGGTACTGTGACGCCGAAACGCTGCCGTTTAAAACAATCTTTCCCGATTCCAGATGCTTCATCCACACTCGATTTTCCATCGTGTCAACGTCGTCTGCCCAATCCAGCAGCGGTCGATCCGGGTCCAGCATAAACAACTGATCGACCTGACCGACGGGCGGATCCGGTGTCCCGAACCAAAGCTCTGATCCGTGGAGCTGGTCACTCGATTCGAAAATAAGCGTTCCCAAAGCGAGTTCTGCCGCGTAACCCGGCACGGCAACGTGTCCGATCTTTCGAATGTCTCCCGCCGAATCGACCATCCACGTCTGAGCGTCGCCATCGAGGAAAAACGTGAGGTATGCATTGCCGCTGTCGACATTGCGATGAAGAAAGTTGTAATCGACCCGAAAATCCGGACTCAGAAAGTCGTCGAACTGACTCACGGACGTGTCGCTGAGCAGCAGTTCAACCGGGGGCACGCTGTCTGAGTGCTGGACCTCAATTCCGGCGAATCCCGCCAACCGGAAAAATCTCTCTACAGTTCCGGTACCCGAATAGACGGTTGTGGTTTCGGCCAGGGTTCCATCACTCACCCGAATTTCGAACTGACCGTTCGCCCCCGGTACGACGAATAAGAACCGGTCGTTGATGACCACAGGGGCTACGTCTGACACGGGAACGTCTGCGGCAAGGACCTCGGTTGCGGTTCGGACTGTGGCCGTCTGCCGATCCTCAAAAATCCCGTACATCATGGCAGTGCCGTTGACCTCAAACAGACGTGTCTCGTAATACGTCTGCCCGTCCCGGTCAAAAGGATCAACATCGGCGGGAAAGATGCGGATATCCCAATTGATGACTTCATCGGACAATGATTCGTCGTACTTGCCGAAGTACTGATAATGCTGCCTGTGAACGGTATAAACGTATCCACTGCCGACCGGAGCGATCTGATCCCCGATCTGATCAGCGTCAGAAGCAACAATGTTGTCGCTCGGCGAGAGATACAAATATGAGTCCAGTGAGGCAATCCGCATCGTCCCGGATGCCGTACCGTCGGTCTCAAAAAGCTCATCTCGCAACTGAGTGAATATTGCCTGGGAATGGTCGGGATGCTGAATGATCCGTTCCTTCTCGTAGCGGGCAACAAAATGGACTTTGCCGTCGGGAGCAGGTGCGACAAAACCTGCAGGGCGGTTTGCGGCGCTTTCCAGACCAATGATTGCCGTTCGATCTGCCGGAGCAAATGGCACTACGCTGATGGCGGGCTCAGACCGATACTGATAGAGCGACGCATCAGCGACAGGCGACAGATCGGCGATTGCGGCCGTTCCGGAAAGAGTCCCGTCGGAAGACCAAAGCTGAGTGCCCTCAACGAACAGAAAACTATCCGATCGGGGCTCGGTCAGATTCAGGAGTTCATACCCCTTCGCTCTCAGCAGGAATGTTCCGGCCGCCGTTCCATCGGTTGACCAGGCCCCGTCGTTCGCGAAGAGAACCAATCGGTCGGCAACGAACGTTTCGATCGCAGCGCCAGGGAATTCACCAACCGCATCGACACGATTTTCCTGTTGATTGAAGACATACACGGCTGTTTGATTGCTGGCGGTGCGGGACATGATCAGCAGTTGGTCACCCAACGCTAGCAACCGGTAAACCCCGGTCGGCAGATCCACCAGAAACTGAGTGCCTGAAGCAGTTCCGTCTGTTCGCCAAAGACCGTCGATGTCGTTGGAATCAGACGTATAAGCCGCGAAATACGTCGTCTCCCCCACCGTTTCGAAATAACGTGGATTGGAAGATGCGGTTCCCGGAAGCAAATCCGCCAGAATTGCTGCGGCCGGCAGGGTCCGATACTCCAGAGGTTCAAGCGAGTCTTCGATCCCTCGGCCAAATTTCCGCCTGCGGCTCATGCTGCGTCCCCCTCGTCCAGAATTCTCACGGAATTCACCGACACGATTCCCTGATATGGCTGTTTTCTCTGCTACGAACGACGCATGAAATTTTCTGATGTGATGGACCTGGACATGCACACTGATCACATTGACAGGAATTTCACCCAGTAGGTCTATATGACTACAATACTGATGTAATCAAACAAGGCTTAGCTTATTGTTCCCGTTTTTACCGAGAGTTCCTGTCAGAAATAGCGATGCTGGTAGGTCAGGCTCTTTTCAGACCATTACTCATGCTGATCTGGACCAATAAAAGACATTCTCGCACAACGGTCGTATTACCCGGTATTTCAAAGCTTTCCCGGGCCTATGCCGGTCGCAACCGACTCTTTTCACCGCAACAGCACCCCGAACACATTCACAACGGAAACGACGGCAGAAACCTGACAAAGTCACAGGACTTTTGCCGAGATCTGCCGTAGGAGCCCCCTGCCACGTCAACGCCATAACTGCCCCGGCCCCTCAGTACAGTTCAGGAATCCTCTCTCAGCCAGAAAAGTCGGCACTCGGTTCTTTGTAAAATCCACCGAGTGACCTGCAGAACTCAGCCAGCCCACCCCACGGTTTGTAAGAAACCGCACCCTCAAACGTCGTTTTCATGGCTATTATCGCCTCAGACCGCCACCTTGATCCACCAATCATTTCCCCGAAGTGATAAAGGCATCTCAAAAGACCAGACAACAACCGCCGCGACCGTCTGACGTTGCTTCCGTGCGGGAATTCTTCGGCGTCAATGTGCATCAGCAACATCTGTTATTTAATCCGTGATTGTCAGCCAGGAGTCTGTCCTGCCGGAACAGACGAAAATTCTCTGTGCCCCTCAGTGTCCTCTGTGGTGACACCACAACGCTTCATGCCGAGACGTTGCGAAGTTGATGGCTGTTGAGGAGATTTCGCAGAATCAGTCTCAACTCGTCAGGCGATCGGCAAACTGGCGGCCGGTGGTGGACAGGGGTAGTTGGTGCAGGTCGGCGAGGGAGCACCAGCGGTAGTTGGAATTCGCTGGGACGGCAGCGTCCGGAACGTCGCTGATCAGGCACAGCAGTCGGATGCGATATCGAGTCACGGTGTGACGAATTTCCATCACCGGAACGCAGTCAGACACCGCCAGGCCGGTTTCGTCCAGAATGCTGGCCGCCATCGAAGTGGGCAGTTGCTGACGGTCATCGGCGTCCTCAAACAGACTGCGCTGGCCGGGGATGACTTCTGCTTTGGAACGCGACTTTCGAGGCATCCGAATCCGCTGCGCGATGTCGTCGGTGATTTCGAAGCGCACGAAATCCCACAGACCGGCCCAGCGTTCCGATTCCGTTCGCTGTCGCAGCAGATAGCGGCCGTCGTGGCGAATGGCGACCGAGACTTCCACGACGTCCGTCATTTCCTGACGTTTCTTTTCCAGCGGAATTTCCGCCTGCTGCCCGCGTTCGAACGCCTTACATGAAGGCATCAGCGGACAGGAAACACAGTCCGGATCCACAGGACGGCAAACCTGTGCCCCAATGTCCATGACAGCCTGATTAAAGTCGGCTGCACGTTTGCGAGACACAATCCAGTCGGCAAACTTCCATAAAGTCTTTTGGCCTTCGGTCCCGCGAGGATCAATGTTCAGGCCGATCAGCCGCGAATACAGCCGCAGCGTGTTCGCTTCCAGAATTCCGGCCGGAACATTGAAAGCAAATGACGCAATCGCGCCCGCCGTGTACGGACCAATGCCGGGCAGGTCTCGCAGTTCGTCGACGGTCTCCGGGAATTGGCCACCCCGTTCACTGACAATGACCTGAGCCGCCTTGTGCAGATTTCGAGCTCGACTGTAATAGCCCAGACCTTCCCACTGACGAAGCACGGCTTCCTGATCTGCAGCCGCCAGTCGATGCACATCCGGAAAGTGCTGCAGAAAGCGATCGAAGTACGGAACCACGGCCGCCACCGTGGTCTGCTGCAGCATGATTTCGCTGATCCAGATACGATACGGGTCGGCGGATTCTCGCCAGGGAAGCTGACGACCGTTGGCGTCATACCACTTCAGCACGCGCGATCGCAGACGGCGTCTCCAGCCGAGATCCAGATCCTTCAGATGCACCGACATTCCTGCAAGCCCGATCACTTTCAAACAACTGCAGCGTGGATTCCATTCGCGGCGAGGCAGAGTAACCGCCTGTTCTCAGGATGCAACCAACCGCTGGTCTGAAAGCTGCTGTCAAAAATTTTGGCACACACTGCATCGCGGGATTCCGCGTGATTGCAAGGACTTGTGGAGATTCGGATGAAACCATTTTTCGTAGGGCCGGTTCAACCGGCCGGTCACGAAAACATTGGCCGGTAGAACCGGCCCTACGCCAGTTGAAATCAGCCTGTCAGCGGACCGGGCACAGAAATTAACGGCTGTTCACATCTACAAATGGCCACACCCCCTGAATAAAAAGCCCAGTAAATCGTGCGAGAAATCTGTCGAACAGCCAATTGAAGAATCAGTGAGTCTGCGGTAGTCTGCCGCCCCGTTTTTGAGTCACCGCAAAACCTTTGACGACGACCGACCCGTCGCTTCCAACATGTTTAACCCGATGCCGCAGGCGAGGAATTGCCTGCACGAATCCCGGCCTGCGACATCGGATTGTACGCCCCTCGGCAGTGCCGAGAGACGTATGACAAAACCAAGAGACGCATCACTGTTGCGTCGAAGATGATTTCATGCTGAACCTTTCCGGACTCAATCCCCCGCAGAAACAGGCCGTGCAGACACTGTCCGGACCGTTGCTGGTACTGGCCGGCGCGGGAACCGGAAAGACGCGCGTCATTACATTTCGCATGGCGAATCTGATTCAGCACGGAATTCGCCCCGACCGCATTCTGTCGGTGACCTTCACCAACAAAGCGGCTCGGGAAATGCGGGAACGAGCCACCAAGCTGCTGGGATCGCGGCTGAAGCAAAAGCCGGTGGTCTCCACGTTTCACGCTCACTGCGTTCGCATTCTGCGAGAAGACATTGACGTACTGGGCTATCCGAAGAACTTTGTGATCTACGATCGCAGCGATCAGGAATCCGCCGCCCGAAAAGCTCTGCGGGAAATCCGCCTGGGCGACAAAGCCATGAAGCCTTCCGATCTGCTGAATCGTATCAGCCAGTGGAAGATGTCAGGCATCACGGAAAACGAAGCCAGCGATCATGTTCACGCCGACTTTGACTTTCTGGCATCGATGGCGTACCGACGTTATCAAAAACAGCTGCGAGCATCCGGGGCGGTTGACTTTGACGACCTGCTGCTGCTGACTTCGCGACTGTTCAAACAGTCCCCGGAAACTCTGCAGAAACATCAGTCCAAATTTGACCACGTTCAGGTGGACGAATATCAGGACACCAACGGCGTGCAGTTTCAGCTGGTGGAGCAACTGGTCAAACCACATCACAATATCTGCGTCGTCGGCGACGATGACCAGTCGATCTACGGCTGGCGAGGGGCCGAAGTTCAACACATCCTGAACTTTGGTGAACACTTTCCCGGTACAAAAACCATTCGGCTGGAAAACAATTATCGCTGCACCGGTCACATCATCGCGTTTGCCAATCGACTGGTTAAAAACAACCGTGAACGCCATGACAAAAAACTGATTGCTCACAAGAATAACGGCACCCCCGTCCGTATGCTGGCCTTCGACGACGAAACCATGGAGGCCGAAAACGTCGTGCGGGAAATCAGTTATCTGATTACGGAACTGCGAGTCCGTCCGAAGGACGTGGCCATTCTGTTTCGCACCAACGAACAGCCGCGTTTGTTTGAAACCGAAATGCGACGGCTTAACGTTCCCTATGTGCTGCTGGGTGGGCAGTCATTCTTCGACCGAAAAGAAATTCGGGACGTGCTGGCCTACCTGAAGGTTCTGGCGGCTCCCCGTGACGAAGTTTCGCTGCTGCGAATTATCAACACTCCTTCGCGAGGAATCGGCACCACCACCACTGAAAAGCTGGTTCAGCTGGCGGTGTCTCATGGAAAAAGTCTGTGGGATGTCGTTCCGGAGGGCATCGCTTCAGGCATCGTCCCCAAACAGGCTCAGGTTGCTCTGAACGATTTTCACCGCCTGTTGATCCACTTTCGTCAGCAGGCTCTGGAACGACCGAACGATCTGGTTGATGTTGTTCGCAGTCTGCTGACGACAATCAATTACGATTCGGAAATCGATCGCCAGTACAAAGATGAAACTCAGGCGGAAGCTCGCAAACAGGTCGTCCATGACCTGGTGAACTCCATCGGCCAGTACATCGAACGCACGTCCACACCGTCACTGCACGGATTTCTGGAAACGACAGCTTTGATGGATCGCGATGAACAGTCCGACAAAGATTCTGAACTGGCCGACAACGCCGTCCGCCTGATGACTCTGCATTCCGCCAAAGGTCTGGAGTTCCCGCGAGTCTACCTGGTCGGCATGGAAGAAGGCCTGCTGCCTCACAAACGCAGCGTGGAAAGCGATCTGGAAAAAGACATCGCCGAAGAACGTCGGCTGGCGTACGTCGGCGTCACTCGAGCCATGGACTACCTGACGCTGACCCGTGCGAAGACTCGCATGAAGTGGGGCAAACGTAGGGAATCCATCGGTTCACGGTTCCTGTACGAAATGCAGGCCGATCCGGGAGCCCAACTGCCGGAAGAACACATCGGCGAAGGCGAACACGAATCGGTGCAAAGCACGGCCCCGAAAAAAACGCTCACCAGCTTCTTCGAAGACGACGACGCCCCGCCCTTCTAACGAGGGCTTCGCCTTCGACCCGGTGGCGTGGATTGCGATTTGATGTGGCGAGCCACAAGCGCCGATTCGCTCCCGCTGGTCGCTTGGTCGATCCGTCCGAACGTCATTATCGGGTAGGTCCGGCTGTGCCCGACAAATCGGCACCCACCTCGCCGTCAACGACGACACTTTGAATACAAGAAGACGTTGTACCGCCAACCAGCGACATGAAAACACGAACAACAACCGCCAGATAAACGGCCAACAGAATAACCACGGCGTACAGCAGAGCCGGAAATCTTGTCAGCAGATTCTCGGACAGCCATGCCTGCCCGAAGCACAGCGGAGCCATCCCGCACGCGGTGGCCAGCATGACTTTCCAGACAGGCAGACGGCTGAATCCGGCCGCGTAGGAAACCAGATCGGACGATGTCAGCGGATTCAGACGCAGCAGGATAATCATGCCCATACCATGACGTTCCAGAACCGTTTGCATCTGCACGATCTGTTGCGGTTCGAAAAATCGCTTCAGAATTCGTTCGCCAAACGTCCGCGTCAGCTGGCAGGCGACGCCCGCACCCGCCACGTTTCCGGCCAGAGCAATTCCGCCACCTCCGAGCGCACCGAACAACATGCCACCGGGAGCGTACAGCATCAAACCGGGCAATGGAGCGACAATGACTTCGGCCATCACGAACAGAAAATAGACCAACGGGGCCGCCGGTCCGAAACCTGTCAGGAACGTTCGCACCAGACGGATTTTTTCTTCCGACGCCATGCCCGGATCCAGCAGACTGTAAACCAGTCCACCTCTGAACCACGACCAAATCACCGCTGCCACGACTCCTGCGAACATCAGCCAGGCGGCGACACCAAACAACGAGACCAACGAACGAGATGACTCGTTCGAACACTGTGTGGCTGAAACTGATCCGTCAGAGTTGTCCATTCGCTCGCATTTTTCCCATCGCAATGACGGACGACTTTTAAACCCGAAGTGCTTCCACTGCAAACAGGCTCAATCAGATTTGCCAGGCTCATCTGTCGAAATCGTACATGAAGTTGAATGGCTGTCCGCAATCGTCTTGATTGATTGCGCCTCGGAATCCCGCTTCAATACAGCTGGCCCCCTTCTCCGGCCAAACGATCGACTCGACCGAAAGTTGTCCCGCCATGTGCCTCCCGCCTTTTAACTCGGCCTCCACCCGCCAGGAAAACCCGTTCCGGCGGAATTCCTTTCTGCTCAGTTTTTGCATCGTCTGGCTGCTCATGACAGGGGTGTTGCCGAAAGGATCGCACAAAGCCAGCGGTCAGGATGAAGACGCCTTTCACTCCGGGCTGCTGGCAAAATACACGTCCGGAACACAGTCCGTTCAGCGCGTCGACAGAGCGCTCAGTTTTGACTGGGGCGCTCACAGTCCGGATGAACGACTGCCTCACAGTTCTTTCACTGCGGAATGGACGGGAAATCTGCTGGTCCGCCTTCCCGGCATGCACCGGTTTCATGTTCAGGCCGCTGGCAGCTGCTCCATCGAAATCGACCAGCAGCCGGTCCTGACAGCGAATGAAGCCATCGGTTTCGCATCCGGTGAACCGATGAACCTGACGGCCGGCGATCACTCGATTCGAATCCGGTATCAGTCACCAGCTGCGACCGATAAAGCTCAGGCTCAGCTGTCAGTCTTCTGGTCAGGCGACGCCTTTACTCTGGAACCGATTCCGGCCGACGTTCTGTCCCGATCAGAAGCGTCTCCGGAAGTGGACGCCGCCGCCCATGGTCACCTGCTGCTGGACGCTCATCGCTGTGCGGCCTGCCACCGTGCGGGCGGCAAATCCGCTGACACCGTTTCCGTGGTAAAGGCACCGGCGCTGGATCGAGTGGCCGGAAGTCACAACAACTACATCACTCTGATCCAGCGTCTCTGGCGACCTCAGACGGTTGTCGCCAACAGCCATATGCCCAACTTCGATCTTTCGCCAGTCGAAGCTGAAAACGTGGCCGAGTTCCTGCTGTCAGTTTCCAAAGCGGCTCACGAAGAAAGCGAGATCAAGTTCAAGGATGACGACGTTTCGGCGGGAACAAAACTGCTGAATTCACTGGGCTGCGTCGCCTGCCATCAGTTGCCGGGCAACAAGGAAAATATCCAACCGCCGGCGGCTCCGTACGACGGACCGGAACTGGTCAATGTGGCGAAACGTCGGTCCACAGCCTGGCTGGACCGCTGGCTGCGAACCCCCGAAACCCTGAACGCGAACCACCGCATGCCGACATTCGATCTCTCCAAAGACGAACGCCGCCAGATTGTGGCCGCACTGGCTCAGACAGGCGGCACCGCCGTTAGCTGGGCCTCCTCCGGAAAGGACGTCTCAAAAGAAGAACGGATCGCCGCCGGCAAACGCATCGTGCAGGAATCCAACTGCGCGGCGTGCCACACCATCCCCGGACTGGAAACCCGACACTTCGAAGCACTGACCGAGAAGAGCATGGACGTGGCAGCCTTCAGCTGCATTCGGCCGGCCGAAACCCCCACTGCCCGCAACAGACCAGACGTGCGAGTTCCATCCTTCGACAGCATTGTCAACACATCCCGCCAGCAGCAGGCTTCCGGAGCAGCATTCACGGACTCCCAGGCAATTGCGCAGTTCGTGAAGTCTCGGCACGCGATCAGTTCCGTGAGCCCCGCAGATCGAGGTGCTGTTTTGTTGCAGCGAAACGGCTGCATGGCCTGTCATGATCGCAATCAATCTCTGGGACTGTCGTCCATTGCCAACCGGCTGCAGACCGCTCATCCGGAACTGGCTGGCCAATCACAGGGCCTGATTCCACCGCCACTGACCGCCGTCGGTGACAAGCTTCATGATGAGTACCTGAGCAAGGCGGTTGCGGGTGAGCACCGTGAACGTCGCCTGCCATGGTTGCTGGTTCGCATGCCAAAGTTCAAACACAGCGATGCCGATCGAGCGGCCCTGATGCAGCATCTGATCGCAACCGACCGCATTCCCGATCAGGCCGATGATGCTCGACAGGACGTCCTGGCTCACATCGACCTGACAGGCCGCTCCACGGCCACAGCCGACGAACTTCTGACAGGAAATCAGCTGACGGGAGCCGCCGGTTTCAACTGCGTGGCCTGCCACAAAGCGGGCGACTTCGAACCTCGCAATGTCGCCCTGGGCACTCGCGGATCAGACATCATGACCATGGGCCGCCGCATTCGCCCTCGTTTCTTTCAGCGCTGGATGAAAAATCCGATTCGAGTCGTCGCGGGCATCGAAATGCCGGCCATCAAGAAAGCAATGCCCGGAATTCTGGACGAATCACTGCCCGCTCAGATCGGACTGCTTTGGAAAGCGCTCAGCGATGATCGTTTCACCCCGCCCACCGTCACCAGCCGCTTCGAACAGGTTGTCAACGTCGAACCGAATCAGCCGCCGCGCATCATTCGCGATGTCTTCACCATTGGAACGGGAAAGAACCGCAAGGCCGTCGCGCGAGCCATGGCGATCGGGTTCGGCAACGGCCACAACATTCTGCTGGACCTGGACACCATGCAGGTGCGACTGTGGACCATCGGCGAATTTGCTCGCCAGCGCACCGAAGGTAAGAGCTGGTACTGGGACATGGGAGGCACCGTCATTCGTGAACCCGGTCCTGCTCCCGCCGTGCCACGACTTCGCCCGGCAAAAGACGGCGCAGAACTGACTCCGATCCCGGACGAAGGGCGACTTGCCGAACTGCTGGACTATCGTGTGGTCAACGATCGAATTATCCTGAAATGCCGCCACTGGTTTGATCTGCATGCGAACGACAAAACCGCTTTGAACCAGGAATCTGTCGAACCACACTTCACCACACCGATTTGGTCAGACGCCAACCGCCCCCTGGCCGCCACCGTGCTGGAACACACTTTCCATGCGACCGCTCCTGACCAGAACCCGGGCGGCTGGTCTCACAAGGTTCGAGTTCTGGAATGTCCGTCCGGATTTGCCGTCGTCATTCCAAATGAATCGTTGCTGCCTCTGGACGGCGATGCGGGCGGACTTCGAGCCAAAGCCGTCTTTGCAACGTCCGGTCGAAGTGACGTGCTGAAGGCAGAGGATGCAGTGGTCGGTGAACTGCGTCTTCCCGTGACAGCGCCACGGCTGGTGCCATCAATCCTCAAGCCGACCGTCACGGCTTCACCCGACGCCATCACGTCGGTTCCCGGATTCGAAGGCCACCGCCTGCCGGTTGATACCAGCATCATGCCCACCGCCCTGACATGGCTGCCCGACGGCCGCATGGCGTTCACGTCGCTGAAAGGTCACGTCTGGATCGCGGACAATACTCACACAGCAAACGCAGGCCCGAAAAACGGCGATCAGAATCAACCGCAGCAACTGACCCTGTTCGAAGAAGGTCTGGCAGCTCCGTTCGGCATTCTGGCAGACTCAGACGGTTCCATCATCGTAGCTCATAAACCTGAAATCCTGCGACTGCGCGACAACGACGGCGATGGTCGGGCCGATGAACGTGAAGTCATCGCCAGTGGCTGGGGCTACAACGACAACTACCACGACTGGACGTCCGGACTGATTCGAGACGCCGAAGGAAACATGTTCGTCGGTCTGGGCAGCGATTACTCGCAGAAGGACCGCCCCACGACTCAGGACCGTTGGCGCGGCGGCGTGATTCAGATTGACCCTTCCGGAATCATCACGCCGCTCGGCATGTCCATGCGCTATCCGATGGGTCTCGCACTGGACAAACACGGACACCTGTTTGCCACCGACAATCAGGGTGTGCAAAACACGTTCAACGAAATCAATCACATCCAGCACGGCCGACACTACGGCGTTCCTTCCGCTCATCAGCCCACCGACACTTTGCAGCACGAAACTCCGGCATTGATGGTGCCCCACCCGTGGACTCGCAGCGTCAACAGTATTTTGTTTCTTCCGGAAAATTATCCCGTGCCGGAACTGCGTGGCCACGGAATTGGTTGTGAATACGACTCACGGTTCCTGATTCGATTTACCGTTCAGGATGTCAACGGGACTTTGCAGGGAGCCTGTTATCGCTTCAGCCTTCCCGATCAGGAAGCCGGTGGCAGCAACTTCATTGGTCCCATCTGTTCTGCCGTCGGACCGGATAGTGCTTTGTACATCGGCAGTATCTGGGACAGTGGCTGGCAGGGTGGTCTGAATACGGGAGGCATCGAACGTCTGATGCCTGCGGCGAATGGCCTGCCGAATGGTATTCGCGAAGTCACAGCAACCGCCGACGGCTTCAACGTTACGTTTTTTCATCCGGTCGACCGCACGGCGGCTGCAAATTCCGCTAACTGGTCTCTGCAGGCGTACACTCGCGAATGGGGCGGCAGTTACGCCACACCCGATTCCGGACGTCA
>JAGQPY010000670.1 GCA_020426485.1 Planctomycetaceae bacterium
GATCTGTTTGCTGACGACGTGATCGACATGGTGGGATCAGAGTTGTTTCGAATCACGGATGGGGTCTTTCTGCGAGATGATCTGCTGACGTCGCTTCAGGATATCCAGAGCGAAACTGACGTGCCCGAAATCTGGAAAACAGAACTCGCGATCGCACGGCCTGACCCGGACGGGAACGGGCTGGTTCGACGCTACGACGGAATCACGCTGTCCGGCTCCGCCACGATCGCTCCGTTGATCGATGACAAAAAGTGGCAGATCACGGACGGCCGACAGATTTACACCGTCGAACTTCTCGACAACCACCTGGTGGTCCGCGGCGGATGGAGAGTTGCGGGGACCGCGAACATCGGTGGACGTGTTTACGATATCTTCGAGTTCAATGATGGGTTTCGTCCGTGGCTGACAGGTGTTCGGCTGCTGGTGTTCCGAGAACTCGGATTTGCGTAAGGCATTCCTTCTTCTTCAGGTCCGTGCTGTTCGACGTCTGTCGTTTGTGAGTGCATCCCATGACAATTTCCAGCCTGCCGCGTTTTCTGAATCCTCTGCTGCATTGGTGTGCATCGCTTCATCGGACGCGAAAAGCAACCAGGCGGGGAAGGACAAACCCGACGGCGGCATTGATACGTTCCGAGTTTCTTGAAGAGCGGACGTTGCTGGCGTCGCAGATGGTGACGGCCACACCGTCCGCTCAGACCGTGATGTTCAACGATGAATTTGTCGTGGATTTGAAATACGACGTTTCCGATTCCAGCGTGAGCGCGCTCAGCTTTGGGTTTCAGCTGCATTACGATTCTGACTTGGTGCAGTTTGTCGGGACTTCCAGCGTTCTGCAGGACGGTTCGCCAACGATTCAGCCCGGAATCGAGACCACTTCTGATGGCGTTCCCGCCACCGACCGAAACGTCACCTTTTCGTGGGGTAATGGGTCAGCCTGGCCCGCATCCGGAACCACTCTGCCTGTTGTCCTGGGACAGGTTCGCTTCAAGGCGCTCAACCAGTCCGGAACGACCAGCCTGAATTTCACCAGCGGCGACCCGGATCCGAATCCGGTGTACGACTTTGTGGCTCCGGCCGTGACGGTCACATTGACACCACCCACCTTTGTTGTCGGTCCACAGATGACGTTGGCTCAGGCGATCACCGCCGCCAATGCGACAGCCGATCCGGCCGTGATTCGCTTTGATTCCACTGTCAGCAGCGTGGCTCTTCCGGCTGCGTTGCCGCAGTTGACCAACGATATCTCCATCATCGGACCGGATGCCGGAAACCTGACGATCACCGCTGCGGCTGGTCAGCGTGTGTTTTCCGTGGCCGCCGGCAGTACCGTCAACATCTCCGGTGTCACACTGGATGGAGCGGACGCGGGTGGCGGCATTTCCAACAACGGAACACTCAATCTGAACCATGTCGCAATCAGGAACAGCCGGTTCGTTTTTGGAGGCGGGAATACCGGAAACGGTGGGGCCGTGGCCAACGCCACCGGAGCGACCCTGAACGTCAGCAACAGCGAGATCTCGGGAAACAGGGCAACGACGGGCGGCGGCATTCACAATGCTGGTACCGCCATCATTGTCAATACGACTGTTTCCGGCAACAGGGCCAACGACGCCGGCGGAGGGATCTCCTCATCGGGAGCCATCACTCTGCGAAACGTCACGGTCACCAACAATACCGCGACCGCCGCCAGAAACGGCGGTGTGGAGATGAAGGGTGGTACTTTTGTCGTCCGCAATTCCATTGTGGTGGGCAACCTGATCAGCAACGGTTCCGGGAACGACACGTTTCCCGCAGACATCACCGACGTTCAGAACTCCATCACCAGCGGAACAGCCAGTACGATTCTGAGTCCCACGCTGGCGGATAATGGAGGCCCAACGCTCACGCACGCGCTGGTTCAGAACGGCCCGGCGATCGACATGGGCGACACGAATCAGGCGCTCGGTGTCAATGGATCGCCACTCAGCAGTGATCAGCGAGGACGTGCTCGTGTGTTTGGCGGCGGAGTCGACATCGGAGCCTTCGAACTGGTGCCGCCACCGGGTTTCACGGTTACCAATCCGTCGAGCCTGAATCTCACCGAAACCGGATCAAGCGTGTCCCTGTCGATCGTGCTTGATGCTCCGCCCGCAGGAAGCGTCGTTCTCAGCATCAGCAGCAGCGACGAAACAGAATCAAAGCCGCGATTCGCCAGCGTGTCCTTCGGACCTGGTAACTGGAACATTCCGCAGATCGTCCCCATCGACGGAGTGGCCGATCAGATGATTGACGGCGACCAGACTTCAACCATCACGGTATCCATCAACGATGCGGCGTCTGACGATGCCTTCGATGCTCTGCCCGATCACACCGTGACACTCACCACAATTGACGACGGCACATTTGTCCCCGCACCACTGGACGTCGACGGCAACGGCCAGTTGAACCCGTTTACGGACGGAATTCTGATTTACCTGTGGATGACCGCAGGAACGCAGGACGA
>JAGQPY010000671.1 GCA_020426485.1 Planctomycetaceae bacterium
CAGACGCTTTTCGGCGATCGTTTGTCAGCAAAATCCAAAGCGGCGACAGGTCTCCGCACTCCAAGGTGGCGCTGTCCAGCTAACACCGGCCGCGCCTGTGACTTACTGGCGCGGGACGGAAAGCTGAAAGTGAACGACGAACGTGTTTTACTGTCGCTGTTTGCGGCTTAGCGAATTCTCCACACGGTGTTTTCATCGATGGCAAGCTGCTTCATTGTGGTCTCAATATCCTGCCGAAACCGGGCTGCGTCGACGGGGTATCCCTTTGTTGTTTTCAGACCCGGCACGTGGTGCTGCCAGAAACGGTTGAACTGGTGCATGATCGTTTCGCGCAGGTACTTCGAAATCATCGAAGCGAGTGCCACCGGAAGCAGTTCTTCGGCTTTCGTCCGGAAACAGAACTCCAGCCCACCAACGCGGTAACGCGACATCGACATGGATTCTTCCAGACGGAAGACGAACTCGTCATCGAACGACTCCGAGATAAGGTCGTCGTAACGATTTCGCCCGCCGTGTTTGTCGCAGATGACCCAGCCGGAAAGCGGCGACGATTCGGTCGGATGTTCGGCTACCTGCTTCGCAGCATCAAGGCTCGCACGGACCAGATTCAACGTGGCCGTCGACAGCACTTGCCCCTTCGAACCCGTTTGACGGACCCGATCGTTGAACTCCGCGGGAAACAGGATTCGGCTTCGCAGGTCGAGCAACCGCACGCCCGCGTTGGACATCGCCGTGGAAAGTTGTTCAGCGTAAGTGGGAAGCGAATCGGCGGAACATCCCATCGGCAGAGTGAGTTCGGGAACAACGTCGCTGATGGTCTGTTGATAGGCGTTGGCGAACTTCACTCCCGCCAGCATTGTCCCCATCTGACTGAGCGTCGACGGTAAGGAACGCCGGTGATTGAGAAACGTCAGTACAGATCGTTCCAGAGAATCAATCGGCTTTTGTGAGGCGTAGACCTTCTTTGAGTCGGCGACGTGAAGTCGCTTTTCTCCCCGACCGGCCGTCTGAGAAACAACGCTGTCCAGTGTCTGCCATAATGATTCCGGGGAGACATCAACGGGAACCTCCCAGGTCGTCGCGGAAATGACAAGTGGCCCCAGATTGGGACCGTACCCCGCCTCGTCGGTCCCCACGATCACCGGCATCGCTGTCAGCCCTGACTGAGTTCCCCTGAGTTCCCGCGCAGGTCATGAGGCATACGCGCGGACTGAATTTGATGGTCTGTGCTAAGCCTGAATGATCACTGCGCTGGCTTGGCCCATTCGAGTCACGCTGGTCTTCAGGAAGATGCGGTTACTGACCGGCAGATGATCTCCGGAGACGACATTCAACGGTGCGTCAGCGTCACCATCGGAAAAGTTCAGCGTGCGTGGAACGATTCCGGCATCCAGCCCCAGCAGAGACCCCGCGAGTTCGCAGAGTGCAGAACCGCTTCCGGCGCTGCCCAGGTATGATTTCAAGGCGGTGACTGGAATTGTTGATGATGCCTGTCCCAGAATGGAGTGAATCGCCCGGGCTTCGAATCGATCGCGTTCCGGGTGTCCGGAAGCACACATGTTGACGTGACCGATGTCGGCAGGCGAAATCCCGGCCTGCTGCAGAGCCATCGCGGACGCTTGTTCGACGGCCTTTTGTTCGTCGGCTGTTCCGTCGACACCGGCGACACAGCTGGCTCCGGTCCCGAGCAGCGTTCCCCAGATCTTGGCTCCACGTTTTTCTGCGTGAGCCCTGGATTCCAGGATCAAAGTGCAGGCCGCTTCGGAAAGAACTTCGCCACCGCGGCTTCGATCAAGCGGTCGGCAGCGGTTCGCAGCGTCTCCGTCGGCCAGAACGTCCCATTTCTGAGCCTGGCAGGCCTTCACGGCGTTCAATCGGGTCCCGGTGGTGCCCGTGATCATCACGTCAGCTCGACCGCGCCGAATGATGTTGGCCGCTTCGGCAACGCAGAGGCCTCCCGATGCTTCATCCAATGTCAGCGAGTTATTCGGTCCACGGGCGTCGACAGCAATTCCAATGTGACAGCCAGGCATATTGGGCAGGTACCGCAGCAGCCACAAAGGCTCCATGCCTTTGAACCGATTATCTTCGTTCAGGCCCCATTTCGAATAATCAAAGTGGCCGTCCGCATCACTGCTTGCGACGACGGAATCCATCAGAACTTCCGGAGGACTGGACATGAGATTTGCCCCGAAGCCCACTCCAATGCGGTCGCTGGGAATATCACCGGTCGACAGTCCAGCATGACGCATCGCCTGCAGAGCGGCCGCGACCCCCAATTGAATTTCGCGGCACATCACCTTGATCTGCTTTTTTAGATCTTTCAGATGCTCTTTCTTCGCGCTGCTGTCTGTGAAATCACTGACTTCGCCACCGATGGCGCCGGGAGTGCCGACGTAGGGAAGCAGTTCGACTCGGCGAAATCCCGGCACGCCGCTGGAAATGCTTTGCCAGAAAGCGTCCGCTCCAAT
>JAGQPY010000672.1 GCA_020426485.1 Planctomycetaceae bacterium
CTTGCCTGTTCCGCTGCGCCAGCCGAATTCACTGCCGCTGGTCGCATGCATGACTCGAGTCGGTCGGTACCAAGGTGTGCCGACGTCCCATTCCATGTCGGCGTCGTACGCAAACAGTTCGCCGTCGGCGTTGAACGCCATGTCGTACGGATTGCGGTAACCGATGCTGAAGATGTCCCATGTCTTGCCATCCGGATCAGTACCGGCAATCCAGCCGCCCGGAGCCAGCTTGCCGCGAGCGTGTCCGTTGGCGTCCCACATGCGAGGCAGTAACAAATCTTCGCCCCAGTTGGTCGGAATGCGGCTGCTGTAGTTTTCGTTTTCGAGTTCTTCGCCGGCGTTGAACGGCGGATCGGTGTGGTTGCCCGCGATCACGAAGATGCGTTTGCCATCGGGCGACAGTCGAATCGAATGCGGACCGTGTTCTCCGCCGCCTCGAAATTCCTTCAGCTTCACGCATTCGTCAAACTGATCGTCACCGTCATTATCACGAGCTCGATACAGCCCGCTGCCCGGTCCGCCGTTGCAGCAGAAGTACAGACTGTCGAACGCCCACAGCATGCCCTGAGCACCACTGGGCTGGTACTGGCATTTGGAAAAGTCGAGTCGTTCGACAACGGTTTCCCCTTCGTCGGAATCGGAGGGCTTACGCCCTGCCGCTCGCCCGAGTGCGGCTGGCAGGGTGATTCGGCAGATGCCTCTGTTGCCCTGATCACTGGCCAGCAGACGGCCTTTGTTGTCGAATGCAATGCAGACCCACGAGCCCAGTTCTTCCTTGGGAACCGTGAACAATTTGTCCACGACAAAGCCCGGAGGGACTTCAAACGTGCCATTGGGAACTCGACTTTCCGAACCAGTATTCTCGAAAACTCGATTCCACGGTCCGTCGCCGTAGTTGCCTCGCAACGCCACCTTTTTCCCATCCGTCTGACTCTTTGAAGCTATGGTCCAGTCGGCATTGCTGACAACGTGAGTCACCTTTCCGGCTTGATCCTTCATCGCCAGTTTCAGCACGAAGGCTGCCACGCCTCCCTGATTGCTGACCTGAGCTTTGACGACGTTTTCACCGTCCTTGATCAGGCTGGCGACGTCTGCCACCATCGGTTCCTGCCATTCGCTGCTGGTGGCCACCTGCTGGCCGTTGACAAAAACCGTGCCAACATTGTCGCAGGAAGCTTTCAGCGTAGCGGCCGCAATCGCAGTGGCGGTGAAGGTCGTCGTCAGCGTGTAACTGGCGTTGTTGTCGTCACCCCAGATCCAGTTTGGATTGGGACCACTGCCGAATTCAGCATCGGTCAGCTGAAGCTTGCCATCGGAACTCTTCGTTCCTGCGTTGACCAATGCTTCCTCGCCTCGTTCCATGACCGGCTGAGATTCAGCGGCCTGAGTCCAGACCTCGGTGTTTTTATTCGATTGGTTACTGGCCTCTGACGAAGCCTGTTGCGGTTGCGCAGGTGTTATCGCCAGTGTCGAAGCGATCGGAGAAACAATGGCGGTGGCAATCAGTGAGAGAGCAACGGCAGTCAGCTTGGGATTCATGTGTTACCTGTCGGTAGGGCAAGTGTGGGCGACTTGTGAGAAGGAGACATTGAGGTGGCGAGCGGCCGCCTGGCGATGGCTGGTGTTTCCGGAAGTAACAGAATCATTCCGTGAAGTCAGTATTTGCTTCCGGCAGATCAAGTTCTTTAATCCAGGCATTGCGATAACGCACGTCGTGGCCTTCGCACTGCAGTTTCAGGCCCTGAGGCGTATCTGTAATTCCGAAGCCATTTTCATTGCCGCCGTCGACTCCGGAATTTGGTCCACCCCAGACTTTATTGATGACGACGTTGTTGTGGACCTTTTTGCCATTGAAGTACATCGACACCAGAGCTTTTTCGGACAGCTTGCCGTCTTTAAAACGAGCGGCTCGGAACACGATGTCGTAAGAATTCCATTGGCCCACACCGTTGTAAGCGTGATAGGGCGATTCCGTTTCGTTAATGACGGCTGCCATCCCGTGTTTCGTTTTATCTCCGTCCAGCACCTGAATTTCATAGCGGTTCTGCAGATACACGCCGCTGTTGCCGCCGGGCTTGGAAATCAGGAATTCGATGTGAAGGCGAAAATCCCGGTACGCCTTCTTTGTGACGATGTCGGCGGCTCCGTACTTGCCGCCTGCGGCCGCGGGATCGTCGGTCATCACGCACGTTCCGCCGTCAACGGGATCCTCGACGATCTTCCACTTGATCGGCAGTGACGACGAAAACCGTGGGCCTTCCCAATACGTCCATTTCTGGTCCAGCATCTCCCGCGAACCATCAATGATCACTTCGGCTCCCGGCAGTGGCTTCGCTCCCACACCAACTTCGGCAAACGTTTGCGGCAAACTTCCCAGGAAGGCCCCGGCACAGCACAGCAATGCCGACAGACGGCGAAGAGACAAAATCAGGCGAGACATCCGGAAACTCCCAGAAAAGCAGAAAACAG
>JAGQPY010000673.1:0-990 GCA_020426485.1 Planctomycetaceae bacterium
CGAGATTCTCGACCCCTGACGAGTGGTCTGTCAGGATTGAATTTCAGATCGCGCCGAAAACACGGTCTGCTCCCGGAACGAGCGTTGTGGTCATTGCCTCTCGAACCCTTCCGGCAACGCTGGTAGACATGTTTCTTCGTTTAACCCGCCCCAAAAGAGAGGTCGAAGCCTGAAACGACTCCCCTCCGGATTGGGTTAAGCACTCTGTTCTCGAATGATGTACTTCACAGCGTTGCCGTTCGGGGTGAAGTGAATCTGATGTCCCTGTTTTGAGCAGTGCGTCTGCATTCCCGACAAAAATCATTTCACGGCGTTGGGGTTTAAGCCCCTTAAATCGATGGTCGCCGGGGCAGACGCAAGACGCACCGCTTTGGCGGCGGCTCAGACGGTCTGCAGTTCACGAGGAATGTCGTGGATTTCTGTGGGCTGATCAAAGTCGCAGATTGGTTTTCCGGCGGGGATGGCGGAGCGTGCAATCTGGACGGTTGGGTCGTCGCCGATGGCTCCAACGGGCTTGACGCTCGACGCCAGCTGGTGTTCCTGCCACCACTGCTCCGCATCTCGCCATGTCCACGTTTCGGGCAGACGGCATTCTTCCAGAGCTTCCAGAAGTTCACGGGCGGAACCATAACGAGCAGACGGATCACGCTGAAGGCACGTCATGATGACTCGTGCCAGATCGTTCGGGACTTCGACGCCGATGTCGTCAAACGACGGAGCGGTCGTTGTCGCATGAGCGACAATCAACATGATGGGGTTCTCGTCCACAAACGGCGGGCGTCCGGAAAGCAGGTAGTACGCAACTGCTCCCAGGGAATAGATGTCGCCTCTGGCGTCCGGCGTCATTCCGACCGCCTGTTCCGGACACATAAATGCGGGGGAACCATGAAGTTTTGTGCTGACCTGCTTCAATCCGACCGCATCCGATAATGCGGTATGCACAAGACCAAAGTCCAGCAGCTTGGCGACATCAAAGGTCATCCCGCGCTG
>JAGQPY010000673.1:999-2463 GCA_020426485.1 Planctomycetaceae bacterium
TCCGACCGCATCCGATAATGCGGTATGCACAAGACCAAAGTCCAGCAGCTTGGCGACATCAAAGGTCATCCCGCGCTGGGTCAGAAAGATGTTGCTTGGTTTGATATCCCGATGGACGAGACCCGCGGTGGAGGCTTCGAACAGCGCTTCGCAGATCTGACGCAGAATGTAAACCACTCGCGCGGCCGACATGGGACCGTAGGTGCCCACATACTCCGCCAGATTTACTCCGCGCAGATATTCCATCACGTAGTAGAAGCGGCCGTCGGCACTGGTACCGTAGTCGTAAACTTCGACGGTGTTCCAGTGAGTCAGTCCGGCGGTTGCCTGAGCTTCACGTTCGAAGTTGGCACGCATTTCCGCATCTTCGGCCTGTTCCGGATGGATCAGCTTGATCGCACACGTCCGCTTCATCAACTGATGTTCGGCTCGATAGACTTCACCCATGCCGCCAGCACCAAGTTTTTCTTTCAGCACGTATGGACCAAGAGTCGCGGGCGGTTTTGATTTTCGGCGCTGGATGAGAATCTGCAGACGTGATCCAAGGAAGAAGGCGACCGGGATCAACAGGCCAAGCGTAAACCAGGAAGCGCTGACTGTTCCTCCGAAGACCGATGTGTTTTCCGTCGCTGTCAGACACTGAGAGAGCAGAAAGACGGCCAGCGTTGCCATCACCATGGATTCCGTTGACGGAAGTCGAAATCGCGACGTCAGGTGATAAAGTGAACGGCTGGAATGTGAGGTGTGCCCCGGCGGTGAGGATGTCTTCCGGCGGTCTGGCTGCAGCAGTGTTTCACGATTGGATGCCGCAGGGGTTTTGTCTCCAACCGGATTCCGGTTGTCCTGCGGAGAATCAGGATTCCGTCCGCGCAGCCGACAGAGCATTCGCTGACAACACCGGCGTGTTCTCAAAGCGAATGACTCAGACAAGGGCGTTTTCGCGTCCGCCCGCTGACCTCGGGAACTCTCGGAAGACATACGGAAGCAATGTTGGCTCGACTTCTGCCGTCCTCGCAGGGAATCCGTCATGAACGGTTTTGCTGAGCGATCGCTTCTGAGACCGTAAAAACCAGCAAAGGTTCCGCTGACTGCGCAGAATCAATTGTCGAAACCATAGCTCTCTGTCGTTCCGCGAGACGCAACATTTGTCATGGCACCACGTTTTTCAGAACGGAACAGATGTACAGTCGTACGTCCCATGATGATTCTTACGAACACGCCACCGGATGCTCGCCATCCGCCGGAAAATTCGTTGCCATCGCAACTTTCCGGGCAAGATGCTTTCCGCCTGAGCGGCAGGTCGCTCAATCCACGTCGTCACGGTGCCAATGGGCTTCGGCAGAACGCTTTCACGGAACAGAGTCCTGTTTGTGTCCGGAGAGCGGGGACTTGTCGCGGCTTCGGATTCTGCTGACAATCGATCGCCGAAAAGCGTCTTTTCTATTTCAGAAGCATTCACGACAA
>JAGQPY010000674.1 GCA_020426485.1 Planctomycetaceae bacterium
AAAACCTTTGCCGACACTGTGGTTATGAATCTTTGAACGGTATTGGGGTTAAACGGTCAGAATCTCTTTACGGCGTGGGGCTGGTGCCTCGGCTTGATGGCGTAGATGGCGGAATGACATGGAACAGCGTCAGCGCTGAGGCGCTTCTGCCGGTCGCTTCGCCCAGGGGAAACAAACGCAGGTTCGGCTGAGCCGGATCGGAATGCTGAACGAGATGACACACATGGACGAAGAGGAGAACGAAGAACGCCTGGAGACCTCAGCTGAGTCTGATGTCGCGGCCAGCGGGCCTCGATCCAAAGTGCGCGAGTTTCCAACCGGGCCGGGTGTCTATCTGATGAAAGACAGCGAAGGACGCGTCATCTACGTGGGGAAGGCCGTCAACCTTCGAAGTCGAGCCGGCAGTTATTTCACCAAAGCGGCTGAAGTTGACCGGCGGACGGCGGAACTGGTGACGGAGATCGCCGACCTGGACTACATCGAAACCGACAGCGAAGTCGACGCCTTGCTGATGGAAGCTCGGCTGATCAAGGACATTCAGCCGAAATTCAACAATCTGCTGAAGGACGACAAGACCTTCCCCTATCTGCAGATCACGACTCGCGAAGATTTTCCGCGCGTGGAGTTTACTCGGCAACCCGAATCCAAAGGCGTTCGTCTGTACGGACCCTTCACGAATGCCGGCCAGCTGCGCGGCACGATTGCCGTTCTGCAGAAGATCTTTCGCTTTCGTACCTGCACGCTGGACATCGGCGAAAACGAAGAGAAATGGCGATGGTTTCGACCATGCCTGCTGGCCAGCATCAATCAGTGCACCGCGCCCTGCAACCTGCGGATCAGTCGCGAAGACTATAAAGAAGACATTCGCAGGCTTTGTCTGTTTCTGGACGGGAAAAAGGATCGTCTGCTGAAGGATATGGAAAAGCAGATGCTGGAAGCATCCCGTGAACTGAAGTTCGAAAAGGCGGCTCGCATTCGCGACGAAATTGAATCTCTTCGCACCCTGAACCTGCGCGGCGATCTGGAAGCGCACGCTCAGCCGGAAGTCTTTTACATTGATCCCGGCAAAGGCATGGAAGGGCTGCGGCGAGTTCTGAAACTGGATCGCCTGCCGCGGCGCATCGAAGGCGTGGATATTGCTCATCTGCAGGGCGGTGAAACCGTGGCCAGTCTTGTTCAGTTCATTGACGGGCTGCCGTTCAAACATGGCTACAAGCGTTATCGCATCAAATCGGTTGAAGGTGTTGATGACTTCGCTTCGATGCGAGAAGTGATTACTCGAAGATTTCGCCGACTGAGTCAGGAGGGCGAATCGTTTCCGGATCTGCTGCTGATCGACGGCGGCATTGGGCAGCTGAATGCCGTGATGGAAACCTTTCAGGCCATCGGGATCGAACCTCCCGCGACGATTTCTCTGGCCAAGCGCGAAGAAGAAGTCTACGTTCCCGGGTTGCCGGAACCGCACCGGTTGAGCCGTCATTCGTTCGCTCTGCGGTTGCTGCAGTACGTTCGCGACGAAGCTCACCGGTTTGCGCAGCACTATCACCACATGCTGAGGCAGAAGGCCACGTTTGGAGAAGTTCGTAAAGGACGATCGCCCGGCAAACGGCGAAAGCCGAAAGAGGAATAGCTCTGCACAGCCACTGACCGGCAGGACAGAATGGTGAGCTATGGCGATGACACGCCGGATCGGACCGTGAGTTTCAGTCCATGGCTTCCAGATGCTCAAACAACCATTCGGCACGTTCTCGAATGGCGGCGATCTGCTTGGGATCGGATCGCAGTGACACCAGATTTTTCATGGCCAGCTTCATTCGGCCGTTGTCTTTCAATTGATCATGGTGCCGATCCAGAAAGTGCCAGTACAAGGTCGTGAACGGACAGGCTTGATCGCCCGTTCGCTGCCGATAGTCAAAGTGACAGTTGTCGCAGTAGTTGCTCATCCGGTGAATGTAGTTTCCACTGGAACAATACGGCTTGGTCCCCACGATGCCGCCATCGCCGTACTGGCTCATGCCGACAGTATTCGGCAGTGATACCCAGTCAATGGCATCGCAGTACATGGCCATGTGCCATTCGTGAAACTGCAGCGGATTGGTGCCCCACAACTGAGCAAAATTGCCCAGCACCATCAGTCGCTGAATGTGATGGGCGTAGGCATTATTCAGCACATTGGTCATGCACCGGCGAACACAGTTCATCGTTGTTTGACCGTTCCAGAAGAATGATGGAACAGGGCGATCGTGTTTCAGAAAATTGAGTCCGGTGTATTCCGGCATTCGCAGGAAATACACTCCCCGCACGAATTCCCGCCAGCCCAGAATCTGTCGCACGAAACCTTCGACGCTGTTCAGTGGAAGATTATTGTCGTGATAACCAGACACGGCGGCATCAATGACTTCTTTGGGGGACAGCAGGTGAACATTGATCGCTGCCGACAGTCGAGAATGATTCAGAAA
>JAGQPY010000675.1 GCA_020426485.1 Planctomycetaceae bacterium
AGATATCTGACGAGGGTGACGTTCCGGGCACATGCCGTCGCGACACAGCGCAAATGCTTCCAGCAGTCGACTGCGTGCAGCGGAGTCACCTTCACGAAACAGTTCGACATCGGATTGATAGATCAGGTCGATCACCAACTGTTCAACGTCGGCCGCCTGACGGTGTCCATCCGCCGCCGCGCTGAAGAATCTCGCCGCATCCGTCAACTCCCGGCGAGCAAAGCTGATCGCTCCAAGAACCGTCAGAACGTCCGCTCGATCATCGCGCAGGATGTCCGACAGATGGTGCAGTGGATTCGCGGTCACGTCGTTCCATGCTTTGGCAGCGTACTGTTCTGCTGACTCAATGTCGTTGCGGCCCAGAGCAATCGACGCCATTGTGAGCCAGTCCTGCGAATGAATTTGCACAAATGAATGCGCGGCCTCACATCGATTTCGCCATGCCAGCGTCCGCTGCAATTCCGCCGCAGCTGAGTGAACCTGTCTTTGTTCCAGATAGATGGCGGAACGCAGCAATCGAGTTTTCCACTGCAGTTGCAGATCCAGTGGTGCCGCTTCGTGAGCCATCTGGCTGCCCAGTGTCAGAGCACGCAGTGCATCATTGAAGTGGCCTGTGGAACACGCCCTCGTAATCGTATCACTCAGCGCATACAGTGGGCCGGAGAACGGCAATCGGCAGGGAATTAACGGAAGCCAGCCTTGCTGCAGCATCGACCACGTAAGACGGCGATTGATGCCGGGCAGGCAAAAAATCAGATAAGATGGCGTCATGGCGCGTCGTCAGACCTTGAGCCGATTCCGGACGCGTGACAAACTGGTTTTACAGCGGGAGAGTTGAGCCGCCTGAGCATAGAATTGCGGGGCGTGCCGTCGCCACGAAAAACTGACGATTGTATCGATTTTGCCGTTTTTGCCGGTTTCTCGGGCCTTTTCGACGTTACGCCTTCCCTTCGAACACCAATTCGCTGCGTCCCTGAGGCAGGTCAATACAGACCACCGCACTCTGGTTCCGCCGGTTGACGGTGCCGGAATTCAGCAGGTGGCGTTCTGAAACCTCACGCAGAGGTTGCCCGTTGAATCGGATTGTTCCCGGCACCGTTGCGGTGGTGATCTGCGCGGTGCTGATCTGCATCGTGAACCGCGGCGTGGCAAACGGAGCCGTCAACACAAAGCCGGTGTCAGAGGTCTGGATTTCCGTCAGCTCTTTGGCGGCCCAGTATCGAGCAATCTCACTCAGTTTCATCCACTGCGTCACCTTTGAAAATCGTTGAGCAATGGATGTGACGACGCGCTGGAAGGCTCGAAAGCCTTCCCGGCTTCCATTGCTGTACATGCCGGGCCAGTGACACAGCATCAGAGCCGGTTGGTGCTGCCGGATCATTTCGACCATACGGCCGCTGGTTGCGTCCGCATTGCAGTAGCGATCCGGTTGTGACAACAGGTCACCCTGCCATCCGCCAAACCAGTCACCGGTTCCCGCAGGAATGTTGACCGTGAGATTGATGTGATCTGTTCCCAGACCACTGAGATGTTCGATTGAAGGTTCTGTGTTGTCGGTCGATTCGGCTTTGACATATTTGAAAAAGTGCGGAATCTCGGTCCGGTAAACATCCCGAACGGCCTGCTGAACGGCCAGTGACAATTCCGGTTTCACTCGATTTCCGAATCCACCGGGAGTCGTCACGCCTTCGCAGGGCAGACCGCAGTTTTGCAGAATTCGCAGAGCATACGCCAGATATTCTGCCAGCTCATCCGCGCTTTGGTTTGACTGTGGATAAGAATTCTCCATCGTTGATGGATTGATGTCCGCGAACGGACGTCCGGTCTTCAAATCAATCACGCGTGTGTGAGTGATCATTTCCGGATGGATGTCCCAGTTGGGACACATGAGTTCCCGAACCAGTTTCAGGCTGGCCTGAAGATCCTGCCGTGACCAGCCGGGCAATTCCCGATCGAGCCAGCCGACGCACGCCGGGTTGGGGACGATACTGTACTTTCCTTTCACGCCGTGCTCGGCACACCATTCTCCGAATTCGCGTACAAAGGCGTCCGGGATTTCTCGGGGCCATGTTTGCCACGGCTTCTGATATTCCGTTCGCTCGGGATAGCATTCCCCAAACTGCGGCGTGCAGAAATGCCCCATGTTCACCAGGCAGGTGGAATCATCAATGATGAACGACAGGGGCACTCGATCGCGCGGCATCAGAACCTGCACACCATCGGGCAACGCCACAACGCGTTCAGGTTTCTTCGGAACGGCGCCGGAGCTGTTTTCGTCAGCGGCGGGAACTTCAGAGATTGGCGAAAGTGCTGACAATCCGAAAGCGGTCATCAGGACACTCCCCAGGCCTTCGATGGAAGACTGCAGAAATCTCCGTCGTTTCAAATGTTTCCGGATGGCTTCCTGGCGGACGCTGTTCAGCGAAAGACTTTGTCGTCGCATCATG
>JAGQPY010000676.1 GCA_020426485.1 Planctomycetaceae bacterium
TGGTATGGCGATCGCCTACAAGGCCTATATCCTGTCGCTGGACGGAGTTCCGGCCCCCAAAATCGACGGGACGACCGGACCTCAGCGGTTCTTTTTCGGCTGGGCTCAGATCTGGCGTCGCCTGTACCGCGATGAAGAACTTATTCGACGACTGGTCATCGATCCGCACTCACCGTCGGCGTTTCGAGCCAACGGACCGGTCACCAACCTGAATGCGTTCTACGAAGCGTTTCAGCTGAAACCGGGCGATAAACTCTACAAAGCGCCTGAAGATCGAATTCAGATCTGGTAGTCTGAGACGCTGAACATTGGATACGGGCTGTTCACCCTGTTCCCGTTGATCCGGGATCATTGCGGCCCGAATGCGGCGGCAAGGGTGACTGATGTCGTGGGCTTCTGAGAAATTGAATTCTGAATTTGGTCGGCCCCGTGTGGCTTCTGGTTTGAGTTTATGTCGTCTACTGATCCCACTGCCGTCTCAGGTCGCCCGGTTGCCAGACTGGGTCGGGAGTCCATCAATCTTCCCAATCTGATCACAATCAGCCGTTTCGTGCTGTCGCTGGTTCTGTTTGCTCTGATTGATGTCGGCGGGTACTGGAGAACGGCAACCGCTCTGTTCATCTTTGCGGCGTCCACCGACTGGCTGGATGGCTATCTGGCTCGAAAATACGGTCAGGTGACAACACTGGGCCGCATTCTGGATCCGTTCGTCGACAAGATCATCGTGGGCGGCACATTTCTGTTTCTGCTGGAAAAGAATGGATCTCCCGAACCGGGGGCCGCCGTTGGCTCCGGAATTACGGCGTGGATGGTCATCACGGTCATCGGCCGCGAAATGTTTGTCTCCAGCCTGCGTGGCTTTCTGGAGCAACAGGGCAAAGACTTTTCCGCCAGTTTCAGTGGCAAAGCCAAAATGGCACTGCAGTGCGGGGCCGTTTCCGCCAGTCTGTTGTCAATGAGTCCTCACGTGCAGTGGCCGTGGCTGGTGCCCGTTCGAGACGTCCTGTTATGGCTGGCCGTCGCCGTAACCGTCTGGAGCGGCGCCGTATACGTCGTGCGAGCCGTCCGACTGCTGCGACAACCATGACACCGACCTGCCGTCGCACCATCCAACTGTCGCGCCGACCAGTCTGTTCTTGGGCAACGCTGATTGAAGAAGACTTGTTTCAGTTGAGTCAGGTTTTCCAAGCGACCATCGGGAGCGGCTCGGTGCGTGGTCCGATCCTCGTCCAATCGCATTCCATGCCATGGGGTCAGAGGCGAAGCCCTTGTTACGATGGCTGGTTCTGTTGTCGTTCGGCCAGCAGGCGCAGAGCTTCCCGGTTGCCTTCCGGAAAATCCAGTTTCAGCATTTCGGAAAAGGGTATCCACCGAAACAGGCCGGAAGGATTGGACGTCTCCGACGCTGCATGAGCTGGTACGCACAGCCAGAAGTGCAGTTCGACGGTTCCGTATTCGTACTGATGCGTGACGGTCGTAAGCAGCTCGTGAGGCAGAACGACGATGGACGTTTCTTCCTGACATTCCCGTACCGCGCAGGCTCGTGGAAGTTCACCGGGCTCACATTTGCCACCGGGAAATTCCGCTTTTCCGTGCAGCGAATCCTGTGACTGGCGAAGTCCAACCAGCACCTTTCCGTCTGCTTCCACAATGGCGATTCCAACGTGCGTGGTCACTGTCATTCAATTTCGTCCATTCGTCATGCTCGGCCCCGAAAATTCTGATACGTCATCCGGCCTGAATGATTTCATAAGCTTTGAACAAAACCGGAACGGGCACTCTCGCCGACAGGTGTTTGACCGGGTTTCTGTCTCTTTCCGGAAGGCATTCCCGGCTTTTGTAAACGGTTCTGATTTCGCTGTCAGAGTCGAGTCTTTCCTGGGTGACCTGGAATTTCACGAACGTAGCGAGGTACCGCGTAGCCTGGCAGGCAGGACTCCAGTTCGGCAATCAGGCGTCGTCCTGTTTCAACGTCGACCTGAAAATGAGCCGCACCGGAGACGGTATCCAGTTGATGAAGATAATACGGAATCACGCCCACATTGATCAGGCGGCGGCAGAGCAACTCCAGCGCATCGACGCTGTCGTTGATGTCTTTCAGAAGCACGGCCTGATTCAGCACCGGAAAGCCGGCCATTGAAAGCCGCTTCAGTCCCGCTGCACAGTCGTCGACAATTTCGTTGCCGTGGTTGGCATGAACCACCACCACGGTCTGTGGACGCAGGCCGGTCAGGATTTCCAGCAGCTCAGACGTGATCCGATCAGGCAGGACAATCGGCAATCGTGTGTGCAGTCGAATTCGTTCCACATGCCCGATATCCGCAATGCGATCACACAACCACCGAAGCCGTTCATCCGTCAACATCAACGGATCGCCACCGCTCAGAATCACCTCGCGCACGGTGGAATCTGCCGAGATTTCTTCCAGTGCGGGGTGC
>JAGQPY010000677.1 GCA_020426485.1 Planctomycetaceae bacterium
ACCACATACGCAAAGATGCACCGTTGAGTGACATTTTCGGGTCACTGGGTTCCCGTGACAAAGCCATCCGCTATGCGGCTCGCGTGGCTTTGGAGCATCAGCCGATTGACACCTGGCGGGATCGAGTTCTGGCGGAATCCGATCCGCAGGCCAATCTGACCGGTCTGCTGGCGTTGGCTCGCAGTTATGAACGAGTCAACAAGGGGCAGGAAACCGACATCGATACGCCGATTCCGAACTGGAATAATCCGCCGTACGACGCCGAGCGGTCCGCCATGACCAGCCGCATTCTGGAATCGCTGGATCAACTGGACATCACGCAGCTCAGTGATGACCAGCAACTGCAACTGCTGCGAGTTCTCACGCTGACCTTCGTCCGAGTCGCACCTCCGAATCTGGAGGAACGATCGGTCATGCTGCAGCGACTGGAACATGCTCTGCCCGCAAAAACTCAGCCACTGAATTCCGAAATTGCTCAACTGATCGTCTACCTGCAGGCTCCGTATGCGGCCAAACAACTGGTGCCCATGCTGGAAGCCGCTCCGACTCAGGAAGAACAGATCGACTACGCTCGCACTCTGCGACATCAAACCGTCGGCTGGACTCCTGATCTGCAGGAACGTTACTTCCGCTGGTTCACCCGAGCCGCCAGTTACCAGGGTGGCAGCAGTTTCAAACTGTTCGTCGACAACATCAAAGGCGGAGCCGTCTCACGCCTCAGCGCCGAAGAAGTGGCTCGGCTGAAGCCCATTCTGGACGAAGTACCGAAGTCGGACGCTCCGATCTTCAGCGCGGTGCCGCGGAAGTTTGTGAAGGAATGGACTATGACCGAGCTGGCACCGATGATGGAGACCGGTTTGAAGAATCGTAACTTCGAACACGGCCGCCAGATGTTCGGAGCCGCTTCTTGTTTTGCGTGTCACCGATTCGACAATCAGGGCGGATCGGTTGGCCCGGATCTGACGATCCTGTCGGGCCGCTTCAGTCCGCGCGATATTCTGGAATCGGTGCTGGAACCCAGCAAGCAGATCAGCGATCAGTACGGCAGCGTGCAGATTGTGACGGTGGACGGCAAAGTGATTAACGGCCGTATCATCAATCTGGCGGGCGATGCATTCCGAGTTCAGACCGACATGCTGAAACCCGGCGACCTGACCAGCGTTGACCGCAAACAGATCGAAGAAATTGTGGAATCAAAGATTTCCATGATGCCCAAAGGTCTGCTGAATACGCTGAACGAAGAAGAAGTTCTGGACCTCATGGCCTATCTGCTCAGCCGAGGCGACCGCAGCAATCCGATGTTCGCTCAATAGGAACGCAGCGAACCTTTTCAAAACGGAGCGACTGATTCGCAAAGCCATTCCCGATGTTTTTCGTTCATCACCGGCCACGGCTTCTGCTGCGGCCGGTGATTCCGCGCGCGGAGAAGAATCTGTGCAGGTCGAGCGGCCGACATTCAAAGGCCCGGTGTGCTACGGAAATCTGCAGCTGACCACGCGATATCTTTTGTCGCCTCTGGCCGGCTTCACCACTCTGCCGTTCCGGCGAATCGTACGCAACATCGGCGGCGTGGGACTGGCCACGACGGACCTGGTCAACTGTCGAGCTTTATTGGAACAGAATGAGCGCACCATGCAGATGGTGGAGACTCATCCGGAAGACCAGCCGTTTGCTGTGCAGATCTTCGGCAGTGAACCGGATCACATGGCAGAAGCGGCTCGGTTTCTGCAGGAACGGGGAGTCGCCACGATCGACATCAACATGGGGTGTCCCGTCAATCGCATCGCCGGTGCCGGTTCGGGTGCCGGGATGATGTGTCAGACGGATGGCACTCTGCAGCTGGTTCAGAAAGTTGTGGAGGCTGTGCAGATTCCGGTCAGCGTGAAAATGCGTCTGGGCTGGGACGCCGAAAACCTGACTGCTCCGTTCTTTGCTCGCGAATTCGAACAGATCGGCATCTGTGCCGTGGCGATTCACGGCCGTACCCGCGAACAGGGTTTCGGCGGTTGCGTGTCGCTGGATGGCATTCGAAAGGTCGTCGAAGCGGTGGAACGGATTCCGGTGATCGGCAACGGTGACGTTCGTTCAGTCGCCGACGCTGCGCACATGCTTCGAGAAACCGGTTGCCACGGGGTGTCCATCGGGCGAGCCGCTCTGGCGAACCCGTGGATCTTCCGCCAACTTCAGCAGTGGGAAGAAACGGGAATATTTCAGCCAGCAGGTTCGTTTGATGAACGCCTGACGCTGATGCTGCAGCAGTACGACTACATGGCGGAACGCTTTCCCGAACAGCGAGCCATCATTCTGTTTCGCAAGATGGCTCACTGGTACCTGAAAGGCATGCAGGTCCGCAAGAAGCTGCGAGCCGAATTTCAGTCCGTCAAAACCCGAGCTGAATTCGATGCTGCTCTGGAACAAG
>JAGQPY010000678.1 GCA_020426485.1 Planctomycetaceae bacterium
GGCGTTCCGGGCGATACCGTCTTCAGAAAGTGGTCGACGTGAACTCGCGGAATGGCTGTCGTCGCCTCACAACCCGCTGACGTCTCGCGTTTTTGTCAATCGAGTCTGGCAACACCTGATTGGTGAAGGCATCGTGCGCACGCCCGACAACTTCGGAGCCACCGGACAACAGCCGACTCATCCGGAACTGCTGGATTTTCTGGCGTGGACTTTCGTTCATGAAGATAACTGGTCCGTCAAGAAGCTGGTGACTCGAATTGCCACATCCCGCACTTTTCGTATGTCAGTGGATTCTGAAACTCTCCGGGACGACCCCGACAATGATCTGCTGACCCGCGCGTTTCATCGTCCGGTTGATGTGGAAGTCTTTCGCGACTCTGTTCTGGCAATCAGCGGTCAGCTGGATCTGTCCACGACGGGCGGACTGACCATCAGGAAGCTGACTCAGTACGATAACGGCTATGATCACGAACAGCTGACGGGGCCTGTCAGAAGCGTATTCGTGCCCGCATTTCGTAATTCAATTCTGCCGGTGTTTGATGTCTTTAATATGGCCAATTCCAATATGGTGACTGGCCGGCGCAACATCAGTACTCTGCCGACTCAGGGCCTGTTTCTGATGAACAGTCCGTTTGTCCTGACACAGTCACGGCTGGCGGCCACTCGTTTGCTGAACAGCCTCTCTCTGGATTCCGGTTCCACGGACGAACTTCTGTCTCAGATCTCCCTGACTGTTCTGGGACGTACGCCGACGTCGGCCGAACAGCGCGTCATGGGAGAATACCTGAGCCATCAGGGAATCAATGAAGAATCTCTCAGCGCGGTGTTTCAGTCACTCTTTGCATCCATCGATTTTCGCTATCTGGAATAACCAACTCAACAATCCCGGCGGCTCACGAGCGGCGGCAACAACGCGGTCGTTCTGCAGCAGTCAGACTTTCAACAACAGGTGTCCGCAACATGTTTTGTTCAGCACACTCCCGCCGACAATGGCTGCAGACAACCGGCTGCGGTTTTGGATCGCTGGCCTTCACCAGTCTGTTGCAGGCGGAATCGACTGCTGCCGCGGGAACCACGGAATCACTGGCCGTGAAGCAGCCCATGTTCGCTCCGCGAGCGAAACGAGTCATCTTCATCTTTATGCAGGGGGGCCCCAGTCATGTGGACAGCTTCGATTACAAGCCCGATCTGGTCGCTCGCGACGGCAAAACAATTGACTTTCGCGGTGTGCGCTTTTCCGACTTCGGCAAGGAAAGCCAGCGGCCCCTGATGGCACCGCTGTGGAAGTTTCGCCGGTACGGAGAATGTGGACAGCATGTCAGTGAATTGTTTCCGGAAATCGCCCGGCACGTTGACGACCTGTGCTTTATCAAGGGCATGCATACGGAAGGCGTTGCTCACGGACCTTCCACGCTGTTTCTGCATACGGGTGCCACCAATCTGGTGCGACCATCGCTGGGATCGTGGCTGATGTACGGACTGGGTACCGAAAACCAGAGCCTGCCCGGATTCGTACAACTGCAGCCGTCGGACACCAAAGGCGGCCCGCGCAACTATTCGAACGCCTTTCTGCCTGCTGTTTATCAGGGGACAGCGATCGGTCGAGCAACCCGTTCCGCCAGCCGCATGACCATCGACTACCTCGGCAGCGAACAACTGACAGCGGAAGAATCTCGATCTCGTTTTCAGCTGATGCAGGACCTGAATCAGGCTCAGAAAGAACGCCACTCTGGTGAACATCGACTGGATGCTGTGCTGCAAAGCTACGAACTCGCCTGGCGCATGCAGCAGGTTGCTCCTTCCATTCTGGATCTCTCGCGTGAGACAGAGCAGACTCAGAAATCCTACGGGATCGGAGACGCCGTCACAGATGCCTTCGGAAAGCAATGTCTGATGGCTCGCCGTCTTTCCGAAGCCGGAGTCCGGTTTGTGCAGATCAACTACGCCGATGAATCCCCGACGCCTCGCTGGGATCAGCACAGCAACATGCCCAAACACATGGACCACGCGCGAGCAACCGATCGTCCCGTGGCAGCCTTGCTGGCCGATCTGAAAGAGCGAGGTCTGCTGGAAGACACTCTGGTGTGGTGGGGCGGGGAATTCGGTCGAACACCGTTTTCACAGGGCAACAACGGACGCGACCACAACCCCACTGGCTTCACGGTCTTTCTGGCAGGCGGCGGATTCAAAAAGGGATTCAGTTACGGTCAAACGGATGACGTCGGCCTGAATGCCGTTGATGGTAAGGTGCACATGCACGACCTGCACGCAACTCTGCTGCACGCTCTGGGACTCGACCATGAAAAGCTGACGTGGCGACATTCAGGACGAGACTTCCGGCTGACGGATCTCTACGGTCGAGTCATCCACGATCTGTTTGCCTGACGATGGCTTCGCCCTCGA
>JAGQPY010000679.1 GCA_020426485.1 Planctomycetaceae bacterium
TCCAGTCCGACGGGGACAGGCACGATCGACGGACTGGAAGTCCGTCGTACCCTAAAAATTTGCTGTCACAAAGCACTAAGAGTTCCGCGTCTATCGCCACCGATGTTGTTCCAGCATCGGTGGTCACGTCCACGGGGTTGGATGAATGACGAATGGCGGACAACCTCAGCTGACCCAACACCTTGCGGCTTCGGAACCTGACCTTCCATTTCTGAACCTTAGCAGAGTCGTCTGATGACCGTTTCGTTAAGTCGCTTTGCTCAGTCGCTGACCGCAGAATCCGCCTTCACCGTGCTGGCCATGGCGAAGAAGTTGAAAGCCGCCGGTCGAGACATCGTCGAACTGGAGATCGGCGACAGCCCGTTTGACACGCCGGTCACTGCTCAGCGAACGGGCATCGAAGCCATTCAGGAGAATGTGTCCCACTACTGTCCGTCTCCCGGACTGCCCGAATTTCGCGAAGCCGCGGCGGCTTTCGTGAACCGCGAATTCGGCATTCCTGCGACAGCGGCCAATATCGCGGTGGGACCTGGAGCCAAAATCTTTGAACAGTTCTTCTGCGAAACCTTCCTGAACCCGGGCGATGGCGTGCTGGTTTTCAGCCCGCACTTTCCAACGTATCCGCCCAACATCGAGCGCCGCGGTGCGCGCATGGTGCTGGCGTCTCTGAAGCAGGAGCATCAGTTTCGGCCACAGCTGTCCGACATTGAACACTTCCTGAAGACAGATCCTGCTCCGCGAGCCATCTTTCTGAATTCCCCTCACAATCCCACAGGGGGCGTCACCACGGAACAGGATCTGAAGGACATCGCAGATCTGATTCGCGGCCGGGATGTCGCGGTGCTCAGCGACGAACCGTATTGCCACATGGTCTGGAATGGTCGACATCATTCCCTGGCGGCTCAACCCGGAATGCTGGAACAGTGCGTGGCAGCGTATACCTTCAGCAAGTCGTACAGTATGAGCGGCTGGCGACTGGGATTCTGTGTGTCGTCTCCGGAAGTCATCGAATCCATCAGCCTGATGATCAACACATCCGTTTCCTGTACTCCGCCGCTGGTGCAACTGGCCGGCAAAGCCGCCCTCGAACACGACTCAGCCGAACGAGACGACGCGATGCAGCGCTTTCGGCGCAAGGTGGAACTGCTGACTCACGGGCTGAATCAGATTGAAGGCTTTCGAACACTGGACCCGACCGGAACCTTTTACGTGTTTCCCAATGTCAGCGATCTCTGTCAGCGACACGGGATTACCAGTCACGGTCTGGCTTTGTATCTGCTGTCCGGTGCCGATGATCAGTTTGGCATTGCCTGCCTGGGCGGCGAATGCTTTGGGGAAGCCGGCGCGGGGTTCCTTCGATTCAGCTGTGCGGAACCCGATGAACGTCTGCAACAGGCATTGGATTTTATTCCGGTGGCCCTGAGTCGCACTGATCGGCTGCAAAGGTGGCTGTCGGAAAACCCACGCCATCAACTGACGTAGCACGCCAAGTCTGGTGGCAGGTCTGTCCGATCACATCATGATCGTCGATGACTCGACGCCCCGCAGACGCTCGCCGACAACGCGAAGCGGCCTCGTGAACCCCTGCAACCCGTGAACCCCTGCAACCGTCATCAACCGCAGGATGCTTCTATCGCGCGGTACTGAGCAGGTTTCGCTGACTGACAAAACGGTGATCACATGCGCATCCCGCCCTTCGCCATGCTGATTGACTGCCGTCAGATTCGAGATGAAGGGTCCGGTATCGTGGGTCAGACAGGTACTGCGGATTTGGTAACTTCGGAACATTATCTGAGGATGTTTCGTTTACAAAACATCGACCGTGTTTCTCTGAGGAACCTAAGGTTCAGCGAAGGTTGCTCGTTGTGGCTTGGCCCACGAAGCCATCCTGCAAGCTCCCCAGTGCCTTTGGTTTTGAAGGGATGGACAAAATGGCCGGTGACCCCCTCTCACCAATCGAAGAAGAAGTCCGAACATCAGACGCCAGCCCCGATGCCCGCATGAGGGTTTCATCGCAGTGTCACCGCGGTCGTCCGAATTCACAGAACGCGGTGCAGGCTTTATTGGCCTCCGGAAGCGGCTGGAACATCTTTCTGATCAGTGTTCTCGGCCTGTTCGCGGAACTGATGCTGATTCGGTGGATCGGAACGGAGATCCGCATCTTCGCTTACCTGCAGAACACTGTTCTGGTGGTCTGTTTTCTGGGATTGGGTGTCGGCTGCTTCACGTGTCATCGCCCGGCAACATTGAAGCAGATACTGGTTCCCCTGCTGGCTCTGACAGCCGTGCTGTCCTTCTCTCAGACTCGCAGCATCGCGGGACGCATCACCAGCTTTCTGAGCGAGATGGAGGACCTGTTAATCTGGGAACACAGTGTGGCGACCAATCCGTGGTCC
>JAGQPY010000067.1 GCA_020426485.1 Planctomycetaceae bacterium
TCAGCGGGATCTCCTTGCCGCGACGCCACCCACCGTCGGCGGTGATCACCAGACGTGACTGGGCATCGTTGTTTCGATCAGCAACCGCATCAGCGCTGAATCCGCCAAAGATGATGGAGTGCACTGCACCGATTCGTGTACAGGCAAGCATCGCGATGGCAAGTTCAGGAATCATGGGCATGTACAGGGTCACACGATCGCCGGTTTCAACCCCCAGACTTTTCAGAACATTGGCGAACTTACACACTTCCCGATGCAGGTCCTGGTATCGCAGGACACGCGTATCGCCTGGTTCGCCTTCCCAGATCAGGGCCGCTTTATTGCGGCGATCGGTCGCCAGGTGACGGTCGATGCAGTTGTAGCTGACATTGATTTTTCCGCCGGTGAACCACTTGGTGTTGGGCATTTCGCCCTCCATGACCTTGTCCCAGCGCTTGAACCAGCTGAGGTTTTCGGCCATTTCTCCCCAGAATGCGGCTGGATCATCCTTCGCCTGCTGCCACATTTGCTGATATTGCTCTTCGCTGCTGATGTTGGCCTGAGCTGTAAAGGCAGCTGGTGGTGGAAATTTGCGGGTTTCGGTCAAAACGCTTTCGATGTTTTCTGACACTTTGATGCCTCTCTCCGAGATTCACAGGCGACGCGGCAAACCTTCACTGATTCTCAGTGAATTGCGCGATTTCAGGGTCTATGGAACGGGCATTTCTTAACCAGAAAGGACCTGAATGTCCAATCACTTTCGACGGCTCATCCTGCTCAGCGGAGGTTCCATCCCTGTCTCCATGGCGGTGAGATTTCAGGGATCGATGATTCCCGGATGGCCGTCGCCTACAATCTGCGGATCTCTTGTGTGATCGAGTTCCGGTCGTTGGTCGTTTCAGAGTTGAGTAAGCCTTATGCGGCACGGTTCACATCTCAATCCACCAAACCGATTCGAGAAGACTCGTTATGAACCGGATCCCGATGATCCGGACTGGGATCAGGAACATCCGGCTGAATTCAGCGGTCGAGCTGTCGAATTCATCGCGGATACATCGCGGAGCATTGTGTCGGAAAACACTTCTCCTGACATTCCGTTTCGCTACAGCATCAATCCCTATCGCGGTTGTGCTCACGGCTGTTCCTATTGCTACGCTCGACCGACTCACGAATATCTTGGGCTGAACGCTGGTCTGGACTTTGAGACTCGCATCGTTGTGAAGGAACAGGCGCCGCGACTGTTACGGGAATTCCTGGCTTCGGACACCTGGCAACCGGAACAGATTACATTTTCCGGTGTGACGGATTGCTATCAGCCGGCGGAACGGCAGTTTCGATTAACTCGCCAGTGTCTGGAAGTTGCAAAAGAATGTCGGCAGCCGGTCAGTATTGTCACCAAGAATGCTCTGGTGGTGCGTGACCTCGATTTGCTGACTGAAATGGCTCAACACAGGCTCGTTCACGTGTTCCTGTCACTCACCACGTTGCATCCGGAGCTGGCTCGACAGATGGAACCTCGCACAAGTGTTCCAGCCGCGCGCTTGCGGGCCATCAGCATGTTGCGTGCGGCGGGAGTGCCCGTCGGAGTGATGGTGGCTCCCGTGATTCCCGGACTGAACGATCATGAAATTCCAACGCTTCTGAAAGAGGCAGCTGACGCCGGTGCTCAGAATGCAAATTACATTCTGTTACGCCTTCCTCTGACAGTGCAGGCGGTTTTTGCGGAGTGGCTCTACAGGACTCAGCCCGGGAAAGCGGAGAAAGTGCTCAGCAGAGTTCAGCAGACTCGCAACGGGCAACTGAACAGTTCACAGTGGGGCGAACGGATGCGAGGAACTGGCGAAACGGCGGACCAGATTCGCAAACTCTTTCAGTTGTTTCGAAAAAAACACGGCCTTGATCAGGCCTTGCCGGAACTTGACTGTAAACAGTTTCGCTCACCGCTGCCGGGTTCCGGGCAGCTGAGATTATTCTGAGAGCCGCTCACAAAACCGGGAACTGGCTCCAGAAACGGGTCAGAAACCCTGTGAAATGCCGGTCGGCAGGGGGGCCTGTCCCGGTTTGGCCATGCTTTGATTGAGGGGCATCACCGGACATTTGTATTGAACAAGAGCGTTTCCATTGACGCTCTCGCGCGGTGACCTGGTCAGGATGGCAGGCGGCAATTACCAAATCGCTGTCGGAGGCCACTTCGTCCTTCAGGTTTGCAGGTCCGACGGCGCTCGATGGAAGTGATGCGAGCCATGGGGCGTTCTGTTCGTTGAGCGGGATGCAATGACAACGTAGCGGGATTCGTAAGAATTCGGACTGATGTCCCATGAATCCCGAATTCGGCTACAGAACGGAATCACGAATTCGGCGGCAGACGATCGCCCCAATTGTCCCCACGCCCCGATTATCCCCACGCGAAGAATCACTTCAATGGACTTCAGCGGCGATGAGACTCTGCCTGACGGCGATGCGCGTTTTTCCTGAGGAAACACGGGGCGTGGTCCCGGGCCAGACTGCTGTTAGTCTGGGGGGATTTTTCCAGTTGTTCTGAAAAATCCAAAAATCTGCAGTGTTATGATTGTAGAAGTCGTGTCAGTTGTGCCGAAACTCTTCGCAGGGAACGAGTCCGCATTTCAGCGGCCTGTCTTCGGTTGCTGCTGTTTTTGATAAGCAAAAGGAATGACAACGATGCGAACGCACACTCTGTTGACCAAAGTCGCAAGCGTAGCGGTGTGCTTTGGGTTTCTGCTGTCCGGCCCGGTAATGGCCGGCACCAATGCGATCATTAAAGACGTCGAGCTTTCAGCAGACGGAACCCTGTACGGCAAAGTCGTTTCACCGGAAGGCAGGGCGTTTTCTGAAGCCGTTGTTCAGCTTCGGTATCAGGGAAACACGGTTGCCGCAGCAAAGAGCAATCAGGAAGGTCTGTTTGCAATTTCCGGAGTTCGCGGCGGGGCTCATGAGCTTGCCGTTGGAACTCTGCGAAGCCCGATTCGGCTTTGGACCAACGGTACCGCTCCTAACAGTGCCAGCCCCGGCATTCTGATTTCAGCGGCGGAGACTGTTGTCCGTGGTCAGGATCCTTACTGTGAACCCGGATGCCCGCCATGTTCCGGAACAAGTGGTTTCGGACTTCTGGACGTAATTACTCTGGCGACGGTCGGTACGGCCACGGGAGCACTGGTGGTCGGAATTGACAATCAGAACAAACTGGACGATGCCAACGCACAGTTGCAGGCCATTCAGGATGCCATCGACGCCGGTGCGATTGCCAGTCCATAGTCATCGGTTCAGACACTGGAAACGTCAGCAGACAGCAACCAGAAAGCCCTCAGACATTCGGTCTGAGGGCTTTTTTATTGCGCTGAACGATCTGTTGTCCTGCTGCTGTCTCTTTTACCCGGGGCCGTGCGGAAGCTGTCAGAGCGCGCCTTCGCCGGTCACCACGACTCGAACGGTTCTGGCAAGGATCTTGATGTCGTTGGTGACGCAGCAATTCTGCAGATACAGCAGGTCGTAGCCAACTTTGCGTCGAAAACCATCGATCTCGTTGTCGTAGCCGTTGACTACCTGAGCCATGCCGGTGAGCCCTGGTTTCAGGCCAAGTCGGTCCACATAGTGCGGGATCTTTTCCGAGAGTTCTTCCATGAACTGCGGTCGTTCGGGGCGAGGACCAACCAATGCCATGTCCCCCTTCAGAACATTCCACAGCTGCGGAAGCTCATCAATTCTGGTGCGACGAAGAAAACGACCAATCGGTGTGACCCGAGGGTCAGCAGCGCTGGCAAACCTTGCCCCGCTTTTTTCCGCGTCGGTTCGCATTGTGCGGAATTTGTAGATCGTGAACAGCCGACCATAGTTGTCGTCTTTTCTGCGAGGCCCCACTCGACGATCTTCGAGTCCCTCTGCAAGTCCGATATTCCGTTGACGGCGGTCATTGGAAGACTTTTGCCGAAGATTCAGGCCGACTCGAACCTGTTTGTAGATCACAGGCCCGGGCGAAGTGAGCTTCACCAGCACGGCCGTCAGCAGCATCAGTGGCGAGCTCAGCAGCAGCAACAGAATTGAACCGACAACATCAACAGAGCGTTTGAAAAAGCGTGTTGAAAGGGGCAGACACGTCAGGTTTTTGCGAGGTCGAGTCAGATTCAGACGCGTCAGCCATCCGGTCCTGGGAAGCTCCTCCGCATACGAAATGACGATATCCGACAGGTCGGTCGTGCTTTCCGAAGATCGGACTGGCTTTTCTTCGAGTAAAGACGTGCTCATGGTCGTTTCGGGGAAGGTTCGGATGTTGCGAAATCTACCAGGCCTCCCTGGTCATACTTCGCTAAACGATAGTTCCTGAACAGCAGCTCGATAAACATTAGGATTTGAATTGGCAGCAATTGCTGTCGGAATGCCGAACAATCGTCAGGTGTTGCTGGCCTGATGCTTTTCTGCAACACCGGTGGTCGACAAAACTCAACAGTAGCCGTCGAGACCAGGCCATTCTCAAAACAGAGTCGTTCAGCAATCTCAGTATTGCGTTCAAACGACGGAACGCATTGCCTTCGCGCCAAAGAAGCGATTCAAATGATCATCGCGGATGTGATGTTTGTACCAGTTATGGCGGACGCGAGCACCTGCCGGAAAGGCATCTGCATGTAGAGTACTCGGTGCACGGTGAACGTCGTCGGCATCATTTCGTTCCGCCGTCGTAGACGATCGAGCGAGCTTCAAGCTGCCTGAAGAGCACTGTGGCTGACTCGAATCCCGGGCTGGCCGGAATTCCGGAACGAGGCCCCTCGGTGCGGGTTGGTGCATTGAACAGACAACGCTCACCCGCCCGCGATGCCAACTTCGCGAAGTTCAGGCTGTTGTCAGGATACCTGATTGGGGGAAGCGCCGGCCAGTTTGCTGAGCACTTCCTGAGCCGCATCGATCGTCTGTTGAATGAGTTCCGGGGTGTGGGCGGCGGAAATGAAGAGGGCTTCAAACTGGCTGCACGGAAGATAGATGCCTCGATCCAGCATCTGGTGGAACCAGTTGGCGAAGAGCCGGGTGTCGCTGCTGGTGGCCGACGCGTAATCGCTCACCGGTGTCGCTGTGAAGAACATCGTCATCATGCTGCCAACACGGTTAATCTGAATCGGAATCCCGGCACGTGCCGCGGCAGCACGAAATCCGTCTTCCAGTTGCTGTCCTCGTTCTTCCAGCTGCTGGTAGGGCGGCGTGTCTTTGAGCGTTCTTAAAGTGGCGATACCGCTGGCCATCGCCACTGGATTTCCGGAAAGCGTTCCCGCCTGATACACCTTTCCGACGGGCGAAACGGCGTCCATGATTTCCTTTCGTCCGCCATACGCTCCCACAGGCATGCCACCGCCCAGAATCTTGCCCAGCGTTGTCAGGTCGGGGGTGATTCCGAACCGCTGTTGAGCACCACCGGGGCTGACTCGAAAGCCCGTCATGACTTCGTCGAAGATCAGGACAGACCCATGCTGAGTGCACAACGACCTGAGCGCTGTGAGAAATGACGGATCGGGGATGACGCAACCCATGTTGCCGCAGACTGGTTCCACGATGACCGCCGCAATGCTGTCACCTCGCACGGAAAAGACTTCGTTCAGCTCTTTGACGTTGTTGTACTGCAGAACCAAAGTGTCTGACGTACAGCCCACCGGGACACCGGGACTTGATGGTGAACCCAGCGTCAGCGCACCACTTCCGGCCTGCACCAGAAGGCTGTCAACGTGTCCGTGATAACAGCCGGCAAATTTGATGATGACATCGCGCCCGGTGAAGCCACGCGCCACGCGAATCGCTGACATCGTGGCTTCTGTGCCGGAACTGACCATTCGAACCCGGTCGATCGACGGCACCAGCGTCGTGACCAGTTCCGCCATTTCTGATTCTGAAACTGTGGGAGCACCAAAGCTGGTACCCTTCTCCAGTGCCGAACGGATTGCACTGATGACCGCCGGGTGCTGGTGTCCCAGAATGTGGGGGCCCCACGATCCAACGAAATCGATATAGCGATTGTCATCGATATCGAACAGGAACGGTCCGTCACCTCGATCAATGAAGGGAGGCGTTCCGCCAACCGCACCAAAGGCTCGCGCGGGGCTGTTGACTCCGCCGGGAATCAGTTGAACCGCGCGACGAAACTGTTCTTCACTTTGGGGGCGACGAGATGTGTTCATCTGACTGGGATCCAATAGAGCGCTGAACAGTGAGTTTCGCGCAATGTGCGTCGGAAATGACAAGCAGAAACGTCAGCGTTATCACGGCAGACGGCTTAAAGTTGTGGCCTGTCCAACAAGGACGGATTCGGCGGGGTGATGTCGGGGATCGTCTGGCGGCGTTCAGCAACTGTTTGTGAGGCCACTGCCATGCTCCCTGGTGGATTCACGGCCGTTTTGGGACACCTGAGGAAGTCCGTTCTGAGTTGAATTTCAGTTCTCGAACTCAACAACCTTCAGGCCTTCTTTTTCGTTGAGTTCATCAACCACATCAAAGCCGATGCTGGTGTTGGCTACGTTCAGGACAGCCAGTGCGGGCAGCTCTTTGAGTTGTCTGAACCCATCGTCCGTAATCTGGGTTCCGGCCAGGTTCAGGTCCTTCAGCTTTTGGAATTTCAGGATGGTTGGAATACTCTCATCCGTGACAGCGGTTGCCTTGAGGTCCAGCTCTTCCAGTGCTGTCAGATCTCCAAACTCCGCCATCGCTTCATCGTTGCACTTCGTTTCCCAGAACCCAAGGTACACGAGCTTTGTCAGCTTTCCGATATGCTTCATTCCTTCCGGCGTTGCGACGCGACACTCACTGATGTCCAGATAATTTACAGCAGGAAGCCCGGAGATGATTCGAAGTCCTTCGTCGTCCAGAGACGTATCACGAAGTTCAAGACGCTGCAGGCCCTTGAGTTCGGCAATGTGAGCCAGCCCTGCCCCGGTCACATCAACTCCGCGAATACGAAGCCGCTTCAGCGATTTCAAATTGGCAACCGCGGCCATACCTTTGTCGGTGATGCGAGTGTAATCCAGCTGGATCGATTCCAGCGTCGGGATGGCACCCAGAATGTCCAGAGTTTCGTCGCTGATGGACGTGCAGTAGTTCAGGTTGATGGACTTGAGCGGAAGTTCCTTCAGGTGGACCGTGCCACTGTCGGTGACTTTCGATTTTTCCAGCTGAAGATCGGCCAGAGTTTTCAGGCTGGCAAAATGTGCCATGCCGGCGTCGGAGATATTGCTGTTGCGGAGATCGATTGCTCGGACCTTAGGCAATGCACTGATCTGGGACAGGCCATCATCGGTGACTCCGGTTCGTCGGAGAAACAGGGCCTCCAGATTTTTGAGGCTGGCCACAGATTTCAGGGTTTCGTCACCGATGGCTGAATCGCTCAGATCCAGACGTTTCACTGTCGTCAGGTTCTGCAGGACCTCCATGCCTTTGTCGGTCATGCCCGGGCCGGACAGCCGAAGGGATGTCACATTGTGCAGCCCTTTCAGGTGGGGAAGAGTTTCTGAAATGTCCGTGTCTGTGTTACGGGAACATTCCACAACCTGACCATCAGCGTTTTTTGTCAGTTGATAGCCATTTTCTTCGAGAGCGGTGACTTCTGCGGGATCGTCCGGAGTCGGCTTGGCGATGGCTTGGGGAGTGCTTTGAGGGGCTGAGGAATCGCCCGGGGCGGGAGCGTCCGACTTCTGTCGGCACCCACTCGGGAAAATGCCGATCAGTACGAGGAAAAACAGGACTGGTGAACGAAACTGATTCATTTCGCGGAAAACTCCGTAGTTTGAATTCATGCCATGTGAGTTTCGCAGCGTAAATATCCCATCCGCGAATCGCAACGTTGAGGTCCGGTCCATCCGGTAATCCTCGTAGTTTGATTGTTGTTTTTTCCGGTGTTGCTATCGTAGAGTCTCACGTTTGGCGATGAATCAGAGAATCGTTTCCAGTATCCCGCGTTGATCGGGTCGATTGAGTTTTCGCCTGTTTACTCGTTTCTTCCTCCCACAGAGGTATTGTCTCCATGAGTCGAAAAACTTCTCGTCGTTCTTTTCTCGGGCAGTCTGCAGCCCTTGGTACAGCGTTTTGGGTGGGCGGTCAGCCGTTATTGCGGGCCAATACGTCTGCACTGCAGTCGCTGGCCGCTGGCTGTATTGGCGTTGGTGGTAAAGGTGGCAGTGACACCAGCCACATTGCTGAACAGGGCGTGGCCATCGCCGGTCTGTGTGATGTAGACGGAGGGACTTTGACGAAGAAGGGTCGCGAGTTTCCGGATGCAAAACAGTTCACCGACTACCGCGAGATGCTGGATAGTCTGGGCGACAAGATCGACATTGTGACGGTCAGTACACCGGACCACAATCACGCCGCCGCCGCCATCAAGGCGATGCGGATGAAGAAGCATATTTACTGTCAGAAGCCGCTGACTTGGTCAATCGCTGAAGCTCGCAAGATGCGGGAAGTGGCTGAGGAAACCGGTGTGGTGACTCAGATGGGAAATCAGGGGACTTCCGAAGACGGTCTCCGCGAAGCGGTAGAAGTCATTCGGTCCGGTGCCATCGGTGATGTTTCCGAGATTCACATCTGGTCGAATCGTCCCGTGTGGCCTCAGGGGCTGGGACGTCCGGAAGGCGCGGATCCAATTCCCGAAGATCTGAACTGGGATGCATGGATCGGCCCTGCCCCGATGCGGCCGTTCAAGAAAGGCGTTTATCACGGGTTCAACTGGCGAGGCTGGGTGGACTTCGGGACCGGAGCTCTGGGCGATATGGCCTGCCACACGACCAACATGCCCGTGATGGCGCTCAAGCTGTGGGATCCGGTTGCAGTCACCGCTGTCAAGAATCCCGGGATTTTCGAAGGCGAAACCTTTCCGGCCAGCAGCAGCCTGATGTTCGAGTTTCCGGAACGGGAAGGTCTGCCTGCCTGTAAGTTCTACTGGTATGACGGCGGAAATCTGCCGGATGATTCCATCATTTCGCAGCTGCCGGAATCGTTCCAGAAACGAGTTCAGCAACAGCGAGAAGGGGGCAAGAAAACCAGTGGTGCAGTATTGGTGGGCAGCAAAGGCCTGCTGTTTTCGCCGGACGACTACGGTGCTAAGTACTACCTGCTGCCGGAAGACAAGTTCAGCGACTTCAAAGTTCCGGAACAGTCACTGCCACGTATTCCCTTCAAGGCTGGTGGCGATCAGCGACAGAAATGGGAATTCGTCAGCAGCGTCAAAGGCGAATACGCTCCGGGCACGATGTCCAACTTTGGCTACGCCGGTCGCCTGACGGAGACCATTCTGGTCGGCAACCTGGCGATGCGTGCCGGCGAAGGTCAGCGTATCGAATGGGATGCAAAGAACCTGAAGAGCACCAACCTGGAGTCGGTGAACCAGTTTGTCAGCCGGGAATACCGCGAAGGCTGGTCAATCTAGGTTGCTGTTGACGTTCGCGGTGGTTTCTTTCCGTGAGCGTTGATCTCGAAACTGCAGAAGCTGCCGAAGGAGCCCCCTCCTTCGGCAGTTTTTTTATGCGCTGTTGATCGGCAGAAACATGCGACTGGTGAATTCACCCGTGAGACTGGTCGTCAGGCTGCCGGTAAATTCCGAACCATCAGCACAACCCTCACATTTTAACTCAACCCGCGCCTGTCTGATTTCCGATCGAACAGAGTAACCGATAGTACCGGAATAACCGGTACAGTCTGCCCTTACGGATCGATCGGAACCACCGATGAACACGAAACGTACATTTGCGTACTTTTCTCTCACTCTGAGCTGCTGTGCTTTGATCGCATCGGCCCGCATTTCGTGGGGCGATCAGCCTGGTGTCATTCGCATGGCATCAAAAAGTTCAGCGCAGGATGGCACTCCGGCTCCCGAATCCAATGTGATTCTGACGCCGCAGCCGGACAGCTCTGTTCCAATGGCTGGGCCTCAGATGGGAGGTGCACCAGCGTCAGGAACCGCTGTTTACGGAATGGAGCCTTCACCCGGCGCGCCGATGTACGGTCCCCCGGCGGACTACACGCCGTATTTTGAGAACAGTGGCAGTGCCACCGAGTCGCCGGTCATTGGCCGCCGTCCGTATGAAAATCCGTTGTTTGGCCCCATGATGATGTTTGAAACAAACATCGGCGATGGGCTTGGCTACGACGGTTCATGGCAGCGGTTCAATGCTCGAATTCCTTACCACGTTGTTCCGGGCAATTCTGTTCTGATGGGAGACCTGTCCGCATCGATCACGAATCAGGGACAGGATCTGTACAACTTCGGTCTGATCTGGCGCAACTACGATGCCCTTCGCAACCGCATTTTCGGCTGGAACTTCTACGGTGACATCGATGACGGTCGCGGCAACATTCAGCGAAGTCGACTGGGCTTCGGCATGGAGTCGCTGGGGAAGTACCTGGATTTTCGAGCCAACGGCTACTTCGTTTCACCCGGTGACGATTCTGTCCTGCTGACGGATAATCTGATCGGCGATCTGACCCTGCGCGGCAACAACGTCTTCCGCGTGCGAAATCAGACTCGCGACAATGCCTATTCGGGGTTGGACTTTGAAGCTGGAGGCCCGTTGCCGGTTCTGGGGCGTCGAGGGGTCAATATGTACCTCGGCGGGTATTACCTCGACAGCGACTGGGGAAATGAAACGTATGGCTTCTCCGCCCACTGGCAGGCTTACCTGACTGAGTCAGCGACCGTTGATGTTCGTTACACAAACGACGACACCTTTGGTGTGAACACTTGGGTCAGTGTTTCCTACACAATTCCGAACTACCGTGAAAATGCCATTCTTGAGCCACGATGTGTTCGTGACCGACTGGCTGATCCTGTTTATCGAAACAACCGCATTCACACTCACATTGACGTCGTGAACGTGCCGGAAGCTGTCATTCGCGATAAGACCGGCGCTGCGTGGAACATCGTGTATGTTGACCCGAATGCCACGACAAATGGCGTTGGTACTCGGGAAAATCCTTACAGCTCACTTCAGGTTGCTGCCAACAACAACAACGCCGGGATCGACATTATTCGTGTCGTACCCAACGCGGATGATTCCAGTACCAACCTGACCGTCAACGGCGGTTTGCAATTGTTCGATTGTCAGGTCCTGTTGTCTTCCACCAAAGACTTCACTCTGTTCAGTGAAAATGGTCAGGACTTCATCATTCCGGGGCAGACAACGGCGACTGGTCTGGGTGCTTTGATTTCCAACCCGACGATCACCGCAGGCGGCAGTGTCATTCAGCTGGCGAACGAAAACGTGATCGCCGGAATGCGAATTGACGCTTCAAATGCCGCCGGAACGGTCTTCGGAACCGGCGTCGCGAATGCTCTGCCGATTACAGACGCCACTCTGTCCATGAACACCTTCCAGAACTATGTCACGGGTGCAAATCTGCAGGATGTGACCGGCTACATTGTGGCCGACATGAATACATTCAATGGGTTGGCCGGCACTTCACAAAATGGCCTGGTTTTGACCACGGCAATGAACAGCTCAACCGACTTGCTGATTCGAAACAACACCACCACGGCAAACTCAGTGGTTGGCATCAGCGTGACAGCCGGTCAGGGAGCCACGATCAATGCGGATAATCCGAACGCCTTCAGCAACATTGTGGGGGCGACGCCGAATGCAACCGGCGTCACGGGCAATACGACAACCGGAGGCGGAACGGGGATTCAGATGCTCGCCCAGGCAGGGTCTGTCGTCAATGCCGTCGTGGAAGATAATACATCGACTGGGAATACCGGTGATGGATTCTCGGCCACAGCGGACGCGGGGACGTTCAACCTGGCCAGTCTGAGAAACAACAACTTCAGCGACAATCTTGGCAATGGTGCATTCCTGAGGTACACGAACGGCGGCATCTTCAATGCGGCCACGGAAGACCTCAATGCTGACACCATGTTGGGCATCGGTGAGGACGTCAATGGGAACGGGCTTCTGGATCAGGGAATTGTATCGAACACGTTCAGTCGGAACTCCATCGCCGGCCTGTGTATCTTTGGGGATGGTTCCGGGACAGGAGACTTTGACATCGGCGGCCCGCTTCAGTCACTGGGCAACACGATGCAGAACAACCTGGGAGCGGGAGCTGCACTGGACCTGACAGGAACCGCGGTTGCGGGAATCGATTCCATGTTCAATACCATCACCGATGGTGCGTTTGTGCGAAACTTCACAACTCAGGTTCAGGCCAGTTTCGCGCTGACTGGTGATACGTGGGATGCGACAACCCTGCTGACGAACCTGTCATCAACCGCCGACATTGTTGGGTTCACCTGGGACTTGAACCTGCCAGCTGGCACTCAGGACTGGGTATTTGACACGACGACCGAATTTGGGACTGTGCCCGGACTTCTTACAGGATTCAACAGTAATTCCGGGCACCAATTCGTGGCCTTGAATGGAACAGATCTCGTCACTGGACTGAATCAGGTAAATGGATTGAGTGTTCCTCCAATTGGGACATCGATACAAACTGCACTTGATCGGTCACAGATTCTAAATCTGTCGTTCCAGAACGACCCTACGGGCACCGGCGGATTCGATTCCAACGAACAGTTTGCTTGGCAGCTGGATATCGACCCCAATAATTTCGCCGAAGACGCATTTGGCAGCGGCGGTGGGTCACCCGCAAACGCAAATCATCCAAGTGACTCCCTTGTTGTGGCGAACGAATTGGCAGGTACGGCTGTAACGCTGACATTTCGCGATGACTTTACCGGAGCTGGTACACAGGGACTACGGACTGTCAGTGGGTTACTTGTGCAGTCGGCCACAGACCCGGCAGGCGTTGAGCTTAATGCTGACGAGACCTTTACCGCTCCTCTGTTCAACGCAAATCCCAATGTTCCGGGAATCGGAATGCGGGTAACGGCAGTCGACAACAGTCGGATTACTCATTTCAATTCGACGAACGACACCATCACTCGAAACAAGGGAGACGGGATTACCTTTGTGGCTTCCAACAATGCCATGGTTGACAGCCTGACGATTCAGGGAGCAACCGTTGAACAAAACGGCGGGCGAGGTCTGAACCTGGAAGCTCATGATGCGGCCGTCATCAATGCCAATAACACGATTGGCGGATTCAACGTGGCAACGGGTGGGCAAAACATCATTGCCGGAGTTTCGTTTCCTCAGGCAAATTCGTTCAGCCGTAACGGTTCGGATGGTATCCGGTTTCTGGCCGGGAACGGCGGGACGATTAATGGAAATGTCATTAACAACACGATCAACGAGAATCTCGGCGACGGGGTTGCCATGCTGGTTGATGACGGGGGAACACTCAACTTTGGCGACGCTGTTAACAATGAAATCGTCAGTCAGAACACGATTCAGTCGAACAACGGAGCCGGTATTCGTCTGACCAGCAACGTGACAGCAGCCGGACCTACCGGCGTGATCAATGCTCTGATACAGAACAATACGCTGGTTTCGAATTCCGGCGGCGGCATTGTGTCTGAACTGAACGGGCCCAGCACCGGTGGTGTTCAGAATAACACGATCAACCTGGTCGCAGGCGGAACTTCGGCTCAGGCCAACACCATCAATGGTAACGGCAACGTAGGCATTGGAATGTCCGTCGCCGGCAACGGCGTTGGGAATCTGGATGTTCGTAACGCAACGATCACCGGAACCTTTAATGGCTCAGATCCACTGTCCAATGGCGACGCAATTTTCCTCTCACGGGCGGATTCATCGCTGCTGACAGCAACGATTGAGAACGTGACGGCGACAGGCAATGAAGGAGCCGGGTTGGCTGTCGATGTGCAGGGGAATGACAAGACTGATCCAAGTCAGCCGATGTCCGGAACCGTCAACACGGTGACGTGGAATGAAAACAACTTCAGCAGCAATGGTGAAGATGGTGCGAGGTTTGTGGTTCGTGGTGACGCTCAGTTGATCGCTGATGGTGAAAACAATGTTGTTTCCAACAATGGAGCAAACGGGATTTCCATCAGCACCGAGCAGAATGCTTCGTTTGGAGATGCCACCGACGGTCTGCCACCCGGACGGCGGGTGCTGTTCAACGGAACGACCGCCAGCGGAAACGCGGGTGATGGTATAAACATCAGTGCAACAGACAATTCGCGAGTATTGCTGGAAGTGACAAGCAACCGCACAGCTGCCACAACAGTCGGTGCTCATGCGGGGCTGAACACCAACGGAGATACAAACATCAGTGGAAACGCGAGTGACGGTATTCAGATTGCTTCCAATGGCGGAGCGTCAGATATTCTGATCACTTCGGGAACCGGCCAGACAACCATTGCAAATAACGGTGGTGATATCGATGGGACTGGTCCCGGTGTTGCCGCCGGCGGTAACGGTATTCGATGGGACGCCAGCGGGACCTCTGATGGTATCGTTCGTGTGGATCGCACAATCATCACCGGAAACGTGGCCGGTGCTACTGAAGATGCCAACGGAAACGGTGTTCTGGATGCGGGTGAGGACCTGAATGGTAATGGTGATCTCGATGTCACTGACGGCGACGGCATTCAGTATAACGTCACCGGGACAGCAACCGCGACGCTCATTGCGGGCGGCATTGGTGCCGGTAACGTGATTCAGAATAACGACGATGACGGGATTGCGATCACTGCGACAGGCTCCGGCAATTCAACATCACGTCCGATTATTACGATCGTGGGGAACACCATTGGTGGTGAAGACAATGGAAATCTGGCCGGCAACGGCGGCGATGGCGTGAGCATGAATATCTTCGGCGGAACAGCCACGGGTCTTGCTCCGGCGGCTGTGGACTTCACAGGCCCTCTGGGAGACGGAACTCCGCTTTCGCCTGACGGTGGTGTTCAGGAGAACGGACCGATTGTTCAGCTGACATTGACCGACAACGTCATCACGAACAACTTCCACCGCGGTGCGAATCTGCTGCTGCACGGTGCGGCGGGAGAGCGTGATCGTGAAAACAACAATGCCCTGTTTGATCCGGTGCGAATCACTCTGACCGGCAACACGATCAGTTCCAATGGCGACGAAGGTGTGTACTATCGAGCCGACGCCGACATGAATCAGAGCCGCATTGTGTTCCTGGCCAACCCCACCATTGGTCCTCCGGGGGCTCGAACGCTGCTGTTCAATAACACGAACTACAGTCCTTTCCGGGCTGAGTTCACGAGTCTGAATACGAACTCGGTCAATGGCAACACGGCCTATCTGTCGCCTTATCTGAACCTCAGAACCGTGCAGAATTCGTTCTTCACAGCCACCGGCAACACCATTCAGAATAATGGTGTGAATACGATCACCGGCGAAGGCATGTTTATCGAGGTGGGGACCGGTGCCTATGTGGCCGCCGACGTTCGGGACAACGTTTTCGGTGGAAATCTGGAAGAAGACTTCCACACGGAATCGTTCCTGTCAGCGGGTAACTCATTCACGTCTGTGGAAAACAATGCCGCAGATACGTTCGACTTTGTCTATCTGGATGACACCGCTCAGCTGGATCTTCGGTTCACCAACAACTCGGGTAACCAGATCAATGTAACATCGTCTGGTGCAACTTACACGAACAACGATCCGCTGAAGATTCAGTTCCTGGGAGCCCTGGGAGTCGTAAATCGGGATGCGGACCTGTTCCAGGTGGACGATGGCAACAATCTGGATAATCCGAATAACACCTTCATCAACTTCGGCATTACTCAGGACATGGATGGAAGCTTCTCAACCGGTGGTTACAACCTGCGAGGTATCGCTGATCCATTGTTCCCGAACCTTGGCTTCCCACCATTCCTGCCGTAGTCTCCTGAGATTGTGACGCTCCGGGCAATGTGGAACCGTGCTTAGTCTGTTTGAGTTCATAAAAAGTGACGGTCTGAACTCATACTCAATGCCACAGCCATTCTGATTTCAGCACTCTGAAGTCGCACAGATCAACCGCAAACGCGGCCTGAACACCAGTGTTCAGGCCGCGTTTTTGCGATTTGATGGGGCTGTTCGGTCCCGAAGGCCAGCTCACTTGATGGATCAACTGTCACGCGTCAAAAGGAGTCTGTGACAGGCAATGTAATGTTCGCAGATTGAGACTGCGAGATGGTTGTGACAGGTGTCGTGCCGGATGTCGATGTCGAAAATGCCGGGTCCGGAATGGGCATGGCAGCCGCTGGCTCAACTGGCTGAACATTTGTTCCGGAAATCGTGTTGCTGATGGAATTAACGATCTCTCCACCACCAAAACTGAAGCCAGTCATCGGCATCATTCCTGACGGCATACCGACATTAGGAGACCCTGCGTTTGCAGCGACGCCCGGACCGGCAACCGGTGGCTGATACATCGCGACCTGAGCTCCGCTGAACTGAGCCTGCTGCCACGGTTGCGGCTGTGGAAAGCCCACAGGTGCGAACGCGGTGGCCGTTGGCATGGGGTATCCGGAATTCAGGCCGGGCTGAACACCGGCCACCATGTGAGGGTGTACTCCCCTGGCCATGGCGACTTCTCCCATTGGGTGATTCGCACCAGCAGAATCCGCGGCGCTGGCCATGCGAGAATGAACTTCGGGCTGATTCCAGTCCGCCTGCAGTGATCGCTGAAACATGGCCACGGCCTGAGCAGGCTGGCCACGATCCTGATAATACTGCCCCAGATGAGCAAGCGCTGTTGCGTGGTTGGGATTGGCCTGAAGTGCCATCTGCAAAGACTGCGCGGCGGCATCGGGCTGTCCGAGTTCTCGTTGCAGCCACGCCAGTTCCAGATGAGATTCTGCGATATAGGGTTGAGTTGCCGCCCAGGTGTTCAGCAACCTCAGCGCTTCCTGAGACCGATTCTGCTGGACCAGAATTTCCGACAGTCCGTGGTAAGAAGGCTGATGCGAAGGATCGACCGCCAAAGCCTGACGATACAGCTGTTCAGCCGTGCGGGCATCACCCATCTTCTGGCGAGCCTTCGCAAGGTTCGTCATGTAGTCAGGATTCGTGGGGCTGCTTTGCAGGGCCGTCTGAAATTCCTGCGCGGCCAGGGAATAATTGCCCTGGGAGTAATAACTTTGACCGGATGCGTTCATGACGTATCCGTTCAGGGAATAGCATCCGGAAATGGTAAGAACTCCGGAACACATTGTGATTCCGGCGATTCGTCGAAGCCATTTGCAGCGCATGATGTCCGCTTTCGAGAGAGAAGGCTTTGATCTGAAGGGCATGCCGCGGTTTCCGTTTGGAGCCGTGTGCAAAACCAATGCGGATTTGAAGTGAGGTGAGAGAGAAGGTGACTGGCAGAAACTTGAGTCAATTCCACCAGAAATATTCAATGGAGAGGAGCCGCAGGATACGACCGCGCTGAAACTGCTGCAACACGGGTTTGGGGGCGTGAATTGCCATCTCGCCAACAAAAAAACGGCCACCGGCAGAATCCGCGGGTGACCGTTCATGTATAGTTTTGTCGTTGAGTTCAGGCCCTTCGGCACAATCAACCGGTTTCAGTCTTCTGCTTCAGCTTTCTGCCTGAATGTCCGTCGAAACAACGATGATCAGTGGTGCCCTGCCCTGAGTGACTGCGGGCCTGTTGGTCAGAAAGATGCAACCGGCTTTGGTCAGCCTTCAGCGACGTTGACATAGACTTTCAGAGCGTCTCGGTCTTCAACCAGCAGTCGCATCATCTCGGCGTAGTTGTCCAGTCCTTCGACCGGTGTCGTGAGAATCTT
>JAGQPY010000680.1 GCA_020426485.1 Planctomycetaceae bacterium
ACATGGTTGACGGCTGCAAAGCATCCAGGTCTGCCAGGCTTCAGGAACAGCGTTTCGCTCGATCAGTTTCTGGTCGAGAAACTGCGGCCTGATACTCGGTTTCCCAGTCTGGTTCTGGGCGTTGGCGGCGAGAAGTCGCTGTCGTGGACGGCCAGCGGCATTCAGTTGCCGGGCGATTCATCGCCAGCAGCGCTGTTCGCCAGGCTGTTCGTCGCTGGTTCACCCGCGGAAATCAAACAGCAGGTGCAGAACCTGAAACGTGGCCACAGCATCCTCGACACCGTCGGCGACATGGCGAAGCGTTTCAACCAGAGCCTCGGCCCGCGCGACCAGCAGAAGCTCGACCAGTACTTCACTTCGGTGCGGGAACTGGAAGCCGGCATCCAACAGCGCGAGGGCTGGGTGAATCGTCCGAAGCCGCAGGTCGACATGGCTCCACCGCGCGACGTGACCGACCGCTTTGACATCATCGCTCAGACACGGCTGATGCACGACCTCATCACGCTCGCTCTGCAAACCGATTCGACGCGTTTCATCACGTACTCGGCAGGCGGGTTTAATCCGGTCCCAAAGATTGAAGGTGTCGACACCGGTTGGCACGACCTGTCACATCATGGCCAGGACGAAGAAAAGATTGACGAGTTGGCAATCATCGAACAGGCGGAGTTCAAAGAGATCGACCGCCTGCTGACCCTGCTCAGGAATGCGAACGACGCCAGTGGTCCGGTGCTGGACAACACCACGCTGCTGATCGGCAGCAATCTCGGCAACGCCAGCGCTCACAACTGGCGCGATCTGCCGATCCTGCTGGCCGGTGGCGGCTTTAAGCACGGTCAACATCTTGTGGCTGGAAACTCCGGACTCGAAAACAGCCGCCTGTGCAACCTGTTCGTACAGATCGCCCGGCAGATGGGGGCGGACATCGAATCGTTCGGCAGCAGCGATGGCGGCGGCGTGAAGGGATTGGAGACTTGAGAAGGACAGACTTTGGAGTGCGATGACTTGTCATCGCTTTCGATTTCGCAGCTTGACTCTCTGAGTCGAGTAACGTGCAGACGCCCAACTCAGGGAGTCACGCTACGCTGCAGGCAACTAATTTTGGTGCGGTGTTGGCATTGACGATGCAGCCGAATGAAAACGAAAGCGGTGACAAGTTGCCGCACTCCGGAACGCTCAACAGAGAATCAACGACATGAAAACAACAACGCGATTTTGTCCGACGACACGGCACAATGTTTCGGCTCTTTCCGTTTTGTTCCTTTGTGTCATTTTCGTCACTTTTTCGCACGCTGCCGACGATCCACCCGAGTTCATTGCCGCTGCTCTGAAACGCCGTGCAGAAATTCCGCTCGGCGGCGACTTCAAGCCTGATCCAAAGGCACCGGTGTTCGTCGCGGTTGGTCATGGAGGTCGCATCCTGTTGTCTCGTGATGACGGGCAGACGTGGAAGCAGGTCTTCTGGGGTCACGCGGGATCAGATCATGGACCGTGGGCAACGAAGGCCATCGCCTACACGAATGGCGTATTTGTGGTGCCGATTGGCTGGGGAGCACCCACCGCCTGGCTGGCGTCGGAGGACGGTGTGAACTGGCGGCATCTGACCAGCGGCCAAACCAAACTGAAAGGCATCAAGGACGCGGACGGCGATCCGACCGTGATGCCGGGAACGTGGGGCATCGCAGGGGGCAAAGGTGTCTTCGTCACTGGGGGCTATATGGAAATGGCCGCGACCCCGGACTTCGGGAAGACGATTACGACGTTCTCACTTCGTTCATTCAAAGACGACCCGCGCCCGCGCAAGCTCGTGACACATCACGTCGGCCCGATCTACTGCGGTGATGCCAGCGGACGATTCCTGGCGCTGGGCAATGACCGGGCCCAGCAGAATCCGGTCTTTGGAAACCTTTGGTCGTCCGACGACCTTGGGAAAACGTGGACGTGGCTCGAACCGGAACTGCTCAACAAGAAGTGCGACGGTTACAGCGGCATTGTTTCCAACGGCGAACGGGTAGTGATCGCAGACAAGAGCGGCGCGAACGTCTTCGTTTCGGGCGACGCCGGCGACACATGGAACGGCCCGTTTTCGACCGGCATCGAACGCGCGTCTCTGAGTCTGGTTGGCAGGGAGTTCTGGCTGATCAGCAGCAAAGCTGCGCGAGCGTCAGCGGATGGTCGAACCTGGCGCGACCTGCCGCAGGGGATTCCCTCCGGAAAGATCGTGGCCTCACCGGACGGCACGCTGATCAGCATCGACCGCCAGCGGTTCAACATTCTCCGCAGCACCGACGGCGGTCAATCGTGGAGCCAGGTCTACTCGTTTCAGCCCGAAACAGAACACGTCCACGGTGCTCAGGGACTGCGCGATATTGTCTTTGGATACGCGACTCCAGGCAG
>JAGQPY010000681.1 GCA_020426485.1 Planctomycetaceae bacterium
AATGGAGTCCGCCTGATGCTGTTCGGCAAAGTGGCGAGCATACGCTTCAAACATTTCCGCCTGCATGGCTTCGGGAAACGCTCCCACGTTTTCTGCCAGCATGAAGTAGCGGTGATACAGCAGACGAGGTCGGATGGAGGTGGTTGGAAATCGCCCGATGATTGGCAGGTCGCCGGGACGGTCGATTTCATATTCGACCAAACGACTGGCACCGGGATCAGGCGCGAAGAAGTGATATCCGTGATTCAGAAACAGCGCCTGATTATAAGGCAGTGCCACACGAGAAATATCCACCAGCAGCGGTGAAGCCGGCGGCATGCCGGCCGGCGCGATGAAGATCGCAAAGACGTGAAACGCAAGCCATGCGTTCAGAAGATAGAAACCAATCTTTCGCAGACCTGTCATTTCCGTGGATCTTCCTCCGAAGGTGTCGGCGACGGACCAAGAGGCTTCGGACCGACGACCTCAATATTCAGCCCTGAACATCCGGAAGCAAGAGAATTCAGCGCCCGCGCGATTGAAGCACGAGGAATCCAAAAAACGACAGCATGTCGTGGAGGTTTGTTGCAAAAGGACACCATCACCGGCAACAAACGTTGACAGATTGTTCACTGGGCTGTGCTGTCACACATCGAATCGTTTGATCTCAAAACGCCGTCACGATTGAAACCGCTGTTGCTTAATGCCCTGCGAAGCTCCCATGACAAAACGCCGAAACCTGACACGGGTCTCTCATCGCCGCGTGCAGCTGTGCACACCGGGAAAGTATTTCGTGCCTTCTGGCCTCGCCATTCAACGAAAAACCCCTTCGGCCTGCGAGAAGCCGAAGGGGTAGCGATGCTTATTGAAGAAAACCTGTCTCAGTTGAGTCAAGTTTTCCTGGCGACCAACAGGAGCGTTTCGGAGCGGTCGCTCGAATTGGTCCGAGGCCCTGCCTCGTTAGAATCTCTCTCGGATGAGTTCCTCCGTTGACGAAGGAAAGCTCACCTCAAGGTCCGTTGCGGCTTAGCCGGAGCCGAGTTATCGAGCGGCAACGTTCACAGCGGGAACGTCATTGACTTTGATGCTGACGGTCTGACCGGCAACCAGCTTCTCGGTGCTCTGAGCAACATAGAGCTGTCCGCCGCGAGTCAGTTCGGCTCGCACCGTGTAGTCGTAAGAGTCCGATGAGCTGGACACGGGAATCTTGAACTTGCGAACGGTTCCACCCATCTCGGTCTGATTGCCACCCAGAATCAGGGTTGCATCCGCAGGGACCTGAACAACGACGTAGGCATACGACTGCTGAACCACTGGCGCTGCAACAACAGGTGCTGCGGGAACCATCGGAGCAGTGTAGTTCGCTACGCTTGTTGTGTAAGACTGAGGTGTGGTGTTTCGAACAACATAGCTCTGAGCAGGCTGTGTGTTCGCGGCATAGTAGTGAGACGCTGCTGGCGCTGAGTAGCTGTACCCGCCGTAGCTGCTGTGGCTATGGCTGTGACCATAGGATGACGATCCGTAGGAAGATGAACCGTAGGAAGATGAACCATAGGATCCGTGGGAACCGTAGGATGATGATCCATAAGAACCATATGATCCGTAGGAACCACCATTGGAGCCGTAACTTCCGTAGCTACCGTACGACCCATGACTACCATGAGACGATGAATGTCGGTGGGAACGGAACAACCGAAACAGCTTGTGTCCGCCATGCGAACCAGATGAGCCATAAGAACCATGGCTGCCATAGGATCCGGCACTGCCGTAGCTGCCGTACGACGAGCTGCCGTGTGAACCATAGCTTCCGTAAGACCCGTAGCTTCCATGTGAACCATGGCTGCCAAACGAGCCATGAGATCGAAACAGGCCGAAACCTGCCTCAGCATTCAGGCACAACCCCAGGACGGCAACAGCCGCCAACGAAAATCGCTTCATTCTCAGTATTCCCCCTAAACAATCGAAGCCACCTAAAGCCAGCTTTTGCCAAGGCAAGGCAAAGCTCAAATTTTCCGCAGGCTACCGAGTTTAATGAATGTGTTAGGTGGGTCAAATAAATAGGAAAAATATAGTTGCGATAGATGGAGATGTAGCCGAAGGGTGGAAAGTTTGTGAAGATCTGGGCGCCTGTGTAGATCGAGGTGGCTTGGTGAGATGGGTTGCAGGAAAGGGGGCAGGTTTCTTTCGCGGGAATCGCTCAAGGTGGAGCCCCCTTTACCTTTACGCATTCCGCCAGTGGACCGTGGCTTGACCTGAAACGCGCGTCATGATGCGGCGAAGCCGTCGATTCCGCAAAGGGGCTCTGGGCAGTGACGATGCCTTCGGTCATGTTCCGCAGCAAAACCGACCCGCTTTATCCGGAATGCGTCGATCTGGAGCCTCGTCAGACTGAAGGCCAAGGGGGCTG
>JAGQPY010000682.1 GCA_020426485.1 Planctomycetaceae bacterium
GGGAGTTGAAGTCGGAGCGAGTTTGATGCCGTCCGGCAGCGGGCCAAACAGCAGATCGTGGTCGACGTAGTTGCCTTTGTTCGGATCGAGATGATCACGAAAGCCGCCTTTGTCACTGAGGGCTCGCGTGAGTTCGCCCACGATCCATTCGGAAAACCGCAGACGCTCAATGACGTCCGGCTGATCGGCATCGGCCGGCGGCATTTCCTTCAGCGTGACCTGAGCCCAGATGCTGCGCCAGATGCCGGCGCTGATTTCATCGACGGGACGCAGGTCATGCATCGAGAACGCACCGGCCGGATCGGTTTCTCCGTGGCAGTCCATGCAGTGTTTCTGCAGAAAGACCTTCGCGTAGTCTTCGAAGTCTTCGGCAACTCCCTGCCCCGGCGTGTACGGCTTTTCATCGGCGGCTGACGCAATGCTGAACGACGTCAGCAGAAGCGCAACCGTGCAGGCAGTGACGCCGCGACGTTTGCTTCGCTGCTGAAATCGACCGTTCCCTGAATTCGCCGCAGGACGTGGTGTTACAACTGCGGGCAAATTCATGTCAGCACTTCCGACAGCGGTCCGTTGCCGGAATCGAACTTCTTCGCCAGCTGGTCGCTCATGTTGAAGCGATCACAGGGAGCACCGGCGGCATGCAGCAGCGACGTGTACAGAGCGTTGATGGGACGTTTGCCGTCCAACTGAGTAAAGCAGCCGGTCTTGAAGGCTCCGTCGAAGTTGCCCAGCAGCATCACCGGCCAGTTGGCTCCGCTGGTATGCTGGCTGTCGGCGTTGTTGCTGGTGTAGACAATCAGCGTGTTGTCCATCATGGTGCCGCTGCCTTCGGGAACGCTTTCCAGCTTCTCCATGATCTTCACCAGCATGCGGCTGTTGTACTGGCGAATCTTGATCCAGATCGGATTGCCCGGCTGTTCCATATGGCCAAGATTGTGGCCCTGCTGATCGATGCCCAGTCCTTTCCATGCCCCAAAGATTTCACCTCGGCCTGAACCGATCGTCAGCGTGTTGGTGATACCCGATGTCAGCGACGAAATGCCCAGATCCAGCAGCACGTCATGCCAGTCGGTTTCGAATTCAGGCTTGGTGTAGCGGCTGTCGACTTCCGGAGCGAACTTTCGCAGATGATCGGACACGGTTTCCAGCCGATCACGCAGACCGTTGACGTCTCGAAACCCCTGCACGTACTGACCGTATCGCTGCTGTTCTGCGCCGGGAAGCGACTGACCTTTGGCGGAAGCCAGCTGTTCAATCTGCGTCATGACGCTGGAACGAGCTTCATGCTGCCGACGAATGTCGCCCGTCGAAATTCCGCCGTACAGCATCTGGTACAGATGGTTCGGGTTCGAATACATGAAGATCGGCTGGCCGGCTCCGGTGGCCGACAGAGTTGCCAGCGTGGGCTTGGTCGTCATGTTCTCGATGGAGTCCATGCCGATACACAGATGCGGCAGCAGTGTCTGCGGAAGCACCTTGCTGAGTTCATAGTCAATCGTCGACCCGCTGGGCGGGACACCGTCACCGCCGCGATAACCGCCGAGTGCTCCAAAGAACGCGCTGTGAGACGGGCTGGTGTGCATGCCATGCAGACCGTTGATGATATGCAGCCGGTCCTTGAACGGTTCCAGCGGACTGATCGGTTCGGGAAGTTTCACTCCGGCCAGCGACCCGCTGCGTTTCATACCTTCCGGAACACAGGTCGCCGGATCGAAGCCCTGATTCTGCAGAAAGAAGATGATGCGCTTGGGCGACGAGTTGTGACGATTGGCAGCGAACAGTCCCCCCGTCATCAGCGGTGATGCAATTGCAGCACCAGCCGCCATGGATTGAAGCAGACTTCGACGAGTGAGCATGGAAGGAATTCCTTTGGCGAGACTGACGACCGGCCAGTACCGTCGTCTCACAGCGGGTTTGCGGCGGGAAGCAATACAGAGATTGCAGAAGTTTGGTGGGGCTGAAACGTTTCTACGCGCGTCAACATGTTACGACACTCGGTCGACGTCTGCAACGACTTTCACGCGATACTGTTACCTCGACGGTCTCTGTCCGGGTTCTGTTGTCAGTGACGTTGTTTTTGTGCCGGGCGACGGTTGTGGCGATCGATTGAGGTCACTGCGGCGGCTCCGTAGAATCTGCGGGCAGTGATGCTTAGACAGGCCATTTCGACCATACAATCGGAGCAATTCATGTCGCTTCAGTCTCGACGCCGTTTTCTTCAGAAGTCTTCCCTGCTGGCTGCCGTGACGGCCAGTGGAGTCCTGCCGCGTTTCGCGCGAGGTGCAGAAACCGCGATGCCCAAGCTTGGCATTCAGCTGTATTCACTGCGAGGTTACAGCCGCGATGAGGCTCTGAAGCACGCCAGTGAAATCGGCTTTCAGCA
>JAGQPY010000683.1 GCA_020426485.1 Planctomycetaceae bacterium
GGATCAGCAATCGGAGGCCTTGGAACTCAGTGAACTGATGCGCTCCTGCATTTTTCGCGGAACGGGCGTCCGGCGGCGGTCGAAGTCTCCGGAATCTGGCCACGCATCAAGGTCGCCTTTCGGAAACACCTTGCCCCCCGGTAAGATTCCGGTCCTGACAGCCTGCGAACGGGGCGGAATCGCAAGAATTCTGCAGCCTCATTCCCGGCATGTCTGCGGCGCCTGAGCATCGGCGGGAACGTTCCCCGAAAGCTGGTCTCGTGTCATCATTGCATGGAAACTACGGAGTTGCGGGATGAAACGCATTGGAATCCTGACCGCCGGCGGCGATACGCCTGCTCTGAATGCCACGATTTACGGTGCGGTCGAACGCGCCAACAACATGCGCGTGGAAATCATTGGCATTCAGCGCGGCTATGCGGGGCTGCTGGATGAAAATGTCCCGCATGTGCATCTGAATCCGCTGTTTACCACCATTCCGGAACTCGATCCGTGTCTCGGCGGGACATTGATTGGTTCGTCGCGAACGTACATCGAACCGGGGTCACCCCAGATTGACGTCGTCAAGCGTAATTTTCAGCGACTGAACCTGGACGGTCTGGTATGCATCGGCGGCGATGGCACCATCAACGGCATGCAGCCGATTGCTGAATTTACCCAGTGCGTGCTGGCTCCCAAGACCATCGACAACGACCTAGGTCTGAACTACCTGGATGAGCCCAATGAATGGGAACGCAGGCCCGCGAACAACAAGCAGGGATACATTGAGTCTCAGGGGTACGGCCGGACGAGAATGGATCTGGAGGATATCATCAACTACGCCACGCCAGGCTATGCCACGGCTGTGTTCGTGGTGGCTCAAAGCATCCAGCGTCTGCGAACCACCGCCGAAAGCCATCGTCGCATCGGCATTGTGGAAGTGATGGGACGGCAGTCCGGCTACATTGCTCTGGGAGCGGCCTATGGTCAGCCGGACCTGATTCTGATTCCCGAAGTTCCGGTGGACTTCGATGAGCTTGAGCAGCGCGTGCGGCAGTTTTATCGCCTGCAGCAGAACGTAGTGATTGTTGTGGGAGAAGGCGTGCGGACGATGGACGGCACCGAACTGGGAGCATCAACGCCCAGTTACGACCCGGCGGGAAATATCCGTTACGACGGAGCAGCTGATGCGCTGGAAGCCATCCTGCTGAAACGCATCGAGCCGGAATTTTTCACCAACATTCGGACGCATGAACCACCGGATTCCGCGTTCTTTACCAGAAAAATCGGCCATACTCAGCGCGGAGGTCGTCCGATTCTGTTCGACCGCTTCTACGCCAGTCAGCTGGGAGGCAAGGCCGTTGATCTGCTGGCCGCCGGTGAAAACAACGCCATCGCGACTCTGCAATACAGTCCGCAGCGGGGTTTTGGAGTGGATTCGATTTCGGCGAACAAGCTGCGAGACCAGTGGGGCGAAATTCATCCGCGCTGCGTTCATCCCACGATGTACGACCCACATCGCATGCAGCCGTCGGAGTTCGGAGAAGAGTACCTGAAACCGATCTTCACCAATGCCATCGGCTGGGACGATGTGGAATTCATGCGAGCTGAATTGTTCAGCCCCGGTAACCTGTCGACTCGCTATCAAAGCGTGAACACGGACATCCGCAAACGCGTTCGCTATCTGTAACTGCCCCTTGAACTGTAACTGATCGTTGCACAACGGGAACATGCTTGCCGTGTGGCGATCCACGTCTGAAGACACGGACGACGGTTCCGATGTTGATGATTCCGAAAAATCTCAAGCGGCGACAAGCCACCACGGCCCAATGTGTCGCTGCCCCGCTCCGCCCCTCACAAAGCCTGTGAGACCGCGTCGAACGATGTTCGGCGGAGAATGCGTTCAAGCAGCAGCACGCGGAACCTATTCCGGAACGCGTGCTTTCAGGCCCTGATGCCGATCTGAAAAATCCGGGGCAGCCACACGTTCCGAAACGTATTTCACCGGGTTTCTGCCCCGTTACGGCAACGCCGTGAAGCTTTTGTTCACGGAGAAAATACTGGTCGCAGAAGTCGTGAGGCTTCTGAGATCACCACGATGTTCGACACTTCTCGCTGATCGCCGCCAAGACAGACACCACCGAGCTTGCCTCGGTGGTGAACAATCTGGAAAGCTAAGCAGTAGGATTTCTCAATTTCGTTTTTTGCGGCCCAAGCGAAGCCTTCGGCCGCGCTTGGGCCGCAGGAAACAACAAGTACCCGGGAAAACGCTGCCTTTTAGCCGAGCAGTCGTGATTCCACCGACGCAAGGTAGGTGGCGATCAGTGAGAAGTGTCAGATGTTCTCCGAACTCTCGAATCCGGCTGCAGAAAAGCTTCACAGCCTTGCCTTTAAGGCC
>JAGQPY010000684.1 GCA_020426485.1 Planctomycetaceae bacterium
CTGACGGCAAGCTGTACATGTCGAAGGGAAATTCTCGCGGCTATAATCGAATTGATCAGCTTGCTCCGAAACCGTTTCGGGAATTGTGGGGACTGCCCTCACCGGAAGGAGCTCCGGACTACACCGAAGTCGAAGTGTTTACGAAGGAAACGTACAAGCGAGCCTATCACACGCCCAGCGACGACTGGGGTCAGCAGGGTGGAATTCTGCGATGTGATCCCATCGACGCTGAAGGCAACTACGGTCGCAATCTGGAGATCGTGTCGCGAGGATTCCGCAACCCGTGGGATATTGCCTTCGACGATTCCTTCAACTGGCTGGGCACCGACAATGACCAGACGCAGGGGGATAAGATCTTCGCGCCGTTTTACGACGCCCACTTTGGCTGGGGGCATCCCTGGAGCTACCACTGGACGGGTGAAGGTCACCTGCCCACCGTTCCCGCCTGTGCGCCGCTGTTTGAAGGCTCCGGAACCGGCGTCATTCATTATCACGCCGGTCATTTTGCGGAGGAATATCGCAACGTCTTTTTCGTGAACGACTGGATGCGACGGGAAGTCTATGCCTTCCGACCGAAATGGGACGGAGCGTTGCTGACCTGCGAAGGCGGATTCCCGGGTGTCTTTGCTCATGCAGACGGAGGACGAACGCTGCCCGGCAGTTCGGGACGAGTGTTTGAGCCGACTGACATCGAAGTCGGCCCGGATGGAGCGCTCTACATTCTGAGTTGGGGACATGCCTACGGGGCGACCATCAGGGATGGCCAACAGATCGATGCAGGACGTGTTTATCGCATCCGCCATGCGGATTCTGCCCTGATCAAATGGCGGTCAGATCATCGTCATAAACCGATCGCCGAATGGTCGCTGGAAGAACTCTTTGTCGATTTGGGCAGCAGCGTTCCGGCGTGGCGAACAAATGCGCAGAACGAACTTGTCCGACGCGGGGCTGTCGCAGGTTCATTTCTGGCCGAGAAACTGGCGGATGAAAACCTGACGATCGCTGAAGAAACCTGGACGCTGTGGACGCTCGCTCGCCTGGGCGTTCCGATGGATCTCGACGCGGTCGACCTCACGACATTCAGTAATCCCGCGTTGCAGGCGATTCGCATTGCGGCGTGGCAGAAACGCCATCTCTCGGGAGTTGCTCCTCTGCCGAAGTTTGTTCTCAACGCTTTGAAGTCGCCGGAAGCTCGGTTGCGACACGCAGCAGTTCTGGCAATTCACCAGTCCGGCGATTCCGCATGGACGAGCAGGTTGCTCGATCTCGCCGCACAGGAAACAGATCGTATCACCTTCTACGCCACCTGGAACGCTCTGCAACAACTGGCAGACGTGGAATCCCGGAAGTCCTGGCTGAGTGACAGTCGACCCGGAGTTCGACTGGCTGGTCTGCTTGGCTTGTTTGAGGACAACGCCATCAGTGTCGATGAAGTGCTGCCGCTTCGATCCGACAACGATGAACGTGTCGCCGGACTGGTGGAACTCTGGCTGCAGAAGACAGGCGGCGCCGAGCCGCTGGTGGTTCTGAGTCCACCGCCGGGTGAGTACACGGAACCTGTGGCCGTGACACTCACGACGTCGGTTCCGCAGGCGCAGTTCAATTTCACGACTGATGGCTCTGTCCCGGCGAATACGTCGCAACGTTACAGCGGGCCGATCAGCATTGATCGCGACACGACGCTGAAGGTGATCATCACTCAGGACAACACTCAGGCGGGGCCGGTTACCGCGGGCGAATACAGGATTCGACACGAGGAACCGTACCGACATCGCGCTTTCATTTCAGACATCACGGCTTCAGCACCAGGCGAATACCGCATGGACTGGTCCGGTCTTAGCGCTGGTAAACGACACTACACCGACCGCCACTATCACATCACCGCTGTGCCATCCGAACTTCGCGGACTTCCGTACCTGCAGATGTGCAATCAGCACGACCGATCCGGCGGAGCTCAATGGCTCAGCATGCGCTCGGATTCGGACGTCAATGTCTTGGTGGGAGTCGACATGCGCGTCAACGCGCCGCTGGAGTGGATGAAGATCGGGCAGCCGAATGGTTTTGAAGACACCGGCCTGGAACTCGTGACGACCGATCCGATGTTCCGCATTTATCGCAAACAGTTTCCTGCCGGAGAAATCGTGCTCGGCGGCAATACGAACAATCCGCAGAGTGACTCGGGGCGCGGCATGTATGTGGTGATCTTTGATCGTCCCCTGCTGAGTCCTCAACCGAATTCCACGCCTGCCACCGAGGCAGATGTGCTGGCCGCGATGAAGACCGCGGATCCGGAACGTGGACGCGAGCTGTTTCTGCATCCCCGGGGTGCCGGCTGTGTCAAAT
>JAGQPY010000685.1 GCA_020426485.1 Planctomycetaceae bacterium
GTCACGTCCGGCTGCGATGGGCACCAGAAAGCCGACAGAATGGTCTGGCCTGCCAACTGCTGCTTGGCGCTTGTGGTTCCGCCTCCTTCTGATCCCATCCCGTTGCTGTTGGGACCCTGAATCTGTTCATAAAGGTTGGCCTGATCAATGAACGGAAGAATGCTGGCGTGCCACGTCCAGCCGTGGCCATAGTGCCGATTTTGTCCGGAATTGAAGTAGACGATGCTTCCGGACGGCAAAGCACTGTGCACATCGTGGTAATTGTGCAGAGCCAGCCCGATCTGCTTCAGGTTGTTTTTGCATTGAGTCCGACGAGCGGCTTCCCGAGCCTGCTGCACCGCTGGAAGCAGCAAAGCGATGAGAATGGCAATAATGGCGATAACAACCAGCAGCTCAATCAGAGTAAATCCGCGAGCCTGACGAATAAGTTTTCGAGACATTTTCTATATTCCCTCAGTGAACTGAAACTCTCCGCTGCCCTGAAAACCCAGAGAACTCTCGCCTGAAAATCTGGTCTCCTGCAGCGAAAAACTGCTCGCAGGAGACTCGGACAGCGGTCGACTTCCATCAGCCGACGCCACGATCTTCGACTCGAATTGTTAAGATTTGGCCAGGAGTCGGGAAGAAATCCGTCAACCCGTGCCCGGTTTCCACAATCCAGAGGAGATTTTGAAAACTGAGAAGATCAGTCAAGTTCCAGCTCATCCGATGAACGCAGGCAGGCCATTTTCCCGGGGTGCACCGCTTTGCATCACCACCGGGCTCTACTGGTCAACCTGTTCCGGGTGAGTAGGCCGAGAAGGCATTCTTTTCGTTTGCCCCGATGCCGCGTGAGAGGTGAATCACGGCCGGAACGGGCCTCGTCTGGAGCATCGGGCTAAACAAGTCCTCGTCCTTGCCTGAAAACCTGACACCATCATATGCTCTGCTTTGAAAGTCAGAGTTTTCCGGCTTCAAGACTCCTCACGGCGCTGGGCAATATCCCAAGCCCAACAACGATGCACGCAGTTTGGTTAAGCATGCATCGTTGAGGATCGAGGGTTTGGTTACTTCGACGTCAGACTGAAGTCGAAGGTGTTTTCACCCGGCTTGACTTCGGCCTGAAGTTCCGTCTGAGTGTTGTAGCGGGCGGGGATCGTTGCCGGGCCTGACTTCGTCGGTTTTTGAACGTAGTCGTCGCCCTCCCGTTCTGCTTCGTCTTCGGATTCTTCGGTGTTGCCAATCTGAACCTTGTTGTGGCCTACCTTGCAGCCAGGAGTGTCACGAATGTACGTCAGTTCGTATTTACCATCGGCGTCGGTTTTTCCCATCGCCGGACGACCTCCGTCGGGAACGAATGTCACGGCCACGCCGGAAAGTGGATTGCCGTCGAACGTTATCGTACCGCTGACAAGGCCCAGTTCCGGCTGATCGCTGCCGCTGCCACAGCCAGTTATTGCCAGGAGCACGGCCAGTGAAACCGACACCGTCACACCAAACCGAGTCAAATTTCTGGAACCTGCTGTTCCGAGGAACATCTTCTGTTTCTCCTCAACTACTTTTCTGTCAAAACTTTCTTCAGGATACGTCCGGCCGCATTCACAAAGCGACTACATCGTCGCTCAGGATGCGGAAGTCTGGTGATCGCAAATCGTCGTCCATTTTGAGGACGACCACTTATTACGATCGATGGCCCGCGCGACTGAATCATTTACCCTCAGGAGGCCTGCAAAGCGAAATCAGAATTCACCAACGACTTCGCCGCCCGATCGAGTACTGATGCCCTGATAAATGGACATGTCAATATTCTCTGAGATAAATCGCACGGCGCCGTCACCCATGGCAAACTGAGCACCGCCGACGTGGTAGCTGCCCGCGGCTTCTTCCGTGTACTGATTGATGGGGTCATTGCTTTCTGCAGCAATCAGGTATTCCGACATTTCGGTTGGTGGATTGCCGTCAGCACCGCCGGAAAAGCAGTACTTGCGGTCACTGCCGCCGCCGCCCAGCTTGTCCGCGTCTCCACCGGAATCAATCACTTCGCTCACAAAGATCGTGTTGCTCAGCCCGTCGGTGACGTCACGAAAGCGAACAGCACTGCTGATAAAAAAGATTCCGTTGGCGTTCATACAGCCACCGGGAGCACGCATGCCGGCCGGAGTCGTCACGCTGCCGCCGTAGCAGTCGTCACCGCTGTAGCCGATGAGCGTTCCCATGTTGCCGTTGTAATTGGACGGAGCATATCCGCCTTTCTGAACGCCCTGCGTCACGTCCGGCTGCGATGGGCACCAGAAAGCCGACAGAATGGTCTGGCCTGCCAACTGCTGCTTGGCGCTTGTGGT
>JAGQPY010000686.1 GCA_020426485.1 Planctomycetaceae bacterium
GGCAGGACCGTGACACTGACCAGCTTTCCTGGGCCAACATCACGGCCAGCGACAGATGGGGCATCAGGCGCGACTGGATTCAGGGCTTTCCGACGCTGGATGCCGAAAAGCAGGATCTGGTCCAAATGAAGGCCAATAACGGCGTGCTGCTGGTGGGCGTTCGAGATCACGACGACGGCAAGCACCAAAGCGGCTGGGTGTCCATCGACACCGGCGTCTTCGAAGAAGCTCATGGCGATCATTCTCACTGGAAGTACACCGGCACGCCCAGAGTCACCGGCACAAAACTGGACGCCGATCAGGGCAATCCGGCTCATTTGTACGTCTACGACAATAACTTCTATCTGGCCAATGATCAGAAGAATGGTTTCTCCCGTCTGCAGCCGATGCTGTTGAAGCAGGCGTCGTCCGCATCCGGCAGTGCGAAGTTTTTTCCGGGCGGAGGCAATCACATCACGATGGCAGCCGTGAATAATTCCGTCGCATACAGCAGTTGGATTGATGGCGGCGGCCCGAATGCGGGTCGAGTCGACGTGGTGTCGCTGAATCAAAACGGTGAGCCAAAGATCGCGTATTCGTTCGCGCTGCCCAGCGGCGTGATTCACGGAGCTACCGCCAATTCAGGTAAGGTGTTTTTCGCTCCGGCCGACGGCATTTGCTGGGTGGATGTTGATCTTTCGCTGCAGAAGACGGCTGAAACTGTTCAGGTGAATCATCTGTCGCTGGGCAAAGATGAAGAAGCTGACAAGCCGCTGCGAACGGGTGCCTTTACCAACGAACGCAACTGGGTGCTGTGTACCACCGGCAAAGGCGATCAGTCAGCGCTGTGTCTGATTAACGCCGCAGCAGCTCAACCGTCGGTTGTGAAGGTCAGCATTCCCGTCGCCGACGGACTGCGGCTGACGACTCCGGAAACCGTCCTGTCACTCGGAAATCGCTACGCGTTCCTGTTTCAGGATCGCACCGACTCGGAAAGCGATGTTCAGGAACAATTGACGGTCGTGGAACTCGACCCCAACCGCGACCGCGATTTCCGTGATGCTCGCGTAAAGACGACGATTCCCGTTGGAGCCAGCAAAATCGATGGCCACCACGGTCATCATGCGATCGCTTTCGACGCGTTTGGACGTAACGCCGTATTTACCGAACCTGGCGAAGGAATGGTGAACGTGTTCTCCATCAAGGACATGAGAGTGGTCGCACGATTCAAGGTGGGCGGTTCGCCGGACAGTATCGTGGTGGTGGGGGCTCAGGACCATTTTCATTGAAATCCTCCAGCCCGTGGATAGTCTCCGCCAGTCGCCTGCGGCGAAGCACGCGAGAAGCGATCACGTTTGCCACACGAATGAAGCATCGCTCATAGAAACGGACTGGCTTCTGCAACGGTGCCGTTCTGCATTCTGACGACTCAGAGAAGCGGGTTCGGGGTTTGTGAAAATCTGCAAAAATCTCACGTAACCGTCTTGTAAACCACCCTCCTTTATGAGACTGTGTCTCAGTCTCATAAAGACGCGGCTTAGCAAGCGACCTGATTTTCCGGCAGCCAGCGATGCCTCAGATTTCCGCAACCTGTTGTGAGGTTGTGACTTCCGTGGTGTTTCTGTCAGGAGAATCTGATGAATGGTGCTCGCTTTTCATGCCCTCGCTCTCGAGGTTTCACGCTGATCGAACTCTTGGTGGTGATTGCGATCATTGCCATCCTGATCGCTTTGCTGCTGCCCGCCGTTCAGCAGGCGCGCGAGGCGGCTCGGCGGACGCAGTGCAGGAACAATCTGAAGCAGATCGGGCTGGCTCTGCACAACTATCACGACGTCTACAGTTGTTTCCCGAACGTCAACGCCAACAGCACGCTGAGCGGCGGCAGCACGTTCACTTCGATCCTGCCGATGATTGATGGAGCCAACGCCTACAACCTGTACGACTTCAACCTCACCAACAGTGATCCTCACAATGTGCAGGTGACGTCTCAGGTGTTGCCGTTCTATCTGTGCCCGTCGTCGCCGATGAGACGGCAGGTTCCGAGCTGCACCGGTGATGCCGGTCGAGCTCCCGGGCATTATGCTGTGAACATGGGCACCGCTGACTACAACGTCTACTGGGCCTACATACCAGGTTCGTCTCGTCCCAACCTGAATGGAGCCATCGTGTATTCCGACTCGGTTGGCGGCAAGACGCGATTTCGTGACTTCACCGACGGAACCACGTCGACTCTGCTGATTGGCGAAACATCGTACAATCTGCCGGACTACAAATTCAGCGCCAGTGATACTCTGTGCGGAGGGCAGTCGCGGTATTCGTTCACCTACTGGTCTGTGC
>JAGQPY010000687.1 GCA_020426485.1 Planctomycetaceae bacterium
CAAAATCGACCGCATGACTTTCAGTCAAATACCTCTGTCGAGCGAACTCCGAAAGCCCGGGAAGCACTCTGGAAAGATGTCGCCGACCGGCCTGAGCGGCCGCGTCCTGATAGGCAATCGCAGCCGTGATTTCGTTTTGTCGAACACAGACTTCCGTCAGTCGCTGTAAAGTATCCGCCACTCGTGGATGATCCGGGCCGAAGCCTCGACGCAGGATTTTCAATGCTTGTTCAAGAGCCGTTCGAGCTTCCTCAAAGCGGCCCTGAGCCGAACGCAGTGAACCGATCAAACGTTGTGTCAGGGCCACGTCAATACTGTTGCTGCCGTGAAGTCGCTCGCTGATCGCCACACCGCGCAGCAGAAACTCGTTCGCTTCTTCATAGCGATTCGTCTGCAGGCAGATCGACCCAAGGTTGTGCAGCGACGTGGAGGTCGTGCCGGCATTGGGGCCTGCCACAGATTCACGAATGGCAAGAGCCTTGCGGTGCAGCTCTTCGGCCTCAGAAAACCGACGACGGTCATCGTTCAGCAGGCCGAGCGCGTTATACGCATCTGCGACCCACAAATGATTTTCACCCAGACAGGCCACTTTGATCTTCAGGGACTCACGGTACAGAGATTCTGCCTGGTCGTAGTCACCGATACTGTGAAAGACGCCGGCCAGACTTTCGATACAGACAGCCGTGTCAACAGAGGTATCTCCCAGACGTTTTCGGTAGACCTCCGCGGAATCCCGCAGAAGCTGTTCCGCAAGCGCACATCGGCCGATGGTGTCCATGACGACGCCCAGATGCATTTTGGTCAGCGCCGTGACCACACTGTCTTCGCCATCCGTCTTCAACTGAATCTGCAACGCCTGATTCAGCAGCGAATCTGCCTGTGAATACTGATTCGTCAGATATCGGTTCCATCCGAGGTCGGCATAGGCGGCTGCTGTCGTCGATGCCTGTTCGCCATCTGACGTCCGGCGAATCTTCAACACCAGCTCCAGCTGTTCGGCAGACTCCGACGGTCGATCTGAATCCTGCAGAGTATAGGCCAGAGCCTGTCTTGCCGTCAGAGTATCAGCGTGTTCTTCACCCAGATGCTCCGCTCGAAGGGCAATGCACTCCCGATACAACGACTCGGCCTCGGAAAATCTTCCAAGATCTCGATACATCTGAGCCAGCTGCGACGCAGCATAAGCTGTGTTGACGGGGACAGCGGGATCGGCCTTCCGCCGCTTCTTCAGAACGTCTTCCTGAATAGCGGCCGCCTCCGCAATGCGCGCTGTCGACAACAGCAGGTTGGCCATGTTTTCACGATAAGTCAGGAAATCTGTTGTGTCGATTTCTCCAGCGCGAGTCAGAACATCGATGGCCTTCTGATAAGTTTTTTCAGCTTCCTTGTACTCACCGGCTTCAAACAGTGTGACACCCAGTTCGTTGAGAGCCCTGGCCATTGAAGTGGAATCTGCCCCTTCCAGCTGCTGCCACGCCGTCACAACTTCGCTCAGAATTGCTTTCGCTTCGGTGAACTTCGATTCACTTCTCAGCGACGACGCCAGATTCTGTTTCATCTGCGTGATCGAGAGTTCATCGGGATTCTCAACGGACTCTGCCTCGGAAATTGCCTCACGATAACGTGAACTCGCTTTCTCGTACTGGCCCTGATCGAACAGAGCAATTCCGCCTTCGTTGATCAGGTTGGCGAAATCCAAAGATCCATCAACGTATGTTCCCTTCAGTTTTCGGATGTACTTTGACGCCGTCTTTTCGGCCACCTCGGGCTGACCCAGTGCCAGCGCCGCACTGATCAGGTTTCTGGCAATCTGCATGGTGGCCCACAGATCAGCTTCATCCAGCGAATCCAGTATGCGCAGCGCGCGGTTGTAATCGGCAATGGCTTCCGTCTGCCTTCCCAGGCGTTCCCGAACGACACCGCGGCGATTGAAGGTGAGCGCCGCCGGGGAATCTGTCACCTGTTTCAGCTGTTCGCGAATTTCAACCGCCTTTTCCGCAAGCGGCAGCGCACCTTCGGAATCTCCGGCGTCGCTTTTCATCAGGGCGAGATAGCCGGCGGTGTCGGCAGTTTCAACACGTTCGCGACCGTAGATTTCCTCAACGATTCGATGAGCGGCGCTTTGGTGCGAAATCGCATTGTCCATGTCGTCCGAGAAGTAGTACGCATCGGCCAGCAGTTGTTCCGCCTCCGCCGTGCGAGGAGTGTGTTCACCCAAAGCTTCACGCACGGCCTGAAGATACCGTCGACGTGATTCGATCACTTCCGGCTGACGACTTTGGTCAGAAATGAATTCAGACAG
>JAGQPY010000688.1 GCA_020426485.1 Planctomycetaceae bacterium
GCATAAACAAGTTTACGGACGCCCACGGCATACACTCCCATCACTTGGGAAAGACACGCAAATATAACGATCATTGAACTAAGCCGCTGCGCGGCGGAATCTGTGCGGGTTGGGGACGGATAGTTGACCGCATCTGGGCTGTTGACTGGATGCGGTTTTTGCATGTGCTGTGTTTTGGTGCACCCTGAAAGACGACGGTTGCTGGATTGTCCGGTGGCCATGATGACAACGTCTTTCAGGAATACGATTCATGACAGCTTTGCGACAGGCCCTAATTCGAGAACTGCAACTCCGACGACGATCGCCCAACACCATTGAAAGTTATGTCACTGCTGTACGGCAGCTGGCAGATTACTACAGTCGGTCTCCGGATCAAATCAAACTCGAAGAAGTTCGTGACTGGATTCATCATCTGCTCGTCGGACGCAAGCTGGCTGGCACATCTGTGAATCTGAAGATCCAGGCACTGCGATTCTTTTTCAGGCATGTGTTGCATCGAAAAGATTTCGATCTGCAGCTGCCAACCCGGCGAAGCCGCAAGCTTCCTCACGCCATTAGTCGTTCCGACGTCAAGAAGATTATTGAAGCCGCTTCGCTGCCGCGACATAAAGTGATGCTGATGACCGTCTATGCGGCTGGACTCCGTGTTCAGGAACTGGTTGATCTCACTGTTCACGATATTGACGCAGAACGAAATCTGCTTCGAGTCTGCGGTAAGGGAAACAAAGAACGCTACACGATTCTGTCGGAAGCGCTGGTTGAACATCTACGCGAACACTGGCGTCGTGAGAGACCACCGACTCAGTGGCTGTTTCCAGGGAAGGACACCAGTCGGCCGATTTCCACGAATGCCGTTCAGCAGGCGTGGATGTCGGCGAAAGAAACGGCCGGCGTTGCTCGCGGAAAAGGAATTCACACATTACGGCATTCATTCGCCACTCATCTTCTGGAAGCAGGTACTGACCTGGTCACGATCCAGAGACTGCTCGGCCACAGCTGCATCTCCACGACGACACGATATCTGCACATCACCGAATCACGCGTCGGGAAGCTTCAGAGTCCGTTCGATCTGTTGTGTCTGCCACCAGCGGAAGGTGTAGCAGACCGGAGCGATGCCGATTCAGAGAATCCATCGAAGTAGCTCGTGTCGACTGCCGTCTTGCACACGGCAGAGAAAACCACCACTGGCGAACAAGTTGTCGATGGTGGCCGAACACTTCGCAGGAAGACAGAACTAGCCGACATCGTCCGGCTGTGTGAAACGCAGTTGCACAAAGAACCGTTTTCGCCTGCTCAGCACAAAGCGTTCGGAGCCATTATGGCGTGCCGAACCCCGAAGCTGGGCGGACAGCGATTCGCTTGTGACGACTGTGGATATCAGCGGTACGTTTATCACAGTTGCCGTCATCGCGCCTGCCCCAAATGTCAGACACAGGCACGACAGCAATGGGTGAATGATCGCAAAGCCGAACTGTTGCCCGTTCCTTACTTCCACCTTGTGTTTACTCTGCCGCACTCGTTGAATCCATTGATCGGGTGGAACGAGAAGAATCAACGTGCGCTGTTGAATCTTCTGTTTCACGCCGCTTCACGGACGCTGCTGGAGTTTGGCGAGTCCCGCCTGCACGGCAAACTGGGCGTAACAATGGTGCTGCACACATGGACGCAGCAGTTGCAATCGCACTATCACGTTCACTGCGTCGTGCCGGCGGGTGCTCTTTCATTCGACGGTACGAAGTGGAATCCTGCCGGGCGAAAGTTTCTGTTTCCGGTTCACGCACTCAGCAGAGTCTTCCGCACAAAGTACACGGAAGGACTGGCAACGCTACTGAATGCCGACGACAGGATCGACGTACCGCCCCATCTCGCAGTGGATCTGTATTCGCCGAGTTCCGTTGATGACTGGATACGACGTTACCTGATCAGCACGCCATGGGTGGTGTACTCACAGCCGCCGTTCGGCGGGCCGGAAAAGGTTCTGGAATATCTATCGCTGTACACGCACCGAACAGCAATCAGCAACGAGCGAATTCAATTGTGTGTTAATGGCAATGTTCGATTTCTGTGGCGAGACCGTCGCAACGACAACGAACTTTGCAGCAGCGTCCTGCCGGCGATGGATTTCCTGAAACGCTTCGCGTCTCACGTCATGCCGACCGGGTTCATGCGAATTCGTCACTTCGGCCTTCTGGCGAATCGCGGCAAGGCGGATCGTCTGAATCTTTGCCGCACGTTGATCGGTGCTCCGGTGAAAACGAAAGCAACGGAGGCTCCGCAAACGGCACTGCAGTGGCTG
>JAGQPY010000689.1 GCA_020426485.1 Planctomycetaceae bacterium
GAGCTATCAGGATATTGGCGATGTCATGGACCTGAACATCGTTGCCGTGAAGTCTCTGCTGTCCCGGGCTCGATCTAAACTGAAGGAATCACTGGAACGTCATCTCTGAGCCGTTTCATTCGTTATCGCATCCGTACAGAAAGAAAAACCTGGCATTCATCGCACGTTTTGTAACTCAGAATGCCGGACAATCTGATGAGGCATTCTGAGTCTGAACCGGCAGAGACTTATTCTCCCGGCCCCTGAAATTTCGTCTCGCACCAGGACAATGAGCGACCAACCGCAGATTGAAGAAGACGACGAACGGTCAGACGAACAACTGACCCGGATCGTCAGCTATCTCGACGGCGAACTGGACGACACTCAGATGAATGAGGTCGAACAGGCGCTGGTCGCTGACCGCGCGCTTCGAGATCAGGCGGAATCATTGTCTCGCACATGGGCGCTGCTGGATGCTCTGGAGGATGTGTCCGCCAGCCGCCAGTTTACGCAGGCCACGCTGGCATCCGTCACAGCGGATGTCCTGGAAGCTCAGAAACAAAGCGGAAGTTCCGGGCTGAAGACTTCGCTGAAGTCACTGTTGTCGCTTCAGTCTCTGATCTGGTTCATCGTGGGGATTGTGGCCGGAATCACCGGCCTGGCAGTCTCGGGTGCCTTTCGTTCAGAGATCGGGGACCAGGAAGAGAACCGAGTGATCCATGTGATGCTGAACAATCTGGAGCTGCTTCGAAACATCGAATACTACGAAGTTGTTCCGGATGCAGATGCTTTGAAGCAGGTTCAGCTGCAGCCGGTCTCGGACACCGGATCAGAGGACGCACCACAATGACGGGAACTTTCCGACAACGACTGATTCCTGCCTGTGCCGCGCTGATCGGGATGTTGACGATTCTGATTCTGACGCCGTTGATGAAGCCGTCGGATCCACAGCTGGAAGCCGCCATTCAGCGTTTTGACGGGCTTGACTATCTGGAACAGGAAGACCTGCGCGCCAAGGCCGAAGGATTTCTTTCCAGACCGGTTGAAGACCAACAGCGGCTTCAGGCGATTCACACGGCCGTTCAGGAACAGCCGGAACTTCAGCAAAAGCTTCAGCAGCTTCATTCATGGTGGCAGACGCTGAAGCCGGGTGAACGAAGTCAGCTGCGAGACAGCAGCGGTGTCTTTACGGCAGACTGGACCGATCGAGTGCAGTCCGAATGGACGTCCCGCTCTCAGCAGGCCAACCTGATCACCATTCATCTGCCTCAGTGGCCGCCACGACCGCCCGGGAATGAGCGATCGGAGAATGAACTGGTCTTCTCCGTTCAGCAGGTCGACCTGGTGTTGAATGCCGTCATTCCCGAGCCTCCACCTGCTGAACTTGCGGAGCGACTGAATGCATTTTCGAAGCCTGGTCAGGTCACAGAACGGCGCATGCAGAAACTGATCTGGGTGCTGCAACAGGTTCACCCGGGACAGGGACTGACCGGCAACGAGAAGCCTTCTGCTGTGACTCCTGAGGCCGTAAATCAGGCGATTGATGACTATCTGGTGGATTCACCCACGCGGCAGAAAATCAGTGAACTGTTTTCTGACGCAAGAATGATGGAGTGGAACCGGTTCCTGCCATTCGGAGGTGACAATCGGGCCGCTGAGAATCTCGGACGGCTGAAGGCGGCTGTGTCAGCAACATTCTTCCTGCGTTCAACTCTGGAGCAGCTCTACATATCACTGCGTCAAACGTTTTCACAGGACGTTCAAACGGAGTTGGTTGACGTCTTTGCGGATGATCTGTCTCGGGAGCGCCAGATTGAACTGATGAGTGAAGACCCGTCGGATTTTTCGCGGGAGCTGAGAGATGCTGTGTTCACGAAGCGAAATGCGGAGAACCCGGAGATGGCTCGCCTTGTGAGCGATACCCAGGCCATTCTTTCTCGCGACAGAAGAATGCCTTTTCGTGGTGGCGTTGACGGTCGACGCGGCGATCCGCGTGGTGGTCGAGCCGGGTTTGGAGATCGTGGCCGCGACAACCCGCCACCGCGAGAAGGTGGGCCACCGCGAGAAGGTGGGCCACCACAGGATGAGCGTCCCCCATTGGACCGCCCACCTCGGGAAAAGCAGCGGCCGTAGGCAGCGGCGCCATTATTGGCGACACCGTTTGTTTGTGCATCACCTTCGCGCAGAAACTTGCCGCTGAACCTGGCGGTTCAGCGGCAATGCCAAGGCTGCTGTAACGGCGATCAGTCGGCTTCAACAAGAATTCGGGCGGGCGGAACCTGTCCAGCGAGAACGGCGAACGCGGTCTCCAAA
>JAGQPY010000068.1 GCA_020426485.1 Planctomycetaceae bacterium
CACGTGGAGCTCTCCCCAAGAATGCAGCGACAACTGAAGTGAGCCGTTTTTTCAAGGCACTGTCGCGCTCGGTGCCTCAGTCTGATGAACGACCATATTCCCGTAAAACTTCTCGAAAACTTGATTGCCATGCGTATCCTGATGGTTGCAGATCCAATGCTCCCGGTTCCACCGAAGCACTACGGCGGGATCGAGCGAGTTATCGACATGCTGATTCGCGAGTACACAAGGATTGGACATGAAGTCCTGTTGGTGGCCCACCCCGACTCAGACACCGGCGGAGAACTGGTGGCATTACCGGGTTTGTCGTGGGAGAGCAAAGTCGACATGGGACGTAATGCTTTGCTTATTGCGCGGCACGCGCTAAGGTTCCGCGCCGATCTCGTCCATAGTTTTGGAAGGCTGGCTCAGCTGTTGCCGCTTATGCCATTTAGGATTCCCAAGATAATGAGCTATCAGCGAGAGCCAGACCTGCATGGGATCGCCATGGCCGCTCGTCTGTCTCGCAACAAGTCACTCATCTTTACAGGATGCTCCGATTACATTTCGAACCGTATAGGTGATGTGGCCCATGTAAGAACCATCTACAACGGCGTTCCTCTGAGTGTGTTCAATTTTCAACCTGCAGTGGCCGCCGATGCTCCACTGGTCTGTCTCGGACGCATCGAACGCATAAAAGGGGTTCACAACGCGATCGATATTGCTATCCGCAGTGGTCGTCGTCTGGTGATTGCGGGAAACATCCCAGAGGGTGATGAGCACCGTCGATATTTTTCGCAACAGGTAGAACCATTTCTGGGCAGGCAGATTGAGTATGTCGGGCCAGTCGACGACGTACAAAAAAACGTGTTACTCGGAGGTGCTGCAGCACTTGTCATGGCCATTGAATGGAATGAGCCGTTCGGTATCGTGATGGCAGAATCGCTCGCTTGCGGAACACCTGTTTTGGGAACTCCTTTGGGGGCGATTCCGGAAATCGTGACACATGGTGTTAACGGATTCGTTGCCAGAACGAATGAAGAGTTGGCCGAGTTCGTCTCAGAGCTTTCAGCAGTTTCACGAGAGGCCTGTCGCGCAACATGCGCGAATAGATTTGCCGACCGGGTAGTCGCGAAGGAGTATCTGAAACTCTATTCCCGGATGTCGGCACCGAGACTGGACATCAGCGCTGTTGCGTAGCATGACGGCAGCGGAGATTTTATGTCGTTTCTTAAAGAATTCGTGATTTCACGGGCAGATTGACCTTACGCTTTCAGCTTAAAAAAAGACTCCGCAATGATTTCCGCGATCCGTCAACGTCTCAGAAAGTATCTTGCCAATCGGCTCCGCGTTCCGTCGATCGAATCCAGCCTTGAGCGACTTGCCCGTTTTGGATACGAGCCGGCTGGCGTCTACGATGTGGGGGCGTACAAAGGAGAGTTCACCGAAACTGTTCTAAGCATCTGGCCAACAACTAGAGTAACATGTTTTGAGCCCCAGATCACTCGCATCCGGGATCTCGAGCGATTGGTCAACAGCAATCCTGGCATAGTCACCTTCGAGAGTTGCCTGCTGGGAGCCGAGGTGCGGGATGCTGTTCCGTTTCACCTTCACGAGACCGCTTCGTCAGTTCTTGCTTACTCGGCAGGAGTCCAATATGACACGACTGAGTTGGCAATGACAACCATCGATGAGTATCGTAGTCGGAAGGGCAGCCTTCCCTGCTCGCTGTTAAAGCTTGATGTTCAGGGCTATGAGCTGGATGTTCTGAAAGGGGCTGAGCACACGATTTGCAACGAAACGGAACTGATCCTGGCTGAGGTAAACTTCTTGGATCTTTACGCGGATGTGCCATTGCTGGACAAGACGCTTTCCTGGCTTGCCGAACGCGACTTTCTTGCCTACGACATAAGCAGCCTCATTCGGCGGCCACTCGACGATGCCTTGTGGCAAGCCGATTTCATTTTTACCCGGGCTGAAAGCATATTTCGACGTAATAAGCAAACTGGCTATCCGGAATGAAATCTGGAAGTTCCCGTTGATGCGTCTGCGTCAACGTCGATTGTTCATGAACATTTCTGAACGTTTCCAGCCTGATCTATTCTCCGAGGGAAGACAGCCCACGAGCTTCGTTAAGCCGGAAACGCCTTTCCGCTGTCCTCGATTCCGAAAACTCTGATTGGCTGCCATCGCGCAGGCTGGATCGTTCATCTACTCCTGTTGACTTGGTCGCTCGCTAGGGGTGGAGCCGGGAACAGATATGCAGGAACCCCGTCTTTCTCCCAGATAACTATGACCCACCACAGTCCCGCACGCATCCGAATCACGAAATGCAGAACTTAGAACATCGCGCAGGGGCAACCGATGTCCTGCCGCTGAATGAATGTCGGGTCATCGGAATTCTGAACGGCCCTGAACTGTTCGGGCACGAGCGAGCCAACATCACGGTATTCGAGTCGCTGCGTTCATGTGGCGCTGAGGTGACAGTGGGGGTCACGCAGTTCGCGAATGAGTCATCCACAATCCGAGCTGTGGAACGCCTGGGGTTTGAAACGTTTCGAATGCCATTCGGCAGTCAGTGGTCGAAACGAATTTTTCTTCAGCAACCTGCCTGGCTGCTGAAGAACGCGGCCCGTGTGTTTCGATGCAGTCGAGTCCTTGGACAGCAGATTTCACGACTGAGAGCAACACATATCCACATCGGGAACCCATTGGTTTACTCCTACATCGCACCGCTACTTTTCTCCCGTCCGGAAATTCAATTGGTCTATCGCATGGGCGATGAACCGCCGGTAGGACTAAATCGGCTTATCTGGCGCGCCTGTCTTACAAGAGCTGACCGTGTTGTCGCGAACTCCGAATTCGTTCGTCAGTCAATTCGAAGCGCCTGCCGCACTCGGACGGACATACAACTGATATACAACACGGTCTCGGAAGCAGGAGGTTCGCCGGCCAATACTAAAGAAGGAAAGATTCCCTTCAGGGTTCTCTATGTGGGCCAGATCTCCCGCCACAAGGGGATCCTTGAATTCGTCAATGCCGCAATCACGCTGTGTAAGCGAAACTACGATTGCTGCTTCGATATTGTCGGTGGATCGAGGTACACACTGAAAATGGAAAGGCTGATTTCCGAGCAGATATTCAACTCCGGATTCTCGTCTCGAATAAGGATGCACGGCCATGTCGATGATCCCGGTGGATATTATCGTGATGCAACGCTTCTCGTTGTGCCGTCCCTTTTTGAAGAACCCGCAGCAAACGTGGTGCTCGAAGCAAAGGCGTACGGGGTTCCAGCAATCGTATTTCCATCCGGCGGGCTGCCCGAGCTGATCGTGGAGGGAGTGACTGGCTGGGTCTGTAAATATAAGTCTGAAGTGGCTCTCGTCGAGCAGCTTGAACGATGTTTGGCCGATCCAGACTCGTGTCATAAAATGTCTGGAAACTGTGTGGAGGAAGCTATTGAGCGGTTCGGAAGTGATCGATTTGCCAGACTCTGGTCTATGATCTATCACAACGCCGAGTTTGCCCTGACATCTTCCGGGCAAGGCAGGCAGGCCGCCTGACGCTCTTAGCAAAATATTTCGACTGATATTGTGATGGCCCAAAGCTAAAAGATAGCCATGGAAACGCTGGTGACAGACCAGTTCTGGTTGAGTTAACTCGGATTGTGACGTTCATCGCAGAAGCCACCACGCGAAGAATTAAAGGAGTGTCCATGTTTAAAAATGTAACAAAGAAATACAGGGCTGAGGGATTGAGGGGCGTTGCACGGGCAACTGTCAGAAAGCTGTTACGCCATCGAGAACCGGAGAAGCCACCGGTGTCGGCAGCCTTGGCGGCGCTTCTCGAAGGCGATCACTTCTGCGTCGTTCAGATTGGTGCCTATATCGGAGATACGTACAATGATCCCTTATTCGAAACTTTGAGTAGGGGACTGCATCGCGGAAATGGCAAGTTGGTCGCGGTTGAGCCTGTTTCCCAATACTTTCAACAACTACAACGCTCTTACGTAGGGGTGCCTCACGTATTCTGCGAGAACGTTGCCATCGCTGCTCATAGCGGCCCCGCCACGTTTTATCGACTGGGAGTTGATCCGGAGGAGCACGGTTACCCCGCATGGCTATGTCAACTTGGATCTTTAAAGCGGGAGCGAATGGAGAAGCTATGGAATAATTATGAAGGCAACCCTGACTATCAGGAGTTCTATCTCAAACACCGAATCGCTGAAGAGGTAAATTGTCTGACCTTTGCCGATTTGCTGAAGCGTCATCAGTTGGCGGGGGTGGACCTGCTTCAGATCGACGTCGAAGGATTCGAATCTGAGATTCTTTCGAGCATTGACTTCAAGTCAACTCCAGTTCGTTTTGTCAATTACGAATGCGTGCTGTTGCAAGAGCAGAAATGGAACGTTGAGCGAATGATGGCGGGGAACGGCTTTCGCTGTATGGACTACGGACAGGACACATTTTGCTGGACAGCCGAGGATGATCACCTAATCGATTCATGGCGGCGTTCTTTGCCCATTAGAACGAGCGTTGCTTAAAGCCGGCTTCGAACGCAGTGGTTGGAAGAACTGCTTGAGCCAGCTTAACTGCCGCAAACCTATCGGATCGATTTTAGGAAACGTTTTTCGAGTAGAGTAATGGTGTCATTTTTCCTCGGGACATTGGTTGTTTGGTCGGACCTTTGGCTGAAATGGCCGATTGACGACCCGGAAAGTCGCATGAGCATATGAGCGTCAGAATCATCCTGAAGTCTGTGTGGAGTAATCCAGGGAATCGTGGGCGGCGGTTGTTCAGAATGTTCTCTGCATTAAAGTGGCAGTTAGATAAGCGAATTGGAGCTGGTCGACGGAGACTGACTCTGGTGAACGGTCGCCTGTTCGAGGCTCACGCGGACTGCGTAATTTCGTCTGCTTTGATTTACGCTGATATGCCGGAATACGACGAACTCCACTTCGTCCGGCGGCACCTGAATGCAGACGATGCGCTTATCGATGTTGGAGCGAATGTCGGGCATATTGGGCTGCTGCTCAACGATATTGTCCGCGCTGAGAGGATATTTGCTTTCGAGCCAACTCCCGTTACGTTTCAAAGGTTGCAGGCAAACTGGGAACTGAACCGAACGTTCGGCAGTCCTCGACTGTTTCAAATGGCGGTGGGAAATGATGACGGGGAGGCACTGATCCCGGATGTCTCGGTCCCGAATACGATGAATGCCATCGTGTCAACGGAGGATGAATTTCCACGAAACTTCGTCGGAGTGGCTGTTCCAGTAACGCGATTAGATTCCATGAGAAGATGGTGGCATGGTCAACGGATCGGGTTGCTGAAGATCGACGTCGAGGGTCACGAGGACGACGTCTTCCGTGGTGCGACGAACGTATTAAAACAGGATCGTCCAAAGCTGGTCATGTTCGAATCGCTGGACGGAGGACTGAGTCCGGTTGTGAACGCAGTGTTGACTTCCTCGGGTTATCGGGTGTTCCAGCTTGTCAATGGCCAAGTTGATTTTAGTCGACGGGATGCGCAAAATCTGTTCGCCTGTCCAGTTGAAGACAGTGCGAACTATTGCTCCAGGCCGAACCTATGCGCCGTGTCCTGATTGTTTCCCCCCATTTTCCTCCGGCTAATGGCGCAGACGTTCATCGCGTTCGTGCTGTCGTTCCGTTTCTGAAACAATTCGGCTGGGAACCTTATGTGTTGGCCGTGGACCCTCGGATGCTGGCGGTTCCGGAAGATGCCTGGCTGGCAGAGGGAGTTCCAGTGGACCTGCCGGTGGTGCGGGTGCGTGCTTTGGGGCTGAGGTGGTCTGCAATTCCCGGATTGGGTTCTCTGGATTTTCGCGCCTTGCGGGCCATGAAGCTGGCGGGGCTGAAACTGCTTCAAAGCCAAAAATTCGATTTGGTCTATTTTTCGACGACAGTCTTTTCTCTAAACGTCTTGGGACCACATTGGAAACGTAATACCGGTGTACCTTTTCTGATAGACTATCAGGACCCTTGGGTGAGCGATTACTATCGCGAGAATCCGGGCGTGGCACCACCCGGGGGTCGGATCAAGAACGCGATTATGAGCCGGATTCACGCCTACAACGAATCCCGCGTGATCTCCTGCTGTTCGGGTATCACCTCCGTTTCACCCACTTATCCGGAGCAGCTCAGGCGACGATATTCGCATCTCCAAAGTCTCCCATTTCGCGTATTGCAGTTTCCTGTTGCGCTGAGGGACCTTTTACGCATGCGAGAATCTTCCGTATCCCAGTGTGTGTTTCCCGTCAATGACGGGCTTAGACACTGGGTTTATGTAGGGCGAGGAGGTCCGGACATGGCGAAATCGTTGAAGGCGATTTTTACTGCGTTGCGACAATGGCAAGGCGATTGCCCGGAGCTTTATCGAAGCACCCGCCTTCACTTCATCGGAACATCGTATGCGCCCGCTGGCAAGGGAGAGCCGACGGTCCTGCCACTTGCTGCTGAGTGCGGCGTGGCTGACATCGTGACAGAATCGACAGACCGAATCGCGTTTAGTTCAATGCTGAAGTGTCTGCTTGACGCGGATGCCTTGATTATTCCAGGGTCCGACGATGCAGCCTATACAGCTTCGAAACTGTTGCCATATCTGGTTGTGGGAAAACCGGTATTGACAGTCTTTCATGAGCGAAGTCCGGCGTGTCAACTGCTCAGGCAGTTGGGCGGTGCGGTGTCGGTGACCTTTCGGAATGATGATCGGGTCGATCGGATCGCTGATCGGGTGACAGAACAGTGGCTTCTTCAGAATCGCTTTAAAGACAGTGTGGCGCTGGATCTTGACAAGCTCAGACCGTACACGGATCAGGGGCAGGCGGAGATACTTTGCGACTTCTTTTCAGCTGTTGTCAATGGAGCGGAGTAATGCGTCTTGCTATCGTTACAACACACCCGATTCAGTATCACGCGCCGGTGTTCCGAGAACTCGCCCAGCGTGAAACGATTCAACTGCGTGTATTTTACGGCTGGCAGGGAACGGTGAATTCCGTCGACGTTGGATTCGGTCAGCACGTCGAATGGGATATCCCGCTGCTTCAGGGGTATGACAGCGAATTTCTCGAGAACGTAGCTTCAGAGCCGGGCAGTTTTTCGTTTCGGGGCATCGATACACCATCATTGATCAATCGAGTCACGGACTGGCAAGCGGACGCAATTCTGATCTACGGATGGTGCTACAAATCGCATTTGGCAGCGATGAGACATTTTCACGGTAAGATTCCCGTCTGCTTTCGAGGTGATTCTACGCTGCTGAATGAAATCGGCGGTATTCGACGGGTCCTGCGAAGAACGCTGCTTCGCTGGGTCTACAGTCACGTGGACATGGCTTTTTCGGTCGGAACTCACAATCACATCTACTTTCGCCGCCACGGACTGGACGAACATAGGATTATCCACGCGCCGCATGCAGTGGATAACACACGGTTCGCGTCCCCGGAAGCAAGAACTGAGGGAATGCGGCTGCGACACAGTCTCGGTCTGACCGAAACGGATATCGTCGTTCTCTTTCCCGGAAAACTTGAACCGATCAAACAGCCCCAAGAGCTGTTGAAAGCAGTTCGAAGGCTAAGCGACCACAAAGTAAACCTAGTGTTTGCCGGGAGTGGTCCGTTGGAAGAATCTCTGCGGTCTGTCAACGCACCGCGAACGCAGTTTCTGGGATTTCAGAATCAAAGCCAGATGCCATCGGTTTACCATATGGCAGATGTAGTCTGCCTGCCGTCAAAGAGTGAAACCTGGGGACTCGTGCTGAACGAGGCGATGGCATGCTCGCGCCCAATCATTGCAAGTGACACAGTAGGCGCAGCCGCGGATCTCATCGAGCCGCACCGCAATGGATGGGTCTTTCGGTCCAGTGATCCTGAATCGCTGGTGCAGGCACTGGTACAGGCTGTCGCCATGAAACGTGAAGGACTGCGGGAATTCGGCAGGCACTCCGCCCGAATCATCGACAACTGGAGTATTCCTCAACAGGCGACCGCGATAGTCAACGGCCTGCGTCACGTCATCTATCGCACTGAAGTCACTGATCGAATTGCCGCGTAGTGTATTCAAAAAACCTGTGTGGCCATCCCGAACTTATAGCACACGAAGTCATAAGATGGGCAGTTCGGAAAGGACCTCAGGAATTCTGAGAAGTCTACTGGAACAATGCCTGCAGCAGCCCCAACTCTCTCAGCAGCCAAACTCAGGCTGTCAATATGAGAGCGAAAGACGGATTGGTCATCATCGCTTTCAACATGAATGGTCGGGATTATGGAAAGCGGAAGACTGAAAGCACGAAACCCAGTTGTGGCAAGAATGAGTAATCTCAGGAGCCGCGCGAAACCGCTTGGCCCCAGCGCCCCCCCCCAAAGCAAATTCATCGGACTCAAACCATCAGGAATTGTTGTCGACGGCTTGGGAAAGGCTGTGCTAGTCGCGTCATGCTGCTTAGCGGCTTGGGGACTGACGACTGTAAATCCATGGTTGACATTCTGCGAGTTTTTGCTGCCACCCATTATTCTCGCTCTTCTGTGGCGACCTAATGACGTGCCAATTTTTGCCTTTGCAATCATCTTCCAATGGCTGCAGGGGTTTGCGCCGGTCCTCTCCTCAAACATCATAGAAATCCCCTTAAGCCAGCTCGCAGAAGGAGACTCTCTCCCAACTGCAGCATGGCTCTCGATGCTAGGCACATTGGCCACAGCACTCGGTTACTACTTCGTAGTCAGAAAAGTACGAACAGGAAATTGTCGGCAGGCTCTCAATAATCTGACGGCATTATCCAGAAAAAAACTATTCGTCGCGTACCTTGCAGCTCAGGCGATCGTATCTGTTCTGAGCGCACTTGCGCCGCATATGGGTGGTCTTCGGCAGCTAGTGTTAGCCGTAACCGCTGTCCGATGGGTGCCTCTGTTTCTGATTTGTGCGACCACCACGCTTGGCCGAAAACCATCAGGATGGATGTGGGCGACTATCGGGATCGAAGTTGCAATCGGTATGATGGGATATTTCAGCCAGTTCAAAGAGCCACTATTCCTCCTTCTTATTGTTTCGACGGCATCACTTAGATCTGAAAGAAAAGTTCCATATCTTCGAATTGCAGCGGTAATTAGTTTGACAGTGTTACTGACTGCTTTCTGGCAATCTGTCAAGCTGAATTATCGCATTCACCTCAGCCGAAACTCAGGACTGCAAGATGTCTCCATTGGTCATATGGAAAGAGTTTCATTTCTGGCTAGCGCCGCGAATAGCCTCACACTCGAAGATCTTAAAACGGGGCTGGCCTCCGGAATCAATAGAGTCGGATATATCCAGTTCTTCGCTCATACGCTCGATTATGTTCCGTCGCAGCGGCCCCATGAGAACGGCGCACTGTGGGCTGGCGCCGTTCTGCATCTATTTCAGCCACGGATTCTGTTTCCTGACAAACCGGAAATCGACGCCTCAGCGCGAACCATCAAGTACACAGGAATACCAGTTGCCGGGCGTGAACGCGGAACTTCGATTACGATCGGCCTGATGGGTGAGAGCTATATCGATTTCGGTGCCCCAGGGATGTTTCTTCCGCTTTTTCTACTGGGTGTTTTTTACGGGAAAATCGCGAAATACTTCTACACCGCTTCGAGCAATTTAGTACTCGGGCAAGCTTATCTGGCTGCAATCTTTCTGACATATGCTTTGTATATTGGCATGTCAAATATCAGTCTCGTCGGTGGGTGCGTAACCACTTCAGTTACTCTCGTAGTCGTCGACAAGAAGATGGGGTTAAGATTTCTGCGGTTCGTACAGCGCGAACCAATGCAGGGGCCAAAGGTAAGAAATCGCAGTTTGCGGACTCGCATGTACATCCCTGCAGCATAATTCTCTCACGAATTACGCTCTTAAATCATACGAACCGGCAAGGAGTCCTTTGTTGGTTCATCATATTCAGAATCATGACTGCAGTGCGAAATTTGGCCCGTGTTAATGGGCTTGACACAATCAGGCTGGCCCTTGCTATGCTTGTTGTCTTCGGTCATCTGGGCTTTGTAGTATCGCTTCCCGACCCTGAATCGCTGGCATTTCCGCTGAATTACAGCGTAGCCGTGTTCAACAACAGTTTAAATGGGCCGGCGGCTGTAGTGTGTTTCTTTGTTGTTTCCGGCTTCTGCATACATTACCCGTATCGGAACGGCAAGGAGCTAACTCTGGTGCCGTACTTTGCAAAACGCCACATTAGAATCTGGATACCTATAGGTGTCGTTGTTGCGGGGGCAGCGTGGATAAATGTGAAGATGAATATTCTCGGTGACTCTGTACTTTGGAGTTTAATTGCTGAAGAAATCTACTATCTAATTTATCCTGTTATACGTCGCGTGAATAAGCCATCGTCTTGGGCGAAAATGATCGGTTTTGCCTATCTGATTTCTCTGATCTTAGTGGCCACAAAGCCGTTTGCACAGAATTATCCCTCATTTGGCTTGACTGGCAACTGGATTGTTGGGTTTCCATGCTGGCTGTGTGGGTGCCTTCTCGCTCAGAACTTTGACCGGTTCAGCGCAGTTGGCAGGCATCCGAGCATTTCGAAAATGTTGGTGTGGCGTGCCGGAATGCTGCTGGTTGGCTGTGTCACCAGCATCTGTCGGTTTCACACGCCACTGGGCTACCCGCTGACATTGACCTTGGCGTCTCCGCTGATCTACTTTTGGTTGCGTACTGAAATTCTTTTTTACCTGTCTCGGCCGCCGAACCCGTATCTTGAGCGACTGGGAATGATGACTTATTCGATCTATCTGGCTCATGTCGTTTCTAGGTACTTGTGGGTAGAATTTTGGGGGTCACCACCCACGGCATTTTGGATCCGGCTGCTGTACTTTTCGTGGATCGCGGGGACCGTCACTTTGTTTTACGTCGTGGCTGAACGACCATCTCATCAGTTGGCACGACTTTGTGCGGATTGGCTGACAGACCGGGCAAGACGAAATCGCCCAGGACCCGACGTTCTTTCGGTCAGTCCTGCAGTTGATCCCTGCGACAGACGTAGAGCCGCCTGAAAGTAGTGATCACGCGTGACCGCCAGGTGTTCGTCAGCTGGCCGATTTCCGAAGCGAAGTCTTGCTGTCGACATCCACTTTGGCAGTCGCTGTCCTAGTATTCCATCGCACCTTGGTTTTCGGGTAGAAGTCGTACCCTGTGTGACTTTTTTCTCCTCGGATCAAGGATGACCCGATGTCGAATCGCAAGATATATCGTATCAAGCTTACGGGCGAAGAACGAGAGGCGTTCACCCAGGTTGCCAAAGGAATCCGGGGCCAGTTGAAGATTGCCGCCTGGAAGGTTCAACGGGCGAATGCCATGCTCATGTGTGACGAAAGTGAGGACGGGCCGGCCTGGTCTGATGAGAGTATTGCCGAAGCATTCGGCACGACGACGCGTTCGCTGGAGAACTGGCGAAAACAGGCGGCGTTGCAAGGTCCGCTGAGCCTGCTGGAGCGTAAAGAGCGTCACACACCGCCAACGGCTCCGATTCTGGATGGTGACAAAGAAGCTCGCCTCACGAAAATCGCATGTTCCACGCCGCCAAACGGACGCTCTCGCTGGACACTGCAGATGCTTGCGGATGAACTGGTTGCGCTGGAAGTCGTGGAATCGATTTCTGCAGATACGGTGGGACGCGTCCAAAAAAAACGAAATGAAGCCCTGGCTTAAGTCCATGTGGTGTATTCCGCCCGAGCAGGACGCCGCATTTGTGGCTGCGATGGAACAGGTTTTGACCGTGTATCACCGGCCCTACGATCCACTCTTTCCAGTGGTCAATATGGACGAGCAACCGATTCAGCTGATTTCGCACTCGCGTGCCTCACTTCCAATGCGTCCTGGCGCCACTGAGAAAGTGGACTACGAATATGTTCGCGAAGGAATGTGTAATGCATTCATGTTCGTTCAGCCGCTTGGCGGCTGGCGAGAAGTCCATGTGAGCAAGACCAAGACGGCAGTCGACTGGGCTCGTTATGTGAAATGGCTGGTCGATCATCCACGATTTGCAAATGCTCGTCGGATCACTCTGGTTTGCGACAATCTGAACACGCATGCGATGGGTTCGCTGTATGCGGCGTTCCCGGCGGAAGAAGCGTACCGCATCATGAGCAAACTGGATCTCGTGTATACTCCGAAACACGGCAGTTGGCTGAATATGGCCGAGCCGGAATTGAGTGTCATGACACGCCAGTGCTTCAGTGATCGAGTAAGCAGCCAGGAAGACGCAGAACGTCGCATCACCGCATGGCAGGTCGATAGAAACAAAAGACAAACCGGCATCGATTGGCAATTCTCAACCGACGATGCCCGGATAAAGCTCAAAAGACTCTACCCGAAAATTGAGCTGCGATGGAATACTAGGCCGGTTTCGAGTCATCGGTTCAATGATTAAAATAACCTTTATTCAACGGCGTCCAAGGTCTAACGGTAACTACAGCCTAGAAGCAATCTTTGCAGATCTTCGTGAAAGGCTGCGGGAGAAAGTGGACTCACAAGTCTATGTTGTCCCGTCTTTCAGCAACGGCGTGTTGCGACGTTTGAATATTGCGTTTAGTACTTGGAAGCACCAAGGGGAAATTAATCATATTACCGGTGACATCACGTTCGCAGCTCTCGCGGCCAAACCTTCGCGAACTGTCCTGACTATTCTGGACTGCGGCGACCTCGCTCAACGCCGCGACTGGAAGGCCACGGTGCTCAGGAAGCTCTGGGTAGAGTGGCCCGCACGCCACGTGGCCCGGATTACTACGATTTCAGAGGCTACCAAATCTGACATTATCAAGCTGACCGGATGTCCGGCAGATAGGATCGACGTCATTCCGGTTGCCATTTCGACCGCGTTTCGTCGGTTGCAGCGCCTGCCGCAGTTTGAGTGTCCTCGGATTCTGCAGGTGGGAACGTCCGTTAACAAGAATCTTTCGCGGTTGATTGCTGCCCTGCGAGATTTACGCTGCACTCTGGTGATTGTAGGAAAACTGAACGAACAAATTCAGCGAGAGCTCGCAGATTCCGGTGTGGCTTTCGAAAACCACGTCAACTTGACGGAAGAGTCGCTGATTCTCGAGTACGAAAAGTCCGATATCGTTGCATTCGCTTCGACATACGAGGGGTTTGGAATGCCAATCGTGGAAGCACAAACGGTTGGCCGTCCGGTGGTAACGAGCAGTATCAGTTCAATGCCGGAGGTCGCAGGCGACGGTGCCTGTCTTGTTGATCCGTTTGACGTCCAGTCAATTCGGGCCGGTTTCGACCGCATCGTGTCCGATCCCGGGTACGCGTCTGAGTTGATCGAGCGCGGGTTCCGGAACGCAGAACGATTTGATCCGGAAGCGATCGCGGCTCAGTATTTGCGGTTATACGAATCAATATCCGCCGAACTTCGAGTGAAAAAAGCGGTATAGTGGTCTGCAATACTGGACTATCCGCGTTTTCGGAATCTCGGTAGAACATACAACTGCTGAAAGACGCTCGGGCTTGGTCCATCGTCAGAACGGAATCAGACATTCATTATGTGTGGTATTGCCGGAATTGTAAAAACTGCGAATGTTCCCGGTCGCTGCTTGGGAGCGGTGGCCGCAATGCAGTTGAAACTTCGCCACCGCGGCCCGGACGATGAAGGATTGTTTGAGGATCCAACACGTCAGTGCGCTTTGGCCCATACCCGTCTAGCGATTCAGGATCTGTCTACCGCCGGACAGCAACCAATGGAGTCGGAAGATGGCCGGTTCGTCATTGTATTCAACGGGGAGATCTATAACTTCCCTGTTTTGCGTCAGGAGCTGGTCCGCCAGGGTGAAGTTTTCCGGAGCCAGACTGACACAGAAGTACTGTTGAAGCTCTATGCACGCGAAGGCCAGAGTTTCTTGCCGCGGCTACAGGGGATGTTTGCCTTTGCTGTATGGGATTCCTTCACGAAAACGTTGTTTCTGGCCCGAGACCCGCTGGGGATCAAACCCCTTTATATCTGGAGGCTGGATCAGACGGTTGCATTTGCTTCGGAGATCCGAGCCGTTCTGCAGTCCGATATTGGACCGAGGCACCTGAATACCGGAGCACTGTATCACTATCTGCGAATGGGTTCCGTTCAGGAGCCCGACACCCTGATCGAGAATATCTCGCTGCTTCCGCCGGGCCATTCGCTCATCTGGCACAACGGACAGGCGACTCTGAGTCGCTACTGGAATCTCGCATTAACGGAAGATGCCGACCCGGTAGAACCCATCAACCCTGCAGTCGCTGCCGAACTGACACGCAATGCGTTGACACAGAGTGTTGAGAAGCACTTTGTCAGTGATGTGCCGGTCGGTGTCTTTTTGAGCGGCGGACTGGACAGCACTGCTCTGGTCGGGCTTGCCTCTGCCGCAGGACACAGAAATCTGCAGACGTTCTGTATCTCATTTGATGACGATGAATTCAATGAAGGTGGATTGGCTGCCCGCACGGCGCGTCATTTTCAGACGGACCATACGGATGTCCGCTTCCGGCCCGAAGAAGCTGCCGGTCTTATTGAAGATTATCTTTCGGCGATCGATCAGCCGTGCAATGACGGATTCAATACTTTTTGCGTTTCCAGAGCCGCAAGTCAGCACGGTTTGAAAGTTGTCCTCTCAGGCCTTGGAGGAGACGAACTCTTCGGCGGCTATCCTTCGTTCAGACGGATTCCCCAACTGACCCGGCTACACCGTCGTGCACAACAGCTTCCCGGCCGACGTCTGCTCGGAAGGCTGCTAGAACGAATAGGCCACGGACATCGTGTGAGGCGACTTGGGGAATTCCTGAGTTCGCAGGGCACAGTGGAAGATGCTTGGCGAACTGTGCGGGGTTTTTTTACTGACCTGGAAGCACGGCGAATTCTGGAATGGCTGCTTCCCGGATCGCAGCATGACGGCGGCCTGCCCGTTCAGCAGACAGTGACGTTGATGTCAACTGACGAAATCTGTCAGATTAATGAGCTGGAATTGACCGGATACATGCGTAATCAGTTGCTGAGGGAGAGCGACGTCATGAGCATGGCTTCGGGGCTGGAACTGAGGGTTCCCCTGGTTGATCAGCAGTTGATAGATACGGTGGCGACGATTCACAGCAGCGTCAGACTTCGCCCCGGAAAGCTGCTGCTGGCAGAAGCTGTTCCTGAAATTCCGGAGTGGATCCGAAATGTCGACAAGCGAGGCTTTCGATTTCCTTTCGAATCCTGGTCGCGCGGTCCCTGGAAACATCTGTTTCGGGACATTCACTCATCTTGTCCAGTGAAGTGCGATACTTGGTATCGACTATGGCTGTTGTTCGCGCTTCAACACTTCATCTCAACAAACAGAGTTGAGATTTCGTTAGGGAAATGCGCCGGTCTGACTTACCGGACTGCTGCCTGAGTAATCGGATTGACGTCTTGCGGGTTCTACACTGTATCAACCGTTTACATGACGCGGACGGCGGGCCGACTCGCTCTGTGCCGGCACTTGCGGCAGCAGAGGCAGCGATCGGTGCGGATGTTCGCCTGTGGACGGGGCTGTCTCCGGCCGACTCGAAGTTCGTTACGGAATTCGCCGATGTTCAGTTCTGCAACGGACCGTTCGAACAGCTCCTGCTGAACGGCTGGAGACCGGACGTCATTCATGACCACGGCCTTTGGCTAAGCAGCAATCGCGCCGTTGCGAGGCTTTCACGCAGGCTTCGAATCTGCAGACTTGTCAGTCCACGGGGCATGCTCGCCCCATGGTGCATGCGGCATCATCGATTCCGAAAACAACTGGCGTGGAAACTGTATCAGTACCGTGACTTGGTCTCCGCGTCTGCATTGCACGCGACCAGCCCGTCCGAGGCCGAACATTTTCGCCAGTTGGGCCTGAGCTGCCGAGTGCTGTGCGTGCCAAACGGGGTTGAACTTCCCGACGCCGGATCAGCGAGATCGAATTGTAAGCAACCCGGCCAGCGTGAAATCCTGTTTCTCTCACGACTGCATCCTGTAAAAGGGCTTTTAAACCTTATTGAAGCATGGACTCGGTGTCGACGACCCGGGTGGCGTCTTCGAATTGTTGGCGACAGTTATGCCGGACATCGCGAAGTAATCATTCGTCGATTGGAATCCGATCGAGAAGCTCGGTCGACTGTTTTGGTTCAGGATGCAGTACATTCTGAAGAGAAGTGGCAACTCCTGAGAAATGCAGACGTCCTGATTCTGCCCTCCTTTTCGGAGAACTTTGGAGTAGTCTGCGCAGAAGCACTTGCTGTGGGAACACCTGTTATAACCACTACCGGCACCCCTTGGAATCAGCTGGGCGCACAACGCTGTGGCTGGTATGTAGACCCGACGCCCGAAAACATTGCTGCTGCAATCCGGGAGGCTATGGACCTGCCGCAGGAAGATCTCAGCGCAATGGGCAGGCGAGGGCAGAAGTGGGTAAGAAAAGAATTCTCATGGCAGGATATCGGCAGAAGGATGCTTCAGGCATACTCAGAGGTCGCCTCGGAGTTCAAACGTGTTGAGCAACCTCGACGCAGAAAGGCCGCTTGATATGGTCGTCGGCACCTTTTCGACTATTGCTCAGTCCCAGTCGCTCAGATTCGTACACCTGCTGCAGGGTTACAGTATGTCGGCGGTACTAGATTAACGAGGAACTCGCTGCACATCATGCTTCAGATCTCTGACATCACAGCTCTAATCCTGACCTATAATGAAGCTCCCAATCTCCGGAGATGTTTGGAGCGACTTCGATGGGCCGAGCTTGTCATTGTACTTGACTCGGGAAGCACCGATGAAACACCTGCAATCTGTGCAGATTTTCCCAACGTAAGGTTCGTCTGTCGAGCGTTTGACACCTTTGCAGGGCAGTGCAATTTCGGTCTGTCGCTGGTTCGAACGTCTTGGACACTGTCTCTGGATGCGGACTACGTCCTGCCGAAAGACTTCGCTTCAAGAATACCTGATCTGAAACCCAACGCGGCTGGATACTTTTTTCAATTCGATTATTGCTTGGCGGGTAAACGGTTAAGATGCTGTCTTTACCCTCCCCGAACAGTCCTTTACCAAACAGCGGCTGCCGTTTACCAAGACCTTGGGCACGGACACCGAGTCTTGATTCGGGGAAACGTTCAAGCCGCCAACATGACGATTGCTCATGACGACAGAAAACCATTATCACGATGGCTGGATTCGCAGCGAAGATATGCCGCTCAGGAGGCGGAACACCTTTCGAAGCCCACAACGGACACAGGCCTTGCTGATAGAGTGCGCCGGAAGATCTGGCTGAGTCTGCCAGCTGTCATCTTCTACGTACTTATCGTTCAGCGCGGAATCCTTGATGGTTGGCCGGGGCTTTATTATGCGTTTCAACGTGGATACGCGGAACTGTTGCTGTCGCTGGAATTGCTTGATCGGAAGCTCCGACTGCAGAATGATCTGACCACCGGAAATATCAGGAAGAACTTCGTTCCAAATGACCGCAACACGGGATCCGACGCTGGGTCGGCAACAC
>JAGQPY010000690.1 GCA_020426485.1 Planctomycetaceae bacterium
CGCCTTCGGGTCGTCGCCGTCGGCGTCGGCCGCCTCGTCGTACAGACGCAGCTTCTCGCGCAGGGTCTGGCGGCTGATGCCCAGCAGGCGGGCGGCCTTGCTCTTGTTGTTCTCGGTCATCTCGAGCGTGTACAGGATCTGGAGCCGCTCGACCTCCGACAGGGGCATCAGGCCCGTGGCCGTGCCGAAGGCCTGCTGGCGCGAGCCCGACCGCGGGTTGTGCCCCGCCAGGATGTGCGCCGGGAAGTGCGCCGGCGTGAGCTCCGCCGGTTCGTCGAGGATCATGATCCGCTTGAGCACGTTCTTCAGCTCGCGCACGTTGCCGGGCCACGGATACTTCTGCAGCAGCGAAAGTGTTTCCGGTGCCAGCCCGGTGACATTGCGGTCCAGCTCTTTGGCGAAGACGGCACAGAAATGCTGAGCCAGAAGTCGAACATCATCGCCGCGATCCCGCAGTGGAGGAAGTTCGATGGTGTAAACGTTCAGGCGATAGAAGAGATCGCTGCGGAATGTTCGCTCTTCAATCATCTCTTCCAGGTTACGATTCGTGGCGGCAATCAGTCGCACGTTGGTCCGAATCGTTTCATTGCCACCGACCCGTTCGAACTCCTGATTCTGCAGTGCTCGCAGAACCTTCGTCTGCGTCAGCGGCGTCATGTCGCCGACTTCGTCCATAAACAATGTGCCTTCGGAACACTGTTCGAACTTTCCAATCCGCCGCCGATCCGCTCCGGTAAACGCGCCTTTCTCGTGCCCAAACAGTTCGCTCTCCAGAAGGTTTTCCGGAATCGCCGCGCAGTTGATGGCCAGAAATGTTCGATCTGAGCGCTGGCTGTAGTTGTAAATGGCACGAGCCACCACTTCTTTTCCCGTACCGCTTTCGCCGCGAATCAGAACGGTCACATTCTGCGGAGCCACTCGTCCAATCGCTCGATACACTTCCTGCATGGCCGGGCAGTCACCAATCAGAACGTCCCCTCCTTTCACGGTTGCGGCGTCGGACGGCAGCGTTGCCGGAACTCGCATCATGCGACTGGTTTCCGCCGCGCTGCGAACCAGGGGAATCAGCGTGTCGGGATCGAGCGGTTTGAGAATGTATTCAAATGCTCCGGCACGCATAGCATCGATTGCTGTTCCCGCCGAACCATGGCCGGTCATCAGAATTACGGGAACCCGAGCATCCAGCTGATGCAGTCGTTCAAAGAGATTCAACCCCGATCCGTCGGGCAATCGAATATCTGCCAGAACGACATCCGGTGAATTCTGTTGAAAAATCTCAACGGCGGACTCGGCATTCTTCGCTGTCAGAACCTCATAGTCAGGGTCGGCAAATGCGATGCGAATGGTCTCCAGAATGAGCGGCTCGTCATCGACAACCAGGAGCTGGGGCATTGTAGGAACAACTTTATCCGGGGCCTGCGGCCGTGACATCCAGGGAAAATAATGGACAAACAGACTTTACTTTTACAGACGCGATCTGAAAAAGCTGACCGTTTGAAGGGCAACCAAACTTCAACGAAAACCATTGCTCGGCGAGGGGCTGCCCTTTTCTTAACATAGCCGCCCGCCGTGGACTCGGAAACCGTCAGTGTCGTCCGCAGATCTCTGTCTCGCCGAACGGATTCGCCGCATGATCGTGAACTCGCGGCGCGTTTCGCGTGAGCTGATTTCACTTGCGATTGTAGAAAAAATCATTGCGGAGTTCTGCTCCGACACGAATCCTGATGCCTTGAACGTCCTTTTCTGCTCGAACTGATCTGCTATTGTTCAGAATCTGAGAATCACGTCGTGCTGAGCGAGGTCTCAGCGGCGTCCTGATTTGCTCGGGACCATCATCCGCTTTTCTGCATCTTAAAAGGTCGTCTTCGCATGCAATCCCCAATTTGTCATGGTCTGACGCTGATGATCACGGTGCTGCTTTCCGCCGCCGTGAATGCTCAACCGGCGTATCCGCCATCGTTTGAGGGAGCGACCGAAGTGGTCTACCGCACCGTTGGTGATACCGAACTGAAAATGTGGATCTTCGTTCCGGAACAGCATGACGCTGCCAAGGATGTTCGGCCGACAGCCGTTTTCTTTTTCGGAGGGGGCTGGAGGGCCGGCACGCCTGCTCAGTTTGAAAGCCACTGTCGGTATCTTGCTTCCCGAGGCATGGTTGCGGCAACGGCGGACTATCGAGTGGAAACACGTCATGGAGTGAAGGCCGTTTCCTGCGTCGAAGACGCAGCAGAAGCCGTTCGCTGGCTGCGTCAGAATGCGAAGGGCCTGGGAATCGATCCGCAGCGGA
>JAGQPY010000691.1 GCA_020426485.1 Planctomycetaceae bacterium
TCAGTTCGACCCGGCACGGGCATCGGTTCCGCTCCGTCCGCTGCCGCTGGCAACAAGTGCTCCGCGAAAAGGAGAAGAGGTCGCTGCATTCGGTGCGCCACGTGGTCTGGACTTTTCGTTTTCGCAAAGTGTGGTCAATGCTGTGCGAAAGACCGATGAACTGACCGACTTTCTGGACCCGAAGGATTTTGGTGGCACCTGGATTCAGCACTCAACGCCAATTTCTCCCGGCAACAGCGGCGGTCCGCTGGTCAATATCTATGGACAGGTCGTGGCGATTAACACATTCACGCTGACCACGGGTCAGGCTCTGAATTTCGCGATTTCTGCTCAGGACATCAGTGATGCGTTGTCTCGTCGGCAGGCGACGCCAAAGGAAATCAGCCCGATCAACATTCCTGTTGTGGATAAATCATCCAGCGGCAGTGGTGGAGATTCCGTCAATCCCAACGACCGTCCGGATGTCGTGGATGCCACAGACAACGAACGAGGTCGTCGGCTGATGGCACAGGCGAAACAGATGTCGCTGATGGTTTTGGCGTTCACCTATGACCCGCGACACACCGTTGCTGGTGCCGTCACGAGTGCTGCTCGCGATGGAATTGAACGATCCGGGTTAAGGTATCGTCCGGGCGGGAATCTTCCGGTGCTGGTGATCGCCATGAAGCTGGAACGCCAGGGCGTAAAGAATGCGGTTTGGGTGACGGCAACCGTGCTGGTCGAAGACCGAACTCAGCGTCGACCGGAGCTGGTCCGTGTCTGGGAACAAACCAGTGAATTAGGTGGCGTTTCCGAAGCGATGCTGTTCAATGGAGTTGTCCCGCCAAATCTGCAGAGCGAGATTCGAAAGTTCTTCGCGAAGTTGCGAGTGGATTTCGTCAAAGCAAGAAAAGAATTTCCCGCAGAGGCGGAAAGTAAATCTGCCGACAGCGAATAAGGCGTCCTGCGTCTGGTTATCACGAGCCCGCCGCCGCGAGTTTACTCCAGAAAAACAAATTCGTTGCTGTTGAACAGTGACAGACACAGGTGAGTCAGGCCCGAATCGGCGGGAGACTGCTGCAGGAACGCTTCGACCTGTTGAAGTTCATCGACCGTTGGGTGACGACTGAACACTTTCCGGAAAACCTCATTGACCTGTTCGGTGACAGTGTCATGTTCGGCCTTCATAACATCCGCCAGCCGCTGTGCACATTCAAGTGTGAAGTCGGAATTCAACAGGTACAGGGACTGCGGCGCGGTGGTGGATACGTTTCGCACCGGGCAGCTGTCGTTGGCGGCCGGTCGATCGAATGCTTCGAAGATGGGGAAACGCAGATTGCGGCGAGCGAAGATGTAGATGCTGCGTCGACGATGTTCAGAATCATCTTCCGTGACATCCCACTGGTTTTTGAGCAGCGTTGACGTCAGCTCCTGTGGCAGCGGCGGACGGATTCCGGGGCCCCCGGTCTTTCGGTTGAGTGAATCTGAAACAGCCAGCATTGAATCCCGAATGACTTCTCCGGAAAGTCTCTGCCGTGGAAACCGCGACAGCAGTCTAGCATCAGGATCTTCCCGCAGAGCCTGATGCCACTGTGTTGCGGCTGTGCTGTCGGCGTTTCCGGTGAACCGGCTTTGCTGCTGCCACACAGCAGACGTCAGAATCAGTCGGTGGAACTTCCGAATGCTCCAGCCGTTGTCGACAAACCAGTTGGCCAGCCAGTCCAGAAGTTCCGGATGAGTCGGTTCCTGTCCCATGATTCCAAAGTCACTGGGGGATTCGGACAGTCCCCTGCCGAAATGCTGCTGCCAAAGTCGATTGACGATGACTCGGGCGGTCAGCGGATGATCCGGCTGAGTCACCCAGTCCGCCAGAGCCTTCCGGCGGTTCGCACGAAAAGCCAACTCCATTTCGGACGCTGTGACGTCACTGAGGGTGCTGCGAAACAATCGCAGCGGAGCGGGCTGAATTTTCGGTCCCGGGCGCTGAAAGTCTCCGCGAATCATCACATGGCTGGATTGCTGATACGGCGCTGTTTCGACGAGTGTTCTGACGGACACATTCTTCCTGAGTTGAATGGCCGGTTCAAAGACCGAACGCAGTCGGTAGAAGTCAGCCTGACTGATGGGATCATACTTGTGATCATGGCACTCGGCGCAGCCGACCTGGAGCCCCAGCACGACTTCGCCGACGGTGGACGTCAGTTCGTTCAGCAACACATGCCGACGTTCTTCCTGAGAATTGATGTCGGGCATGTCCGGACCAGCGACACAAAAATGCGTCGCCACATGAGCATCCGGGTGATTC
>JAGQPY010000692.1 GCA_020426485.1 Planctomycetaceae bacterium
TGAGGGTACTGCCTTGAATTCAGGAACAGGCAAACATGACAACTGGGAGCAATTTCCTTGGGTCGAATCATTACTCGAAAGCCTGGCGGAGAGTGATCGGCGGATGCGTGCGGGTTCTCTGAGAGATGGCTGGGAGGTGGTTCGGCATCGGGGGCGGGTGATTCGGGAGGCGATGACGTGTTTTTATGAGCAGGTTGTGCAGGAGGTTCCGCCGCGAGGAGCGTTTGCGGTTCACGCGTTGGGCGGTACTGGTCGGCAGGAGATCTGTCCGGGGTCGGATGTGGATGTCGGGATCGTGGTGGAGAACGTCGAAGAGAATGAACACTTTCTGCAGCATCTGACGCAGCAACTGAGACTGTTGGTTCCGCTGGTGCCCGGGCTGCGGGATGTCGTGAAGGCGAATGCGTTTCCGGATCTGACCGACGAAAAGCATTTCGATCTGACATCACTGGCGTCACTGCTGGATGCGGATTTGCTGGTGGGCGATGTGGGATTCGACGATCGCATTCGCCGAGTGTGTCGGAAACGGGCGGCCGAACTGGGACTGGAATTCATTTTTGCCATCAACCGTGACCTGCGGCAACTGGATGAGCGTTATCCGCAGCCTCCCGGACATGTCGGTGCATTTCATGTGAAAAAGGGAATTGGCGGACTGCGTAATTTTCAGATGACCATGTGGCTGTATTCGTTTGAACGCTGGATACCGTCCGTGCAGGTTTATGAGCAGGCCCGCAGTACTCGACGGTTCGACAGTGAAGGGGCTCCGACAGTCAAAGTGCTGGATGCCGTCGGCATTTTGTTTTCCGTCCGCTGCTGGATTGAGCAACGACGTGCGGATCAACGTCGCCAGGATGCTCAGACAAAGAACGGCAATCGAAAGCATCGCGAGCATCTGCTGGTCGATGCGGATGACATGAAGGATTTTCCGGATCGCTTTGGTGCCGATGGCTTAACGGCATTGAATGCAGCCCGTGAAACCATCAGTTCTTACCGCCGCGAAACTCTGGACCGTCTGCTGGAACACGGGGTGGTGGTGCCAAATACGGATGGCACCGTCATTTGGGGTTCGAACGGTTTGCGGATTCCGGCCGACGCGATGTTTCGAGACGCCACGCAACTGTTCTATTCGCTTTACGGAGCCCAGCAGCGGTTTCAAGTTTTGATTGATAGCTCCACAAAGCGGGCGGCCCGAAAGAACATCGCCGAATCTCTGCGACCGGACGCAGCGTTCATCAGGCTGATGGCAACTCCCGGGCCGATTCTGCCGGCGTTACAGGACTGGTGGGAGTTTGGAATTCTGGATCGCCTGCTGCCGGGATTTGGCGAACTCGCCAGCCGACTGTATTCCCCCAACCATCGTTCCGCGACTCTGACACGAGCCGCCCGTGCTTTGCAGCGCATCGAAAGTCTGGAATCTCTGGGGCATCAGAAGTTGACCGATGTCAGTTCGCTGGAAGCGTACTTTGTGCGTCAGTACGAAATAATCGGCGAATCAGCGATCTGTGCGCTGCGACTGGCGTTGTTGACGGATGAGATTCCTCAGACGCTCTATGACAATGCAGAACCCTATGTCGGTTCGGTTTATAGCTATGTTGCTGAACATCTGGCTCACGTTCCGGGATTGTCCGGGAGTACTCTGCGGACCGTTGAGTTTCTGCTGTTGATGAAACGCGAATTGCTGAAGTCGTCCGAGATGAGTGACCAGGCTCAGGTCATGGCAAGCTGGCGTCAGCGCATCAATGATCTGAAATCACGCGACGCCGCCGACACCATCCGCGCGCTGGCGTTGTTTGCATATGCTGCGTTCGACTTTCGCCGGCCGGTCGGAGTTCAGCGAGATCGGCTTGATTTTGAGCAGTGGCAGAACGTTCGAAACCTGACGCAGAATCTGCTGTACGAGGAACTTGGCATCGGCGGACAGCCGTACCAGGATCACTACTTCGACGAAACGGGACGTCGGATCGGCAGTCTGCTGCCGCGGCGACTTCTGGCCAGCCCGCACGTGGACAATTCGCTGAAACCTAATTACGAAGGCGACGAAGAACTGGACCCGCAGCGTGCTCATCGGATCATTTTCGCACTGCGCGATGTGGTCCTGACGGGGCGTCCGAAGGTGGAGTTGAAGCGTCACAACAAGTCGTGGCAGCTGACGTTGTTTGCCTGGGACTTTCCCGGCCTGTTCTGGCGAGTCGCCGGAGCGTTGTTTGACGCGGACTGTTTCGTCCGTTCAACAGATCTTTACGACATTCCCGACCCCAACGGCCCGGCGACGGATGGCGAAT
>JAGQPY010000693.1 GCA_020426485.1 Planctomycetaceae bacterium
TTCACCACCCCGTTTCCCGGCTACCTGCGGCGCGCCATCGGGAAGGTCTTCGAACTGCGGCATGGGCAGCTTTGACGGATCGTACAGGTCCCAGTATTTCTTTGGCGCGCAGAAGGGAAGATGGGGGCGAGCGAATCCGGCGGCGATGAAGAACGGCGTTCCATCTTTTTCACGTCGTTGCTGAGCGGCCTGAAGTCGGCGAATCGTTTCAGCGGCGACTCGACCATCGGCATAAGCGGTGTCGTCCACATCCGGAGCTTCGAACGCTGCTCCGCGGGGCAGCGAACCGATGCGGTCCAGTTGCTGATTGGTGAAGTAGGCTTTTTCGCGCGTGAGCTGACCGCCTTCGGTACTTTCGGGCAGAACGTATTCGATGACCTTTTCGGAAAAGTGCGGTACGCTGAAGGATTCCGGATCGCCCTGATTACCGTGTCCGACGTGAAACACCTTGCCCAGTGATTCCGTGCGGTATCCGAACCGGGCGAAGTACTGAGGCATCGTGACGGCATCCGGCAGAATGTCTCTCAATCGGCTGCCCAGACCGTACAGTCCGGTGGACGTGGAATGCGACCCGAGCATCAGCGTAAATCGTGATGGTGCGCAGACGGCCTGATTGCAGTACGCCTTATCGAATCGCATTCCCTTCGAAGTCAACGCGTCCAGATGCGGAGTTTTGGCCACCGGGTCACCAAACCGGCCGATGGCGGGCTTCAGGTCATCCACCAGCAACAGCAGAACGTTGGGCTTTGTGGATTGGCTGTCTTCTGCACATGAGTGGGCCGTCGGCAGCGTCAGCGACAACAGCAGGCCGATGGTCCGGAACGCGGCGACGAGCGAATGGATTTTCATGGTCAGGCATTTCGAAAACAGCGAGCCGTCCACGAAAGCCGCCTCGGCTGAACATTGGGAACGCAGGTCAGCGCTGTGGTGAAACGGGCACGGAAGCACTTGCAGCAGCGCGTTCCTTTTCCGCCAGGTCGGCTGCTCGTTGGACGAATCGCCGCGAAACGGCCATGACCAGAATTTCACCCAGTCGCGGAAACATTTCGGTCAACACCATAAAGGGACGAATGGGTGGCCAGTTAACAATCAGTTCCGGCGGACCGGAGGCGACAGCCTTCATGACTGCATTGGCAACGGCGGATGAACTGGTTCCGCCCAGAGCCAGCGACGTTTTCTTTCCGGTGGCCTGAACGATTCTGTCATAGATTCCGCCGCGTTTTGTAAAGCCGGGGCAGATGGCCGTGGATCGAATGCCTCGTGAGAGATACTCCCCGCGCAGGCCCTGAGTGAACCCGATCAGTCCCGCTTTGGTTGCTCCGTAAACGGCACCAAAGCCGGGGCAATGCTTGCCGGCCGTCGACGCCATGTTGATGACACTGCCGGACTTCTGCTGCAGCATGTGCGGAATGACCAGACGCGTCAGCAGAATCGTGCCCGTCAGATTGGTTTCGATCGTCTGCAGAATGTCGTCGGTATCGATCTTTTCAAAATGCCGAAAGCATTCGACGCCCGCATTGTTGATCAGAATATCAATCTTCTGAAAACGATCGATGGTCTGCTGCACCAGATTGGCCAGGTCGTTCGGGTCCGCGACGTCTGTCCGCACCACGAGCGTCTGAGTTCCACCGTTTTGAAGCTCCAGACTCAGCTCTTCCAGTTTGGATTCGGAGCGTGCCGCCAGAACGAGCGAAGCTCCTTCCCGAGCCAGTCGATGAGCAATGTCGCGACCGATTCCGGCAGACGCACCGGTAACAATCGCAACCTTTCCTGAAAGTGTCATTCAGAAAGTTTCCTTCATGGAACATTCAGACCGTATCTTCGCAGCCGCCAACAATGCTCCGCATTTCGTTGAACGAACGGGACGCAGCATGGCAGAAACTGTTAAGCCAGTCGAATGAATTCGATGAAAACCAGCGATCCCGCCAAGGTTTTCTCCGCATATTCTGTGCTGCCTCCGGTGAGATCAGTTTGGAAGGCCCGGCAGATACGCATTGGTTCGCAGCCAGTCTTCCAGCCGTGCCGGCCACGACGACAGGACGGGATCTGTCTGAGCCAGGCCAACACCGTGGCGGCCCTTCTGATAGATGTGCATTTCGCAGTTCACGCCGTGAGTTCTCAAAGCGGAATAGAAGCGGACCGCGTTTTCCACCGGCACCGCCTGATCCTCGGTCGTGTGAAAAATGAAGGTCGGCGGTGTTTCTTTGGTGACACGATTTTCGTTGGAAAGCAACTCTACAAGTTCTTCGCTTTCATAGCGATCCGGGCCGAACAGATTGCG
>JAGQPY010000694.1 GCA_020426485.1 Planctomycetaceae bacterium
CCGACACGGCGTCTTTCCAGGGACGGTTTTCCCGAAACACACGTTCCAGCCATGCTCTCCACTGGTTGTTGCTGCGGTCGCGATATCGCTGCTCGTTTCCCCGGTCCATCAGCAGAGTATCAAAGACATCGGTGAAGTGCTGCACGTAGTCTTCATCCGTCAACAGAAGGTCAACCAGATGTCGCCGCTTGTCCGCACGTTCATCACTGAGAAATGTCTGCCGTTCCTGAACAGTGGGAATGCGGCCGCAGAGATCCAGATAGACGCGACGGACAAACTGCGAATCGGTACACGCCGGGTTGGGTTCAATGGAGGCGTCTCGCCACTTGCTCTGAATTCGATCGTTGATTTTCCGGATCACGTCTGCTGAAGTCACGTTGACTGATTTCTCAGATGCGGACCGGTTTTCGGCTGCTGTCTCCTGAGCAGATGAGTCGACGGGTGACAGGACACACGCCAGCGCGAGGACGACGACCAGCCCATAAGTTTTTGTTCGACAGCAGTCGACCGGAAATCGAGACGCTGTCATGGAAGCCTGTTCTGCAAAATGCACAGATTTTTGGCGGGTGCTGTTCGGAATCCGCGATGATTCAATACGTGACCGCTCAGCAGCCGCACAGTCATCGCATCGTTGGATGATGCTTCCTGAGCGATGGGATTCTGTCGCGAACTGATCACTTCCGATCTTCGGGCCATCGGTTCGGCGGAATGTTTGAATCCGGGTTCCCTTCAACGGAACACAACCGGCTATCGGAACACAACCGGCAGACAGCACTCTGTCTGTTCGCGGCAAGGGATTGGGTGAAGGCAGTCGTCGGTGGGTCATGAGGCAAGATGTGTCAAGGCAGGAGTCTGCGGTGCGGCGAGCCGGGGTTTGCTTGGCGTAGCATTCGCATTCTGACGGACTGCAGTGAGATTTTCCACAACGACTTCTGACTTCAGCGCCATCGTTTAGGCAGCCGATCGGGAATGTCCGCGCAGGCAGTACACACTGTCTGCCGTGTCCGGGATTCACTGCCGGATTGAACCGCCGTCAACGCATCAAGTGTAAAATTCGAAAAGTGTGAAAAGTATTCTGAATTCTTCCGGGACCGGCTCTTTGTGGAAGACGAATGAGCGGTCAGTGAATAGCATGACCAGCACGGTGAGACCATCCGCCCTTCGATTTCGTGCTGACGCCATGAAACCGAGAGATCTTTTGTCTGCAGGTGCTGAGGATGACCGGACACTCAGACAACTCCAACGCATTTCTGCTGGCGGACGGCAGTGAAGAACTGTCACCGACAGTCATGTGGACACCTCCCGATGCGATCCACTACGTCAGTGCGACACCGGTTCTGACTTCGTCACGATACAAATTGGGAGAACTGATCTGTTACGGTGGCATGGGAGTCGTCTACGCCGCTCGCGATCTGCATCTGGATCGCGACGTCGCGGTCAAGGTTCTGCGACTGCAGCCGGACCGACATCCGGACGCCGTTCGACTGTATACTCGTGAAGCAAAAATCATCAGCCGTTTGAGTCATCCTGGCATCGTACCCATTTACGATTTCGGTCTGTGTACGGATGGTCGCCCCTATCATGTGATGAAGCTGGTTCAGGGCGGCACACTGTCCGAACTGATTTCTTCCGCTGACGGTAATGTTTCCCATTTATTGACCGTCTTTGCCGACGTCTGCCAGACGATGGCCTTCGTGCATACGCAGGGCATCATTCATATGGATCTGAAACCGTCCAACGTGATGGTCGGTGCCTTTGGTGAAGTCTATGTGATGGACTGGGGTCTGGCACGGTTTCAGAAATCCGTCGGGCAGGACAGACCGGGACTGACCATTCGCTTAAGCAGCGATCTGGCCGATTTCATTCCGGACGATGGTTATGCCAGTCACGTTGGTGTGTGCGGAACGCCCGGCTACATGTCACCGGAACAGGCTCGCGGCGACGCCGTGGATGCTCGGGCCGACGTGTTCGGGCTGGGAGCCATTCTGTGCGAAATTCTGGTCGGCCATGCTCCGTATGTTGGCCATGATGCTCGGCAGGTCTACCTGAATGCTCGCCGCGGCTCCATCGACGCCACAATGCTGGGCCTGGAAGAATGCGATTCCGATCGCGCTTTGGTTCGACTGGCCCGACGCTGCCTGACGACCGACCGAAATGATCGCCCGGCGAGTGCCGTGGAAGTCTCGGCAGCCGTGTCGACGTATCAGGAAACGGCATTGCAGCGAGTCGAAAGCGATATGAACCGCTTCTTCGAACTGTCACTCGATCTGTTCTGC
>JAGQPY010000695.1 GCA_020426485.1 Planctomycetaceae bacterium
CAGCGTCCCATTCCGACCTGGCCTCTCGGCCACGGGTTAAACGTAGAAGATGGCTTCGCGGCGTGGGGCGAAGCCCTTGATTGGGGGGACGGTCGGTCTGAGAAACGCCTCGAATGCTGTTGGTCCGGTTCCTTGTCAGTTGCCCACTTCAAACAGCCGTCGTGGACCAGGCCACGAGTCCCGAGCAACAAGGACTCACTGCTTCGTCCACGACTCTCCGGTACAGATCAGGGGGCCCATCAGCGGATCGCTTTCGGCTTTTGATCGCGATCTTCCGGATTCTGCGATTCGCCTTAGCGTCGACGGCTGGGGCCGGGATTGAGATATTCGAGTCGGCGGGCGACGGTGTCGTTTTTCGAAAAGCCTGAGGGAAGATCCTGTCCGGAAATTGAAATTTCTGACTTCGTGGGACCGTCCTTCAGGAATACTGCCGAGTTCAGCATCAGGCCGGCTTCAATGTCCGAACTCGCGTGTCGAATCGCGTCGATCAGCGCGGGTTGTGGATCTCGTTTGCCGATGGTGGCCAGAAATTCGGCCGCTCGTACCTTCAATAGCCCATGCAGATTCTGGTCGGCCAGGTGCTCAGCCAGACCGCTGAGTGATTCGGCGTCTTTTCCGAACGCTGTGCAATCGATCAAGGCCCAATAGATCTCCCAGCGGTTCAGACCGGAAAGAATGGGCTTCAGTTGTGCGACGGCATCGTCGGGCGGCAGCAGCTGCATGTTGGCGATGTCGATCAGTCGAGCAATCTCTTCACGATGTTGCTGCCCAAAGGCCACAGGATTTTTGAAGGCCTGTTCGACAAGAAAACTTTCCGGGTAAAAACTGAGATCCGGCATCGCCTTCAGTCGATCGGTCAAAGCTGTTCGCATTTTCTGCAGCGTTTCTGCATACGCCGGGTCATTTGCCAGGTTTGTCGTTTCGTAGGGATCCGCTTCGATGTCGAACAATTGTTCGGCCGGGCGAGCTTCAAAGAACTGCTTCTGAACGTCATTCAGCTGACCGTCCTGATAAAGCTTTCTCCATTCCTGATAGGCCAGCATGCGGTAGCGGTAGTTATTCTGCAGGCCGTCGAAATTGAACGGTTGAAAGCTTCGCACGTACTCGAAGCGGCCTTTTCGCAGTGTCCGGACCAGATCATATTTCTCGTCAAAGCGGTCTGCATACCCGAATGCTTCGTCGCGTTTTTCCACCTCACTGCCGACGACTCCCTGACCCAGAAACGGACGGCCATCCATCTGTTCCGGAACAGCGACGCCGGCCAGATTCAGAACCGTCGGGCCGAAGTCGATGAAACTGACAAATCCGTTGACTCGACTGCCGGGAGTGGCGTCCACCAGATGCTTCCATTTGTCCGGAATCCGAACAACCAGTGGAACATGCAGTCCGCTTTCGTAGGCATAGCCTTTGCCTCGCGGAAGAACGCCGCCATGGTCGCCAAAATAGAAGATGAAGGTCTCTTCCAGCAGCCCGTCTTTTGTCAGTTCGTCGACGACGGCGCCGATCTGGCGGTCCATGTCCATGATGCGGTCGAGATACCGAGCATACGTGTAGCGAAACGTAGCGGTATCCGGATGATAGGGTGCCACGAAGACGTCATTCGGTGATGTTGTTGTCGTCTCCTTTGCCATTTGTTCGGCGGTGAAATGCAGACTGCTTTCGTGCGAGACCGGAAAGCTCTGCATGTAAAAAAACGCTTGTCCCTCGCTCCGGTTCCTCCATGAGGCCTTGCGCGACGAATCGTCCCAGACTCCCTTGCCAGGAATGGCGTTGTAGTCCGTTTTATTATTGTTGGCGGTGTAGTAACCCGCTTGTCGCAGATACTCCGGGAACATCTTCATCTGGTCAGGCAACGGAACCGCGACCGAACGCCGGTGATACTGCGTTCCAATGCGAGGCCCATAGCAACCGGTGGCCAGCGTCGTTCTGGCAACACTGCAGACCGGAGCGTTGGAAAAAGCATGCTGATATATCAGACCATGCTGCGCCATTGCTGCAATGTGCGGTGTCGCAGCGCCGTGGTCGGTGTACAACTTCATGTAATGGACGGAATTGTCTTCCGAAACCAGCCACACGATATTCGGGCGATCAGCGCCACTTACCGGGACGGACATCGCCAACAATACGGTCCATAACATCAGTAACTGACGCATGATTTTTCCACCTTCTGCTGAATAGCGTTTGAGCGACTTCTGGTGCCTGGCAGGTTGTCTTTTGGAGTGCGGCGAATGGTCGCAGCATTGCTTGGGTCTGATTCACCACGTCGAG
>JAGQPY010000696.1 GCA_020426485.1 Planctomycetaceae bacterium
GGCCAGCGCAGCCGCTGTCGAATCATTCGGAACAACACCCAGCGACAACGCCACCTGCCGCCGCACTTTTACGGAAGGAGTCGATGCCAGTGCCGCGACCGCCTGCTGAAGAGAATCCGATTTCGCCAGCCAGCGCTCCGACAGCAGAACGGAAAATCGCTGCACTTCCGATTCATCATCGTGCAGAGCGGCCTTCACATCGTCCACCGTTAACCGCTCGAGTCCGTCCAGCGCGGCCAGGGCCTGAAGTCTGACGGCCGGAAGGCGAGACTGAGCCGCCAGAGTTCGCAGCTTCGAAGCGGTTCCCGAAGCTTTTCGCCAGATCAGCTGTTGATGAACCAGATCACGCTGAATTCCGTTCGCCGTTTCCAGATGATCAGCAAGCTGATCGTCGGACAGCGAAGTCCAGTCAGGAATCAGGCCCGACGATTTCGCTCCCGCGCCGGAAGAACTCGGCAGCACTCGGTAAATGCGTCCTCGATCGGTTCCCGCGAACACATTCAGTTCACTCAAAGTAGATTGAGGAATCCAGCGGGAATGTTCAATCACAAATCGATACATGTCCACGACCCACAGCGCGCCATCCGGACCGGTTCGTACCTGCACCGGGCGAAACCAGCGGTCTGTGGAACTGAGAAACTCCCGATCCTCCTCATCGGCAGCTCGACTTCCAACAAAACCGGATTCCGTCGGACGAAAATCAATCCGATGCACCGACTGATGCACCGGTTCGCACGTGAACGCATCATTCAGAAAGTCGTCGCCGAGCAATGTGTCGCGGTAGATCCCCAGCCCGCACGCCGACGTTGCTCGCCCCGGCGCGCCGGATAGTTCGAATGTCACCAGATCAGCCGGTGGAAACAACTGGTGAGCGTCGGCATCGATCACAACGGATGGAAGGCTGGACGGGATCGCCAAGGGGTTCCGTCGCTCGTACGCATCGTCTGAGGAAATCGGTCGCAGCAGAGTTCCATTCGAACAGCCAAACCATTCGCCCCAGTCGTTGCGACAACGTCCCTGCTGAGTATTCCCGGTGACGGGCTCGATCACGCCGCTGTCCGGATTCATCCGAAAATCGCGATTGGAACATTCCACAACACTTCTTGTCTGCAGACTGGAAATTGTGCCCCCAAACAAACCGCCCGCACCGTACAACCAGTTGTCCAGCCCCCAGCGAAGACTGTTCACTCGGGCCTGAGCGTTCCGCACTTCGAAACCGGTGAACAGTTTCGTGACGTCGTCCGCTTTGCCGTCACCGCTGGTATCGCGTGCCCACAAAATGTCGGGAGCGTCACAGATCAGCACGCCGTCTCGCCACACTTTGACATCCGTGGGAAACCGCAGACCATCGACAAACGTGACTGCGGTTTCGAAGTGGCCATCGTTGTCGGAATCCCTCAGCCAACGAACCTTGCCGGACTGAGCAAAAGATTCGTAAACGTCTCGACCGTAGTCGCTCATTTCGGCGACCCACAGTCGACCGTCGGGACCGAAGTCGATGGCGACGGGGTCAGTCACGTTCGGTTCGGACGCCGCCAGCACGACCTGCAGACCGGGGGAAACCGACATGCACTGCAATGATTCTTCCGGAGCCTGCGGCGCGATGCCCTGAGTCCCATCGCCGGCATGAAACGATGTCGGCACCTGACGATGAACTTCGTCGATGATCTTCTGTTCCAGCCCGGCCTTCAACGTTGTTGGCAATGCAAAATAGGGAACCTCCGCTCCACCGCCGTAGCCGCCTTCCACGGCCAGTCGTTCCGACGGAATGTAGCAGCAGAAATCATTGCTGTAGGTGTTCAGCCAAAAGCGCTCTCGATCCAGTTCCTGCTTCAGCCTCAATGCATAATCGACGCAGACTTCCCCTGCCAGAAACGTCATGCAGAAGCTGTCACCGAAAGTCCACGTCTGAATCGGGTAATTGATGTGAGTCAGCAGTGGCTGGCCACGATCCAGTTGAGCCAGTTGAGTCGTCGCGTTGTATTTGTCCGTCGGACGTCCCTGACCGGTCTGAGCAATCAGTTGTTCACGAGTTGGAAGTTCATTCAGTGGCAGTTGAATCAGCGAATTGACAGACGTGGGAACACCGCTGATGCGTTTGCGGGGCTCTGACAATAATCGTGTGACTTCGCCGGCGATTTCCAATCCCTGAGCTTCCGCAATCTCCACTTTGTCGCCCGTCACACCGGAAATTGGGTTCTGATCTGATCCTGCACCGATCGAAACCAGAGCAACCGTCCCGGGATGCTGACGTTCAATCA
>JAGQPY010000697.1 GCA_020426485.1 Planctomycetaceae bacterium
TACCGCTCGGAAACGCTCCCGTTGGTCGCTATGAAAACTTGACTCAACTGATTCAGGTTTTCTGCAGTAAGTGTCGCTAAGTCGCCGTCAGATTCGGACTTCGTGGTGTTGTGTCTCTCAAGTCTCTTCGTTTAGCCCGTGGCCGACAGGCCAGGAGTTCTCTGTTCCTGCCTCTGTCGGCCACGGGTTAAACAAGACAGAACACTGCGGTCAATAAGATCCCACCTGAATGAGACACGACACGAGCGAGGCTGCCGTTGGGCGGCATTTGATCGGCAGCCCGGCGAAGCTTCGCTCGATCGAACAGATTTCTGAAATCAGAATTGTGGCCGACAGTTCGAATGCGACCGTGTTTGGACAGCTCATTACGGTCTGAACGTCGTTCTGAAACCGACGCGGCGTTTTAAGACGAAGCAGATTCCGGGACGGAAATATGTCCCGGATCAGTTTCAGGACGACTCTCAAGGTCTATTCGCTTTCTACTTACCTCTTTCAAGGCTGAGGACTTATGGTTTCCGGGTTTTGGCGAATCATCATCGCCTGCAATGTGCTGTTGTTCTGTGTCCTGACCGTCGGGTGCGGCGGCGATTCTCAACGGCCGACACCGATCCAGATTTCAGGGACGGTGACCTTCGACGGGAAACCGGTCGAGAAAGGTGAAGTGTCATTCGAAGATCCTCAAACCGGTGCTGCCGCTTCTGCAACGTTGGGGCCGGAAGGCAAATACACTCTGGCAGTCCCGGCCGGCAGCTATCAGGTAGGAATTACGCCTCCAACGGTGGTTGGTGAAGCACAGGAGGATACTCCGGCTGACTTCATCGACTACGAAAAGGTCGACAACATTCCACAGAAGTACTACTGGGGCGGCGAATCGGGACTCACTGCAACCGTCTCGGAATCGGCAATCACCCACGACTTCGATATGCAGCCGAATTAACATCGCCACGGACCAACACTGTTGCCGCGAGCAGGTTCGAAGTCTGCCGCGGCATCCGCCGACTTCTTTGGTAAACCACCCGGGCTGAAGCTGAGGGTTGGCGGCAGAGGCACCGATCGACGCACGGTCCGCCCTCAATCCCGGTACGGACTCCCCCGTCGGTGGAAACACGCGTGACCGCGTCTGTCTTTGCAGCGCGGCCCGGCTGAACGAACCCACCCGATGGCCGTGAGGCAAAACTGTCTCCGGCCCAGCGCGGATTCGAAACTGCCTTTATACTCGCCAATCCGTTGCTGGCGGGATAATCCTGATAAGCGCTCTTACCGTTCCGGGTACTGGCGGGAGCTCAGGCCGGCGCGGTCTGTCGTTTAAAACTGCAATTCATGTCCTGTGCGATATTGTGGCGGGTCCGTCACTCCGGAAGCAGGCTGGTCCGGCTGTGCCGAAAGTGAACGATGTGCGACCCTTGCGAGCAGCATTCTCAGCAAGACACTCACGGCTTTCTTTTTCCTCAAGGTCCGACATCGAACGTGATGTACACTTTTGGCAACATTCCGCGGGGAATCTGCCCCGGCGGGAGCTGCGCGGTGAACCGGCTGGACTGATGAAGACCTGTTTCCATGACGACCACTCTTGAAGAACCACCGGAAGCTTTGGAACACGACCCTGAATCGTCGTTGCCGGATGCGTCCGTGCTGGAAGACAAGACGCCGGAATGGTGTCGAATGTCCGGAGCATCGGCGGCGTTTGGCGTGTTGCTGGGACTGGTGCTGATTGTATTTGCCAATCGTCCGCTGTGGCATTCGGATCTGTGGGACCATATCAACTACGGCTTCCACACGCTGCAGCATCGCTCCGTGGCCGATACTGAACCACTTCTGCCACTGGCCAAAGGCATGCCGCTGGTGAATTCCGCATGGGGTTCACAGGTTGTGATGGCCCTGGTCTTTCAGACTCAGAAACTGGGTCTGCCCGGACTGCAGTTTGGCTACGCATTGCTGATCGTTGTCGCGATGGGGTTCGTCGGTTACGCGGTGACTCGCCGCAGCGGATCGGTCGTGGCAGGAATGATGTCCAGCCTGATCCTGCTGGCCGTCAACTGGCAGCAGTTTCTGATCATTCGCCCTCAACTGGCGGGCGTCTGCTTCTTCTGTGCTGTTCTGGCGATGCTGGTCCTGAAATTCGACCGTCGCCAGTCGGCATGGTTTGTGTGGCCAGTGCTGTTCGCGGTCTGGGCGAATGTACATGGTTCGTTTGCGATGGGATTGTTCCTGATGGGGCTGTACACCATCGGCACCGCGATGGATCTGATCTTCAGCAC
>JAGQPY010000698.1 GCA_020426485.1 Planctomycetaceae bacterium
ACTGGTGCACAGTTCCAGTCTTCGCGGTGGCATCGGTCACACGGAATCGCCTGACGCAGCGAGTTCTCAGAATGTCAATCGCCTTCGAATCGCATCGAAGGAAGGGCCGTTGCTTAAATGGCTTCCTGGCCCGCTTCGCCGGTTCGGATTCTCACGACCTGTTCCAGTGAAGAAACAAAGATCTTTCCGTCTCCAACCTGACCTGTTCGAGCCGCGTTGCAGATCGCTGTCACAGCGCCATCAACGTCAGCGGCCGGAACCACAACTTCCATTTTCACTTTCGGCATGAAGTCGACCGTGTATTCTGCACCGCGGTACGTCTCCTTATGCCCTCGCTGCCGACCGAATCCTCGGACTTCCGATACCGTCATCCCCTGAACACCAATGTTCGTCAGGGCAGTCTTTACATCCTCCAGCTTGTAGTGGCGAATGATGGCCTCGAGTTTCTTCATTGCTTTTTCGCTTTCAACCCCGGTCTACGGGTCACAGAATTCCAGAATCTTCACGGACTGAGGCAAGCTGAGTGCAATTGACTAACTCTGTTCGATCGCAACATGGATCGGACACATCCCATTGATCGCAGGAATCTCCCTGAATCCTCCGCCTGAATCTGTGCCGACACCGAATTGACCGTTCAGAACCGCGGCTGCTCGCCCTTCGCCGCACACGTCTGAGCACTAAGCAAGTGCCGTGCCGCTTGGAATTTCCCGAAACTTGAGCCAACTTTGCTCCACCGTTGCCCAAAACATGCGCACATCGCGCGATGTTCAGGCAACAATCGAAACAGTAATCTCCATCAACAGACGTCGACGATTCGTACCAAGAGTCAGAGTTGATGAATGGCCCCGCCAGTCGTCCTGATGCGGATCTGCAGCTTCGCGATCACCGTCCCTGAACGATGTTTCCCCGCAGAAACCGCACGTTGACGTCCTCGATCATGGAACCAGTTGGAATTCTCAAGTGTTGATTGTCGTCGCCCTTGTGGGCCTCATTCTGGGTCGAATTGCAGCCGGATGGGCGTCCGTTGTGCTGGAAGGAATGAATTCCGGTGGACTGCTGGCCTGTCCGGCTTGCGGCAACAATGTTTCCCGTTTCCAGCGATGGTGCTCGCCCCTTGCCGTCCGATGCTCCTGCGGCAATCGCCCGGTTCGCTGGCATCAGGCTTCAGCTGTGTGTCTGAGCCTGTTATTCGTTGTGTTCGCATGGACGCTGCTACCGCCACTGGATGCTCAGAACATCACGGAAGTTCGACCGTCGTCGATGCCGGCAACTCGACTGCCGTTCCACCTGCTGCTGATCTTTCTGCTGTGGGTCGCGACTCTGACGGATCTGTTGGACTATGTCATTCCGGACGAAGTCACCATGGGAGGCTCAGTGCTGGCCGTGATTCTGGCCACGCTTTCCGGAGAACTTCAGATGGTTCATATCTGGGTCAACTGGGACCTGGCCATCGAAGGCATTCGAGGCCCATGGCTGCCGGAATGGATGGACCACCATCGACATCTGCACGGTTTCGCCTGGAGCATCACGGGATTGCTGACCGGCGGAAGTCTGACGTGGCTGCTGCGCTGGCTGTCCGGCAGAATTCTTGGACAACCGTCTCTGGGACTGGGCGACGTCACACTGATGATGCTGATTGGAGCGTTTCTCGGCTGGCAATCAACGTTGTGTGTTCTGGCGATGGCTCCCATGACCGGAGCCGTCATTGGACTCAGCTCCATGTTGCTGCGAGGCAAAGGCTTTGTCGCGTATGGACCGTACCTGGCCTGTTCCGCGTTTCTGGTGATGTGCCTGTGGCGCTGGCTGTGGGCCGACTTTCTGACTCTGCGAGACATCTTCAGCCACTGGCCCAGCGTTCTGAGCCTCGTGGGCTGTTCCTTTGGCCTGCTGTGCGTTTTGCTGTTCGGCCTGCGAATCTTCCGCTCCCTCCCCGCCGAAGCCGTCCGCCGCCGTTAACCGTCGTTGGTCATAAGCCGCCATCAGGCTCCGCCAGCCAGGTAGGCCGGGTCGCGACCCGGCAGCTTTTGTAGGGCAGGCTCCTGCCTGCCGACTCATTTACGGCAATGCAAAGACATCCGGGAGCATGTATCACATTGGCTGCGACAAATAAACTGCCGAATCCAATCGCCGTCACAGCGTATTCACAAGGGCCACCCCCTCAATCTCAGCATGGACACCTCCTCACTTGCCCCTAACCCATCGCCCGAATAAACTTAGACCCAGACCTGAAGAAAACCGCTGATACAAACTTT
>JAGQPY010000699.1 GCA_020426485.1 Planctomycetaceae bacterium
AAAATCGGCGTGTTGAATCAAATCCAAAGCGGCGACAAGTCGCCGCACTCTAAAAGACAACCGGGCGCTGTGCGGCTGCGGCTAACGAGGTTCCGGTGTCATCTTCATTTCTGTGGCTGCGGATTCGTTCGAATTGGTGTCCGGCTTCATAGCGGGCTCCCCCGAAGGCGACTGAGAATCGGGTGTCGATTCCGGATCTGTCATCGAACCATCCTGCGGCATGGTTTCTCCGGGCATGGTTTCGCCGGGTAGAGCTTCAGACGGTGGAGCGTCTGTGGGGGCGGCAGCCGCGGACTTACGAATCTCCACGGTGTACTCGCCGGGAAACCAGACGGATGTGCCGGCAATCCTGCGACCTCGCAGTTTGAACGACGTCGTGTCGGCGGGCAGAGCGAAGTACAGAGTGCCGTTCGCATCTTCATGGCAACACAGAGAACGGCGACTTCCCGTGACAGCTTCCACGGCAAACCCAAAGGCATTGACATGTGAACCCAGAGCGAAGGAGTCGCGATAGCGTTCGGCGTCAAACACCACCGGAACGCCAGCCACCTTTTGCAGTTTGTCGTGACACATGGCGGCTCCGGCATCGGTGATCTGCTGCAACCGAATTCGGTTCAGTTCTTCTCGATGACCGCGAATCCAGTCCGACAACGGAATGTCCGACAGTGGGTTCAGTGTGAACCATTCAAAGCCTTCCGTTGCCTTGATCTCCACGGCAAAGTGATCGCCGTCCCCGAAGACTCGGCATGTCATCTGAGCACTGACGAATGCTTCCGAATTGTGTTCAAACTCTGTCAACACTTCTGCCTGCTCGGCGGGTGTTAACCCCATGTCGGCCAGTGAAACTCGGACTGAGGGAATCTCCATGGCAACCGCCAGATTACCGTGCAACACGCCTTTGAGTTCCGCCTGTCGCAGTGACAGGATGCCGGCCAGCATCAGAAAGAAGGCTCCCAGACACAGAACCGGAACCAGCCATGAAAACTTTGAGCTTCGTTTGCGTCGTCGGCCTCGTCGTCGTGTGACAACGGGGATCGATGCAGAAGAACCTGCCGAAACAGTGGCCGGCATTTCTGCTGCTGCGGCTTCGCCTGCAAGAGGAGCGGCTGCCGCAGCCGACGTGTGGCTCATCGGTGGCGAAAAGCCGATCACATCCGCGGATGGCTGATGCATGCGGGGCATCGCGGGTGCCACCGGTGAAGTCGCGGCGTTGTTCGGAGTCGCTGCCGAGGGCGGTGGAGCGATTTGCGGCACAATCAGTTTGGTGTCGCATTTCGGACACCGCCCGGCCTTGCCCGCAAACTGATCCGGAACGCGAATTGTGGCAGTGCAGTAGGGACAGTGAAATTCAATAGCCATCGTCGTGTCTTCAGATCAGGAGCGTCTCAGAACAGGTCCCGAAAGCATCTTGTCTGTCAGCAGTATGGCACGGTATTCACGGTCGGACGTCGCTTTCCTGCGGGAAGTCCGACGGCTTTCAGGAATTCGTTGGAGTTTTCGGGCTGGCGAGAATGAAACGCAGGAAGACTCATTCCAGTGTCTGCGTTCGCAAATCAGGATTTGGCAGATCAGCGCTGAGCCACCGAACGAGCTGCAGCGCGATCCTCAGCTTCCGCGTCGACCCGATTCAGGGTCATTCAGCATCCGAACGCCGAACGACCAGCACACTGCAGTTGGCGTGTCGGATGACTCGTTCCGCCACTGACCCCAGCACCAGCCGCTTGACACCGTGGTAGCCGTGAGAAGGAATGACAATCAGGTCGGCTCCGATTTTCTGAGCATAGTCGGCGATTTCCATTCCGGGGTCACCAAACAGCGCTTTGACGTGAGCCTTGCCGGCTCCACAGCGCCCCGCGATCTCGTTCAGATGTTCGTTGATTTTGGCTTCGCGCTTTTCGTCGGACACGTCGCCCAGCAGTACTCCAGGAGAAATACTGTCCAGCGGAAGCAGCACGTGAAGCAGATGAATTCGCTGACAGTCGCCGGCAATGTCAACGGCCGTTCGAATGGCGTTTTCAGACTCACCTGAAAAATCAACCGGAACCACAATTTTCTGACTGGAGAATGTCATAAGAACTCCTTGTGATCAGTTTCCCTGTCCGGCATGACCAGACGTGTTTTCCCTGTTCGATTAACCAACGCGAGCAAACCGGCGACTCAGGTCTGTGATGTTCCTCAGCACGCCGAAACGAAGGAAGCAGGACTAAGAAGCATTCTGATCGAACTCACCGGATTTCAGCTTTCGCCAGTA